>NZ_DAMDLU010000037.1:0-21586 GCF_032084865.1 Microbacterium sp.
GCGCCGGCCGCCTGGTCGACCGAGAGCCCTCGCATGCCTCGCCCCGAGGCGTGCAGCGTGACGATCGGCACGCCGATCTGCAGGGCATCCAGCGCGTCCTGCGTCCGCGCGTGCGGGGCGACGACGACGATGCCCTCGACGCCCTGCGACACGAGGTGCTGCACCGCGGCGACCACCGCGGCCGCGTCACCGGCATCCGCGAAGGCCGCACTGACCCAGTACCCGGCACCGCGAGCCCTCGCCTCGATCGCCGCCAGGCTGCGTGACGGGCCGTACTGCAGCGCGTCGGATGCCAGCACGCCGAGTGTGCGCGAGCGCCGGGTGCCGAGTGCCCTGGCCGCATTGTTGACGCGATAGCCGAGCTCGGCCATCGCGGCGAGCACGCGCTCGCGGGTGTCTGCGGCGACCTCCGGATGCTCGTTGAGCACCCGCGACACCGTCTGGCGGGAGACACCGGCACGAGCGGCGACCTCGCGGACGCCGACCGGCCGCCTGCCCATCGCATCCACGTCGCTCACCGTCCCGAGTGTACGGCTCGGCCGGCGAACTCCTCCCCCGAACGGATGTCGGCACGGTGGACGGATGCCGGCGCGGATCTCCCGATTCTGCCGACAACCGTCCGTTGCGCCGACATCCGCCCCAGAGGGCGGCCCTCGCGGCTCAGATCTCTCATTCCTTCTTGCGGATCACCGCGCGCTGCAGCAGGACGAAGACGAGCAGGATGCCGCCGGTGATGATCGTGGTCATCTCGGGCGGGATGCCGCCGTCGCGGGTGATCAGCACGGTCATCAGTCCGAGCACGAGCGCACCGACCACCGAGCCGAGCACGTATCCGTACGCGCCGGTGAGCACCGTGCCGCCGATGACGGCTGCGGCGATCGCGTCGAGCTCCCACCCGATGCCGGTGATGTTCTGAGCCGTGCCCAGGCGCGCCGTGTAGAGCACGGCAGCGACGCCGGCGAGCGTGCCGCTGATCACGTACACCAGAACCTTGCTGCGGTGCACGGGCAGGCCCATCAGCAGCGCGGAGCTCTCGGATCCTCCGATCGCGTACACGGTGCGACCGGTCCGGGTGCGGTGCAGCACGAAGAACGCGGCGGCGACCACGACGACGGCGACGATCACCGCAGGCGTGATGGTGAGGTCGTTGACCTTCGGTCCGTCGATGACCTTGATCTTCTCGCCGATCCAGCGGATCGGGGAGTCCTCGGCGAGGCGCTGAGGCTTCGTGCTCAGCAGGGAGGCCAGGCCGCGGCCGAGGAACATCATCGCGAGCGTCGCGATGAACGGCTGCACGTTGAAGTACCTGATGAGCAGTCCCGAGCACAGCCCGAATGCCGAGCCCATGGCGATCATGGCCACCACCACGAGCAGCGGATGCCACCCGGCACCGGCGAGCATGACGCCGGCGACCGACGAGAACGCGATGATCGACCCGACCGACAGGTCGATGCCGCCGGTGAGGATCACGAAGGTCAGCGCGACGGCCAGCACGATCAGGTGCGCGTTGTTGATGAGCAGGTTCGACAGGGTGCTCGCCTGCACGATGCGCCCGTAGGCGATCTCGCCGTAGACGATCATGGCGACGAAGATGACGACCGAGGCGACGGTCGGCAGAATCGACGGGTTCGCGGTGATCGTGCGACCCACACGCGCGGCGAGGCTCGCGCGGGAGGGCGCTTCGGGTGTCGCGGTCATGGTGGTCATGCCGCCACCTCCTTCATCTCGGACGTCTCGGCACTCGCGGTGGGAGCCGAGGTGCGGCGGCGCCGGAACCAGGCGCGCACGCGCTCGGACTGCAGCAGGCAGATGACGATGATCACCGTCGCCTTGAAGGCGGGGGTCGCCGACGACGAGACCCCGAGGAACAGCACCGTCTTGTCGAGGGTGGCGATGAGCAGGGCGCCGACGAACGCGCCCGAGAGCGAGAACTTCCCGCCCATCAGGGATGCCCCGCCGATGACGACGGCGAGGATCGCGTCGAGCTCGAGCTGATAGCCGGTGCGCGAGATGTCGACGGTCATCACGCTGCCCACCGACATCACGCCGGCGATGCCGGCGAGGACGCCGCTGAGGATGTACGCGGTCAGCAGCAGGCCCTTCGGCTTGATGCCCGCCATGCGGCTGGCTCGCGGGTTGATGCCGATCGCCTCGATCATCAGTCCCAGGGCGCTGCGGCGCACCACCCAGGCGACGGCGATCACGATCGCGACGGCGAGCAGGAACACGACGGGGATGCCGACGACGTAGCCGTTGGCGATCCAGCGGTAGGTGTCGTTGCTGGCCGCGGTGTTCTGGCCGCCGGTGATGACCTTCGCGATTCCGCGCCCGGCGAGCATCAGCACGAGTGTGGCGATGAACGGCTGCAGCCCGACGTAGGCGACGAGCACGCCGTTCACGGCACCCAGCAGCGCGGTGATCGCCAGCGACAGCCCGACCGCCGCCAGGGCGGAGCCGGCCGAGGTGCCGTCGGTGCTGCGCAGGAACTCCATCGACACGGCCCCGGCGACCGCCATGAGCGAGCCGACCGACAGGTCGATGCCCGCCGTGGCGATCACGAGCGACATGCCGATGGCGATCATCATGATCGGCGCGGCCTGGCGCAGGATGTCGATCACGTTGCCCACGAGGTGGCCGTTGTTCGGGTTGACGGTCAGGGCGAGATAGCCGGGATCCTTCAGCACGTTCAGCAGCAGCAGCGCGACGATCGCGATGATGCCCCAGAAGAACGGCTTGTGGATCAGGTCTCGCCAGACGGTGGTCGCGTTCTTCATCGCGCCCCCTCCTCTGCGGTCGATGCGGGGATACTGTCGGGCAGGGTGCCCTCGGCCTCGTCGAGTGTGGCAGCCGCGACGTCGGTTCCGTGCGCGGCGATGACGTCCACGATCTGCTGGGCGTTGACCTCGGGGCCGTTCTGGATCTCCCCAATCTTCTCGTGATCCTTCAGCACGACGATGCGCTCGGAGAGGCGGACGACCTCCTCCAGCTCCGACGAGACGAACACGACCGCCACCCCGTCCTCCGCGAGAGCGGCGACGGCCTCCTGGATCTCGGCTTTCGCGCCCACGTCGATTCCGCGGGTCGGCTCGTCGAGGATCAGCAGCTCTGGCTTGGTGGCGAGCCACCGCCCGAGCAGCACCTTCTGCTGGTTGCCGCCGGAGAGATTCTTGATCATGCGGTTCGGATCTGCGGGACGCACGTTCAGCTCGGCGATGTACTTCTCGACGATGGCATCCTGCTCCTTCCGCGGCAGCGGTCGAGCCCACCCGCGCTCGGCCTGCACGGCCAGGATGATGTTCTCGCGCACGGTGAGGTCGCCGATGATTCCCTCGTCGCGCCGGTTCTCGGTCGAGAACGCGATGCGCGCGTCGAGTCCGTCCGCGGGCGAGCGGAGCTCGATGTCGCGACCGTGCAGCTGGATGGCGCCCTGGTCGGCCCGGTCGGCGCCGTAGAGCAGGCGGGCGAGTTCGGTGCGACCCGAGCCGAGCAGGCCGGCGAAGCCGACCACCTCACCGGGGCGGATGTCGAGGTCGGTCGGCTCGACGGAGCCGCGGCGGGCGATGCCGGATGCCGACAGCAGCGGCTTCTCGTCGGCATGGCGCGCTTCGGTGCGGCGGTTGCCGCCGAGCGATGTGAGCGCGTCGAGGTCCTTGCCGATCATCTTCGAGATCAGCGCGTGGCGGTTCAGGTCGCGCGTGAGGTACTCGCCCTCGTACCGTCCGTTGCGCAGCACCGTGAGGCGGTCGCTGATGGCGTAGATCTGGTCGAGGAAGTGCGACACGAAGAGGATCGCGACTCCCTGATCGCGCAGCGTGCGCATCACGGTGAACAGGCCCTCGACCTCGGCCGCGTCGAGGCTGGAGGTCGGCTCGTCGAGGATGAGCACCTTGGCCTTGACCGCCATCGCACGACTGATCGCGACGAGCTGCTGCACGGCGATCGAGAGGGTGGAGAGCGGCTTGTGGGTGTCGAGGTGCGACAGTCCCAGCCTGCCGAGCGCCTCGGTGGCCGCGCGATGCGTCGCGCGCCAGTCCACTCCGAACGGCCCGCGGATCTCGTGGCCGAGCATGACGTTCTCGCCGATGCTGAGGTTGGGCGCCAGGTTCACCTCCTGGTACACCGTCGAGATCCCCGCGCTCTGCGCGTCGCCGGTGCCGCTGAACTGCCGTTCCTGGCCTGCGACCACGATCGAGCCGGAGTCGATCCGGTAGACGCCGGTGAGCGCCTTGATGAGGGTGGACTTGCCCGCGCCGTTCTCGCCCATCAGGGCGTGCACCTCGCCGGGGAAGAGCCGGAACTCGACGTCGTCCAGGGCTTTCACACCCGGGAACTCGATCGAGATGCCGCGCATCTGCACGATGGGCAGTTCTTCGGTCATCGCTGTCTCTCAGTCTGTGGTGACGGATGCCGGGTGGCGCGCTGCGCGCCACCCGGCTCTCCGATCAGTACTTGCGGTCGGCGAGCACGGCCTTGGCCGCGTCGGCCGAGTCGAAGGCCTCGCTGGGGACGATGATGTACGAGTCCACGTCCTCGCCGTCGAGTGCCTTCTTCACGACGTCCAGAGCGGTCTCGCCGAAGAGCGGGTTGTACTCGTGCACGTAGCTGAGCTTTCCGTCTGCGAGCGCCTGGATGGCGTTCTTGGTGCCGTCGATCGTGGCGATCTTGATGTCCTGGCCGACGACGAGGCCCGCCTCTTCCGCGGCCTGCGCGGCGCCGAGGCCCATCTCGTCGTTCTGCGCGAAGACGAACTGGATGTCGTTGCCGTTGGCCTTGAGCATCGTCTCGAGCACGCTCTTGCCCTCTTCGGTCGACCAGTTCGCGGTCTGCGCGTCGACCTTGTTCAGCGCGGAGTCGCCGAGGCCCGCTTCGAAGCCCTCGTTGCGCTCGTTGACCACGCCGACACCGGCCGGACCCTCGAGCACGACGTAGTTGCCGCCGTCGGGGAAGGCCGAGGCAGCCCACTCGCCTACCTCCTTGGCGACCTCGATGTTGTCGGGCGCGATGCGCGTGACGTAGAGGCTGTCGTCCTCGGGCTCGATGCCGCGGTCGAGCAGGATGACCGGGATCTCGGCCTCCTGCGCGAGCTTCAGGGAGTCCTCCCAGCCCGTGGCCTCGGTGGCCGAGAGCAGGATGACGTCGACGCCCTGGTCGACGAACGCCGTGAAGCTGTCGATCTGCGACTTCTGGTCGAGGTTGGCGGCGGGCGCGTAGCTGAGCTTGTAGCCCGCATCCTCGGTGAACGTGTCCTTGATGTTCTGCTCGTTCGCCTGACGCCAGCCGCCCTCGGGGCCGACCGCCACGAAGCCGACCTCGACGAGCTCGCCGGATGCGCCGCCGTCGGACGTGCCGTTCTCGTCGGCGCCGCCGCAGGCGGTCAGGCCGAGCGCGAGCGCACCGACGGCCGCAAAGCCGAGTACCGCGCGGATGTGCTTCTTTGCAGACATAGTTCTCCTCCTTGAGAGACCGGGGCGCTGCCCGGGGTGGACCTGGCCGGTCCGGGTGTGATCAACAAGACGACGTGGTGCGCCGTGCCGTTCATGTTACCGGGAACATTTTTTGGAACACAAGCGTCGGCCTCAAAGTTGATCTGCTTCGTGATCAATTCGTTGTTACCGGACACACCTCACGCGTCGTGCGTATGCACCTCGGCGGCGATCATCTCCACGATGCTGTCGACCGTGACGCCGGGGCCATTGCTGACCTCCCCGAGCTTCTCGCGGTCCTTGAGCACCACGATGCGGTCGCTCAGGCGAACGACCTCCTCCAACTCGGCCGAGATGAACACCACGCCGACACCGTCGCCTGCGAGCTGGCTCACGCGGCGCTGGATGTCGAGCTTGGCGGCGATGTCGATGCCGCGGGTCGGCTCGTCGAGGATCAGCACATGCGGCCTGGTGGCGAGCGCCCGCGCCAGCAGCAGCTTCTGCTGAGTCCCGCCTGAGAGGAGCTTCGCCGGGCGCGACAGGTCAGACGGGTCGAGGTGAAGGGTCTCCACGTACGTGTCGGCGAGGGCCTCGGTCTCGGCGGGCGACAGTGGCCGGGCCCAGCCGCGCATCGCCTGCAACGACAGCACGATGTTGTCTCGGGCGGTCAGGTCACCGATGATTCCATCGACCCGCCGGTTCTCTGGCGACACCGCGATCCGGCGGCGCAGCGCCGACGATGGGCTGCGCAGCTGCACGCGATCGCCGTTGACGCTCGTCTGACCGCTGTCCGCCCGCAGCGAGCCGCTCAGCAGCGAGGCGAGCTCCGTGCGGCCGGATCCTCGCAGGCCGGCGAGACCCACGATCTCGCCTCGGTGCACCTCGACGTTCATCGGGTCGAGCTCGCCTCTGCGGCCGATGCCGGTCGCTCGCAGCGCCGGCTCGCCGTCGGCGGCGTAGTGATGCGCCTTGCGTTCTGATCCCAGTGCCCGCAACGCCTTGAGGTCTTTGCCGAGCATCTGCGAGATGAGGTCGGCCCGCTCGAGTTCGCGGGTCGGGGTCTCCGCCACCCGCGAGCCGCCGCGCAGCACCGTCATCCGGTCGCTGATGGCGAACGCCTGCTCGAGGAAGTGCGAGACGAACAGAATCGCCACGCCGCGATCACGGAGACCGCGGATCACCCGCATGAGCGTCTCGACCTCGGCTTGATCCAGGCTCGATGTCGGCTCGTCGAGCACGAGGATGCGGGGGTCGTCGACGACCGAACGCGCGAGTGCGACGAGCTGCTTCTGCGCGGGCGACAGCAGCGCCATCGGCGTGCGTGGCTCCATCTCGTCGAGCCCGAGCCGGGCGAGCGCGTCGGCGGCGTCCGCTCGCGTGCGACGCCAGTCGATGCCGAGCCGTCCCCGACGCTCGCGGCCGAGCATGACGTTCTCGGCGACGCTCATGGTCGGACCGAGCTGTGCCTCCTGGAACACCGTGGCTACGCCGGCGGCCCGGGCGTCCGCCACGCCTGAGAAGCGACGCTCCTCCCCGGCCACGACGACCGTGCCCGCCACCGGCGTGATCGTGCCGGTGAGCACGCCGATCAGCGTCGATTTGCCGGCGCCGTTCTCACCCATCAGCGCGTGCACCTCACCGGGGAACAGCCGGAAGTCGACGTCGTCGAGAGCGACGACGTCGGGGAACTCCACCCGGATGCCGGTGAGCTCGACCACGGGCTCCGCCATCAGCGCACCACCCTCGGGGCGGCGCTGGACTCGCGGGCGACGAGTTCGGTGGGGATGCGGGTGAGCTGCGGCAGCTCGCGCTCCTCGAGAGCCGCCCGCAGCATCTCGACGACGGCGGCGCCGAGCGAGGCGAAGTCCTGGCGCACGGTTGTGAGCGGCGGCAGGAAGTGCCGAGCGAGCGGAACATCGTCGAATCCCACCACGCTGAGATCCTTCGGCACCTCGAAGCCCTGATCGTGCAGGCCGTGGACCAGGCCGATGGCCATGTCGTCATTCGCGACGAACACGGCCGTGTAGTCGGGCAGACGCGTCAGCCCTTTGGCGAAGTCGTAGGCGAAGTCCGCCGTCCAGTCGCCGACGACGATCGGCCGCTCGCGGATCCCCCACGATTTCGCCCGGGCGTGGAAAGCGCGTTCGCGAGCACGGGCGTCGAGCCAGTCGAGCGGCCCCGCGACGTGCAGGATGTCGCGATGGCCGAGAGCGACGAGGTGGTCGACCACGAGCGAGGTTCCGGCGTGCTGGTCGATCGACACGGTCAGGAAGGTGGGATCGGCGTCCGCCTTCACCACGAGCAGCGGCACATTCAACGAGATGCGTCGCAGCGCCGCGACCGATGACGAACGGGGCGCGATGACGCACAGTGCGTCGACGCCCTGGGTGACGAGGTTGTCGACCGCATCCTGCGGCGTCATCGTGTCACCGTCGTGCAGCGCGACCGCCGTGACCGAATAGTCCGAGCTGCGAGCCGCCATCTCGACCGCACGGAGAATGCTGCTCGGCCCGAACGACACGACGCTCTCGATGATGACACCGATGCGCTGGGTGCGTTGCGTAGCGAGCGCTCTGGCGACCAGGTTGGGCCGGTAATCGAGCTCTTCGATAGCCTGCAGGACGCGCCGTCGGGTGTCGGGCTTGATGTTGGGGTGATCGTTCAGCACCCGCGACACGGTCATGTGTGAGACGCCCGCGAGGTCCGCAACCTGCCGGATCCCGCGTTTGTCGGAACCGACACTGGGCATTCGCACCTCCGTCGGTCTCGTCCCCGGACGATGTTACCGAGCACAGATAGCCCTGGCAATCGCGAGGGCGCCCCGATCAGGAGCGGGGCGGAGCCGTCGAGGCGCGCAGCTTCAGCACGGGCTGGATCAGCTCGCGTGCCTCGGTCTCCGCCCCTTCGATCGCGGCGAGCAGCTCGCCGATCACCACCCTGCCGAGCAGAGCGAAGTCCTGACGAACCGTCGTGAGTGGCGGGAGGTAGTGCCTGGCATCCGGCGCATCGTCGAAGCCGACGACGCTGACGTCGTCAGGCACACGGATGCCTCGTTCGGCGAACCCGTGCATCAATCCGAGTGCCATCTGGTCGTTGGCGACGAACACTGCCGTCGCGTCGCCCAGCTCGAGTGTCTGCCCGAATGCGTAGCCTGAATCCGACGACCAGTCGCCGATCATCGGCTCGACGATGGGCAGCCCAGCCTCAGCCAGTGCCGCACGCCACGCCTCCGTGCGCGCCTTCGCGTCGAACCAGTCAGGCGGCCCGGCGACATGCAGGATGCTGCGGTGCCCCAATTCGATCAGATGCCGAACGGCCGCCGCCGCGCCTGCGCGCTGATCGACGGACACCGAGTGCATCTGCTCGTCGGGCTCCTCCTTGACGACCAGTGTCGGCAGCCCGACCGACTGCTGCCGGAGCAGGTCGAGCGACGACGCACGCGGAGCGATCACGCACAGTGCGTCGACGCCCTGGGCGGTGAGCTCCGCCACCCCGGTATCCACCCGGCGATCCTCGTCGTCGCCAACCGAGAAGCTGCTGACGGCGTAGCCGCTCTCTCTCGCGGCGACCTCGATGGCCCGCAGCACGCTGTTCGGTCCGAAGAAGCCAGGGTTGTCGATGATGGCGCCGATTCGCATCGTTCGGTTTGTCGCGAGAGCGCGCGCGATCGAGCTGCGGGTGAAGCTCATCTCATCGATCGCCTTCATCACCCTGTCCCGCGTGGAGGCGCGGATATTCGGATGTCCGTTGAGCACCCTCGAGACGGTCATGTGCGAGACACCCGCGCGATCGGCGACGTCGTAGATGCTCGGCTTGCGCGACCCGCCCGCAGATGGGGACTCGCCGGCCATGGATCCCCCTCGCCTCGCCGCCCTGAACGGTACAACGATATGCGATCGGGGGCTCCTCTCCGGATCTCACCGCGAGCTCGGTGCGCGATGACGCTGCTGCGGCCGGCGCTTCGTCAGGAGGAGCGTCGAGATCGGATCCTGAGCATGGCCGCGCTGCTCAGGATCAGCATCACTGCAGCTGCCATGAGCAGCGCGGGAAGCTCGCCCCCCGTGACGGCGAGACCATCACCTGGCGGAGCGGTGGGCACGGCCGTGATGTTCACGTGGATATGCACGCCTCCGGCGTCTCCCACTGCCGGGTCATGATCAGGGATCAGGTTCAGTGCGAACGTCATCTGGTCACTTTCTCTCGGCGCGCTTCGTCAAGGGCCTCTTGGCGGCCGCGCTCGTGGGCCTGCGAGATGAGGTGGTCTGTGCGTCGGCGAGCGCGGATGCGATTCCAGGCCAACGCGAGCACGATCAGCGCGATGCCGACGACCAGCAGCAGCTGTGGCCAGGGCATCGCCCAGATGACGAGGGATGCGACCGCGACGTCGACCGCGAGCTCGTCGCCAGCGAGTGATGAGGCGACCGGCGCGACCATCAGGTCGCCGGTGAGCAGGAACAGCGGCCACACGTCGTCGACCTCGAGGGTGAACGATCGGCGCTCCCCGGGCAGCAGCACTTGAGCGCGCTCGCCGTCGGCGGGGAACGCAATCGTCCGATTCGCGATCTGCAGCTGGCCTGCCGCATCCATCCGGACGTTGCCCGTGTTCTCGACATCGAATGAGACGGTCACCGACCCGGGCAGGAACGGGCTGGGATCGACGTGGTGATCGGCGCGCACGTCCTGCACCGCGAACGCGGGCACGACCTCGCCTGCGACGCGCGTGATCACCTTGACCCCAACGCGGCTCTCGACTCCGACACCGTTCGCCTTCGCACCCTCGGACTTCACCGAGAGGACGGATGCTGCGACCCCAGCCGCGTGGTCACCCGGCTCGGCGTCATCGGGAACGGTGATCGTGAACGGCACGACGGCCGATTCACCGGCCCCGATCTCGACGTCTTCGGGGAGGGTGATCCACGAGCCGGCATCGACCGACTCCTGGTCGGATCGCAGCATGTCGAAGCGGCCTGCGTCGGTGTAGTAGCCGTCGGCCGCCGAGAGCGAGAACACGACATCGCCCGCACCGAGGTTGCGGACCACGACATGCTCCTGAAGGCTCTCACCGGGGTCGAGTTCGTGCTGGATCGAGACCCGGCCGTCTTCGCCGGTCTCGTCGGCCGGTGACACCGACCACGACACCGCATCCTTCGGCGAGCCCTCGGCAGCGCCCGCCGCGGGCATCGCGAGCAGACCGAGCGCTGCCGCGAGGGCGGCGGCGCACAGCGCGAGCGGGACGGAGCGGGGAGTGGTCATGGTGTCACCGGCAGAGAGGAGGGATCAGAACGCGTCTTCGAAGAGCGACAGCGTCAGCGTCGACGTGTAGGCGCCCGGCGCGACGTCGGTCGTGGTCTTGAGCACGAGCTCCGCGTTCGCAGTCCACTGACCGGAGGTGGCCTGCGCCTCGTCGGAGTCCAGCGCGAGCGCGAGCAGCTCCTGGTCGACGAGGCCGACGCCGTTCGCGCCGCCGTCGATCGAGGTGCCGACCGTGTCGCCCTCGGTGACCTCGCCGTCGTTCGGCGTGAGGACCTTCGGGGCCCAGCCGAGGTGGTCTGCCGTGATGTCCGGCTGACCGGCCGCCCCCTCGAACGCACTCGCCTGACCGGTCACGTACCAGTACACGCCGGCCGGGACGTCCTCGCGCGTGTCGGTGACGGTGACGTTCGGCAGCGCGCCCGAGAACTGGCGGTAGGTCGCCGTGGTGCCACCTTCGGTCAGGGTGGTCTCGGTGCCGGCGACCGTGAGGCTCAGCGCGCCGTTCTCGGTCGGGGCGATGTCGACCTTGACGTCGACGTCGCCGGTGCCGTCGGCATCGGGGTACTGCGCGAAGGCACCGGTGCCGACGCCGGCGAGCAGCAGTCCGCCCAGGATTCCGACCGCGCAGCGTGCGGCGTTGCCCTTGTTCATCATTTGCTTTCTCCAGTTCCTCGGCCGGCGGGTACCGCGCCGAATCGACGATCAGCCGGTCGGCTGTCGAGTTCGCATCTCGGGCATCGGGCAGGAACTGCGTGGGCGCCCTTGCCCAGCGCGCTCCCCCAAACGGAGCGCAGTGGTGACACCGGTCTGTTACCGGTAACCAGGAACCTAGCACAGCGCTCGATCCTTGCACCAGCGCCAAGATCTCAATCCGTCACGTTTCGATCAAAGCCTGTATTTCCGCCAATGTGGCCGGTAACATTCCCAAGGCCCCACCCGCGGCCATCCAAGGGTTCCGCGCCTGGGCGCGGACGACGTCAGTGACGACAAGGACAGTAGTGAACGCGACGCGGGCGCCTTCAGAGGGGAAGGCGCCCGCGTGACTCATAGCGCAGAGCTAGCCGCAGCTCTTCGCCGGGTAGGGGGTGGATGCGGAGTAGTCGAGTTCACCGGCTGAGCCGGTCACCTGCGCCTGCCCCGCGGCGAGCGATGCGGTGCGCGTCGCGAACGCCGCGGACGTGGTCGCCCCGCCGGCGAGCGAGACCTTCTTCTCACCGAACGCCGTGGTCACCGTGACATCGGCTGCCGCAGCATCGGCGTTCTTCACCGAGACCACCAGCTGCGCCTTGCCCGCGACGCAGCGCGACGACGCCGTCACATCCAGGTCGAGCACCGCCGCGGGCGCCCGAAGGGTGCCGAGGCGGGCGAGCTCATAGCTGAGGGTCCGCTCGGGGGCGTCGATCTGGTTCTGGGTTCCGACTGTCGCCGACGTCGTCGCCTGAGCCTGCGCGAGCGCATCACGCATGCTCGCCCATGCCTCGGACGGGTACTCGTCAGCCCGCAGAGTCGCCGCGTGCGCGATCGCCGCATCGAGCGCGCTCTTGTCGAGCGGCCGGTTCTGGGCGCTCAGCGTGCTGCTCAGCAGGAAGTGGTCGACATCGACATGTCCGCCGGTCTGCTGCGTGGCATAGGAGAACAGGCCGATGCGATGACCCATGAAGTGCGTGAGCCCGCCGTCGAGGCTGAGCGGCCCCACCGGGTCACCCAGCTTCGTCCACGTGAGGCCGTCGAGGCTGTACGAGAACGTCGTGTAGAGCCTGCCCGCCGAACTCGCGAAATCGAGGTCCGCCTTCAGGTGCACCTCCTTCGCGTCACCCACGGCGGCCGTGCGACCGGGAAGGAAGCTCTCGACGGCGGCCTGGTCGAAGGTCGTCGCGAAGGGCTGGCCGCGGTGAACGACTCCGACCGTGTTGACGCCGTCGACGCGCTTGACGGCGACGTACGAGAAGTCGCGGTTGAAGGCCGCGAGACCGGCCACATCGCCGTTCTTCATGCCCGAGACGTCGAGCTTGGTCTCGGCCGACTCGCGCGGCCCGAACGTGCGCTGCGAAAGCATGTTGCGCGCCTCTTCGAGCCACGCCAGCTCACCGCCGTTGCGGTGCGTGTAGGCGCCGGTGACCACCTTGCCGTTGGTCAGGCGCAGCCACCCGTTGCGATCGGTCAGCGACCAGTATCGGTTGTCAGGCGCGTGGTTCCACTGCCAGGTCTCGTCGAGGTTCGAGCCGTTCGGCGCGATCTCCGCGGCGTTCGGCCTGTCGATCGTGACCGGACGACCCACGAGCGAGGCGTCGTCGACGGAGAAGTCCATCAGATGCTCCTTCGGCGATGCCGCCGGGTTGGCGGTCCACGGTGTCTCGACGAAGATGCGCACATCATTCAGCGACTGGCTCTTCGGCACCGTGAACGAGCCGCTCACCTTGCCCCACTGACCGCGCGTGATCGACGTGCCGCTGGTGAGGTTGGTGAACGTGGTCGACGCGCCGCCGTACCGGGCCGTGATGTAGAACGGCTTCGTGGCCGGGCTCGCCGGGTCGTCGTAGCGCACCCATGCCGACACGTCGTAGCTCACGCCGTGCTGCAGCTTGCCGGTGATGACCTGAGCCGGGCCGGAGCCCGTCGTCGATCGGGCGGTGACCGCGATGGCCGACGTGCCGGAGTGGGCGGTCGTCGTGCTCGACAGCGTGGCCGTGTCGTTCACGATCCAGCCGCTCGTGCCGGCCTCGGCGCCGGGGTTGCTGAGCAGCTCGACGCCGATGAGCGAGTCGTCGAGCTGCGGCGCCTCGGGGATCGTCCAGCTCTGGTCCTGATAGGCGCGGTGAGGCGCGTCGTTGCGAAAATCGTCGGATGCGACGATGCTCTTCTGCCGTTCGAAGCGCTCCTGCTCGGGCGAGAGGCGGATCGGCTTCGCGAAAGATCCGCTCACCGCGACCGCGCCGTTGTCGCCGAAGGTCGGCCAGCCGTCGCTCCACTTTGCGGGGATGAGCGCCGGAATGCGACCGATGGGGAACGTGTCGCGGAAGAAGAATCCGTGCCAGGTCTCCTTTCCGGCGTCGTCCTTCACCGGCACCAGGCTGCCCTGAGCGAACCCGTTCGAGTTCAGCACACCACGCGACTCGTACGGTGCCGGCGTCGTGGCGAGGCGTCCGAGCAGCTCCTTCGAGCGGAACATCGCCACCTGACGGCCGCTCGCCGGCCAGGTGATCATCACCACGTAGTAGTAGCCGTCGATGTAGAAGATCTGGGCGCCCTCGAACAGGCCGCTGCTGCCGACGTACGGCTCGCTCGCATAGTCGGCGCGCGGGATGATGTTGGCGTAGTCCTGCTCGATCGCCGTCAGGGTGGAGTTCAGACGCGCCGCGTTGACGCCGCCGTAGATGATGTACGGCGTGCCGCCGTCGGCATCGTCGAAGAACAGCGACGGGTCGTGCAGGCTGCGCCCGAGGGGTGTGCGCTCCCACGCTCCGTTCTCGATGTCGTCGGTGCGGTAGATGAAGGCTCCACCGAGATTCAGCGAGTTGACCAGCACGTAGTACGTGCCGCCGTGGTACCGCAGCGACGACGCCCACTGTCCCTGACCATACGAGTTGGCGCCATTGCGCAGCGAGGCGGAGTCGCTGATGTCGATGCGGTCGTAGACGTAGTTGACGATCTCCCAGTTCACGAGGTCGTACGACTTCATGATCGGGGCACCGGGGCTGAGCTGCATGGTCGTGCTGATCATGTAGTAGACGTCGCGGCCTTCGGAGTTCTCAGACGCCGGCACCCGCTCGACGCTGACGTCAGGCACATCGGCGTTGAGGCCCGGCACCGAGTAGGTGCCGTCGCCCGCATCTGTGGATGTGTACGAGGACGCCGGATCCCATCCGGATGCGGCCTGCGCCGCGCCCTGGGGTACCAGCATCCCCATCGTCGCCAGCAGACTGGCGGTGGCCAGCGCGACGAGCTTCGGCGCGGCCTTGTTGAAAGTGGTCATCTCTCTCCTTGCGATGAGATCGGATCGAACTGCGGAGACGGAAAGGTCGGCGGATGCCCGGTGGGCACCCGCCGGCCGTCTTTCACTGCACTCGGCGACTGAGGCTGCTAGCCGCAGCTCTTCGCCGGGTAGGGGGTGGATGCGGAGTAGTCGAGTTCACCGGCTGAGCCGGTCACCTGCGCCTGCCCCGCGGCGAGCGATGCGGTGCGCGTCGCGAACGCCGCGGACGTGGTCGCCCCGCCGGCGAGCGAGACCTTCTTCTCACCGAACGCCGTGGTCACCGTGACATCGGCTGCCGCAGCATCGGCGTTCTTCACCGAGACCACCAGCTGCGCCTTGCCCGCGACGCAGCGCGACGACGCCGTCACATCCAGGTCGAGCACCGCCGCGGGGGCTGCGGTGAAGGCCCAGTTGTCGACTTCGACGAGGTCAGTGTCGGCGGCTGCACCTTCGGGCGCGGCGAATACGAAGAACACATCGTGCTTTCCGGTCGCTCCGGTCACGTCGGCCTGGACGGTCGTCCAGGCTCCCGCAGCGCCGTCGACGGGGACGGTGGCGACCACCGGTCCGTCGACGTTGTCGAGGCGCACCTGGATGCTGCCACCGGCGACGAGCGGCTTCACGCGTGCCGAGACGCTCTTGGCACCGGCGCCGAAGTCGACGCCGGCGATTCCGGCGAAGTCACCGTCGTCGATGCTCGAGAGCACCATGTTGCCCCCGCCGTTGTGCTCGGGAAACTCGACCGAGGCGGCTTCCGTCTTCGTGGTCTTCACACCGAGCTGCCACGCGAGCGTCTCGGCCTCGAAGGTGCGGTAGGGGTTGAACGCCTCGACCTGCTTCACGCCGGCACGGGTTCCGACGACCGGCTTGATGGTGCCGTCCGCGTTGAACTCGAGCTTGTCGATGTGCACCGAGCGGTAGCCCTGCGTCGAACCCGGCGTGCCGAGCGCGGCCGCCCATGCGGCTCCGCGGGTCTGAGCGTGGTACGTGAAGTACGTCTCGCCCTTGAAGGTGAACATGTCGGAGTGGTTGTTGCCGCCATTGCCCGCCCCGAAGAACGTCGCCTGGTTCAGGAACGCCTCACCCGCGTACTTCGACGCCGGCAGGTCCATCGGGTCGTCGGTCATCATGTAGGCGATCGCGCCGGTCTTCGGGTACTTGCCCGGCTCCTCCTTGACCTGGAAGTTCGATGAGTACGAGTAGTAGTACTTGCCATCGCGCTTGAACATGCTGGATGCCTCGAACATGCCGGGGCCGTCGATCTCGACGGGGTCGCCGTCGAGGGTGACCATGTCGTCCTTCAGCTTGACCACACGGGTCGACTTCGGGTTCTGCGGGCCCTGCACGTTCGGCGCGGTGCCGATCTGCGAGTTGCCGCCGAAGTACAGGTATGCCTGACCGTCGTCGTCGATGAAGACCTCGGGGTCGAACAGCCACATGCCCGCGGGGAAGCCGCCCGAGGCGATGTAGTCGCGGTCGACGGTGTCGGGGATGATCTTCTTGCCGAGCGGATCGGTCCATGGTCCGAGCGGCGACCCTCCGACGACGACGGCGGTTCCGGTGCCGCTGTCGCAGAAGTACAGGTAGACCTTGCCGTCCTTCTCGATCGCGGCGGGTGCCCAGGAATTGCGCGCCCAGGGAGCGGCGCCTCCCTCGCGAGCGATCGGCACTGCGCCGTGATCGACCCAGTTCACCATGTCGCTGGTCGACATGACGTTCAGGCGCGTGATCGCACCGTAGCCGTTCGACTGCGTGGGCAGGCCGTTGGCGTCCTTGCTGTTCGCCTCGTACTGCTGGGTGTCATCGGTCGAGTAGATGTAGAGCCGGCCGTTGTAGACGAGGTGGTGGGGGTCGGCTCCGAACTTGTGACCGACCAGCGGGTTGTGGTCGGTGAGCGGCTTCGCCTGCACCTTCTCGAGGCTGGTGAAGGCGGGCTGCGCCGGGGCGTCGGCGATCTTCACCAGCGAGATCTCGTCGACGGCGAAGTCCTGCAGGGCGTTCGATCCCCACGGCGTCTCGACGAAGAACCAATTGGCCGCAGCGTGTGTGGCCTCGGCGGTGAACTGCTGCGTGAAGGTACCCCACTCGCCCTTGGTGAAGGTGGTGCCGTAGTCGGCGCAGCCGTTGAAGTTGGTCGGACAGAACGTGAAGTTGAACCGCTGCGTCGCTGCGCCGTCGGTGTACTTCAGCTTTCCGGTCATGCGGTAGGTGGCACCGGTCTGCAGTCTGCCCGTGACGTCGGCGAACGGGCCGGACTGCGTGTTCTGACGCTGCGAGATCGCGAGCGCATGCGTACCGCTGGCGGCGTCGTCGGTCAGTGCCAGGGTGCCGCCGCGGGTTGTGGTCCACCCGGTCATGCTGTCGGCGAAGCGACCGTCGGGCAGCAGGTTGCCTGGCATCGGAGGCACCTCGGCGGTGGCAGCCATCGGCACCGCGAGCGGTGCCGCCACAGCGGCCTGGCTCACGGCGGCCGCCGAGGAGGCGACCAGCGCCGTCACCCCGACCAGCGCGGCGATGCGCCGTGTCGACCGGCGCCGGCGGCGCAAGACGTTGTCATATCTACTCACGTGTACGAGCTCCTTCTGATGCTTCAGCCGTTCGAGAGCGCGCTCGAGCGCAGGCGCACTCGAGCAGCGGTATCGAAGATGCCGCGAGTGCACGCCGACGACGGCGGTATGGGACGATCGGCCCCGTCCGGGGCCCGCGGCGACGCCGCGCTCAGCTGGGCCGCGCCACCGGGTTCGGTGGGGTGAGTGTCTCCTCCTCGAGATACGACGGACGCCACGGCATACGTTCAGCTGTTCGGATGTTACCGGTATCAGAACGACGAGCACAAGAGGCCCGTCAGCTGTGTCTTCTCAGAGGCCGAGCAGCTCCAGGCGCCGGTTCACGAGTCGTCGCTCCGGGTCGTACGACGCGGCGAGCGCCGCGAAGTCGTCCCAGCGCGGGAAGCGCGCGCGGACCTCGGCCGCGTCGAGGGTCGAGATCTTGCCCCAGTGCGGCCGCGCCGAACGCGGCAGAGCGGCCTCGAGCGTCGGCAGCAGCGCCCGCACCGCGGACTCGTCGGGTCGCCACGTGAAGTGGATGCCGACGGCATCCGTCTCGAACGACGAGCTCAACCACAACTCGTCGGCTCGCACCGTGCGGATCTCGTTCACGAGCAGCAGCGGCGCGATGCGCGACGCCAGCCCGCGAACTGCCTCGATCGCATCGATCGCATCGTGACGCGGCACGAGGTACTCGCTCTGCAGCTCGACGCCGGCTGACGGGGTGAACGCGAGCCGGAAGTGCGGCAGCCGCTCGAACCACTCCCCCGCAACACCGCCCTGCTCGCTGCACGCCCGCGGATCGGCGCCGAGGATCGGGTGACGCTTGCCCGCGGCAGGCACCGCCCCGAGCGATGCGGCGACGGCCGCGCGCTGGTCGACGCGGTCGTCGGGCTGACGCTGCTTCACCCACAGCTGATCGGCGGCGTCGGTGCGCTGCCAGGTCGAGAAGATGCTCACGCTGGTGCCGGCGCCCGTGACCGCGTCGAGGTCGGCGAGGATCGCGTCCCAGTTCGGCCCCTCGTAGACGTGCTGCGCGACGGCGTACGTGGGCTCCACGTCGAGCGTGAGGTCGATCACGGCGCCGAGCGCACCGAGCGAGACGACGGCGCCGTCGAAGTCGCGGTCACCGCGGCGCAGTTCGTGCACCTCGCCGTCGGCGCTCACGATCGTGAGCGCCCGCACCGCGGTCGCGAGCGAACCGGAGCGGTCGCCCGATCCGTGCGTGCCGGTGGCCACAGCGCCGGCGATCGAGATGTGCGGCAGCGAGGCGAGGTTGGCGAGCGCGAGACCGGAGGCTTCCAGCTGAGGCGCGAGGTCGCCGTAGCGCAGTGCGCCGCTGACGCGCACAGCGTCACGCGCGTCGCTGACCTCGACGACACGCGGCATCCGGTCGAGCGCGATGAGCACTCCATCGGTGTCGGCGATGTCGTTGAACGAGTGCCTGGTGCCCAGCATCCGCACCCGCTCGCTCGAGGCGAGCGCCGTGCGCACCTCGTCGATCGATCCGGGATGAACGAGCCCAGCCGCCCCGTAGACGACGTTCCCTGCCCAATTGCGCTCGGTGCTCATGCCGTCATGATCCCACGGTGGCGGCATCGGGCCGGCCGCGGCGTGACGCCCGGATGCCCGCCCGCTCACCAGCTCGCCCTCGGCCAGCCGTCCTGCCACTGCAGGGGCAGCAGGCCGAGCGTGGGGACGCCGTCGGCCGCACCGTCGTAGTAGTGGAACGCCAGCGTGTCGCCGAACACCGACTGTCCGCCCGGCCCGATGCGATCGGCGCCGTCGCCGGAGAGCACGACCGTGCCGCCGTCGTCGAGCAGCGAGGTCCCGTCGGCATCCAGGTAGGGGCCAGCGACGTCCTTCGACCGCCCGACGACGATCTCGTACGTGCTGTCCACTCCCCGGCAGCAGAATCCGCGCGAGACGAACAGGTAGAACCAGCCGTCGCGCGCGACGATGTACGGCGCCTCGATCGCGTTCTCGACGAGACCGCGATCGGCGAGGCGAAGCGGCGCGGCGGAGTCCGCGCGCAGGCCGCTGGGCCACTCGAGTTCGACCATCCGGATGCCCGATGAGAACGACCCGAACGACATCCACGGTGTGCCGTCCGCGTCTTCGACGATGCCGGCGTCGATCGCGTTGAAGTCGGTTCCCTCCGACGCGATGACCTCACCGCGGTCGACCCACTCGAAGTCGGGATCGTCGGGGTCGAGGGTCGTGTTCGTCGCCAGGGCGATGACCGAGTCGCCGCTGCCGAACGTCGACACCGAGTAGTAGAGGTACCAGGTGCCGTCGTGCTGGTAGAGCTCGGGCGCCCAGAGGTTGTCGACACCGGGCACCGCGTCGTCGAGCCACGCCGGCTTCTCGTCCCACACCTCGCCCGCATACTCCCAGTCGACGCCGTCGTCGGAACGGCGGATCTGGATGTTCCCGTCGGCGATCTGACCGTTGCCCGTCGAGTAGACGAAGCGATCGTCGCCGACCTGCACGTAGGCCGGGTCGTGCACGAACACGTCGCCGGTCAGCACGGGTGCGACGGCGCTCGCCGGCGCGCACCCGGCGAGCGCCGCCGCTGCGATCAGAGCAGCGGCGGCGCCGACCGGGCGCAGGTTCCGGGTCACGACAGCGACAGCGCCGACCACGAGACCGGCGGCAGGGTGACGGTGAGCACGCCGTCGCGGATCACCGCGCCCTCGAGGACCTTCAGCCCGACCCGGTCCTGCTCGGCGAGCGTGTTCTTCGCGTACACGTCGTCGTCCCACAGCGTGACGGCCTCGTCGATGGTCGTGATGCCCAGCCCGTCCACGGCGATGCTCACCTCGATCGACTCGGTCTGGCTGCGGTTGACGAGGAACACGGCCGCGGAGCCCTCATCGACGGTGACCACCGAGTCGACCAGGGGCGCCTGACCGTAGACGGCGGTGTCGTAGGTCCCGACCTCGATGCGAGGCGCGATCACCTCGCCCTTCGCCAGACGCGACGTGATCGAGAAGGGGAAGAAGGTGGTCTGCCGCCACGCGTCGCCGCCCGGCTCGGTCATGATCGGGGCGATCACGTTCACGAGCTGCGCGAGCGAGGCCGACGCGACGCGGTCGTGGTTCTTCAGCAGCGTGATCAGCAGGTTGCCGAGCACCACGGCATCCGCCACCGAGTAGACGTCCTCCAGCTGGCGCGGCGCGTAGCGCCACTCGTCGTTCACCTCGTCCGACTCCCGGTGCTCATCGAGGTACCAGATGTTCCACTCGTCGAACGAGAGCTTGATCTTCTTGCTCGACTTCAGCTTGTGCCCCACGTGATCGGCGGTGGCGACGACTGTCTCGATGAAGTACTGCATGTCGATGGACGACGCGAGGTACGAGGCGAGGTCACCGCCGCGCTCCTGGTAGTACGCGTGGCACGAGATGAAGTCGACGTGCTCGTAGGTGTGCTCGAGCACCGTGCGCTCCCAGTCGCCGAAGGTCGGCATGCCGGAACCCGATGACCCGCACACCACCAGCTCGAGCGTGCGGTCGGCCGCCTTCATCGCCTGGGCGGTGCGGGCCGCGATCTTGCCGTAGTCGTCGGCTGTCATGTAACCGGTCTGCCAGGGGCCGTCCATCTCGTTGCCCAGGCACCACATGCGGATGTCGTGCGGTTCGACGGTGCCGTTGGCGATGCGCTGATCGCTGAGCGCCGTGCCCGACGGGTGGTTGCAGTACTCCAGCAGGTCGAGCGCCGCCTCGATGCCGCGCGTGCCCAGGTTGACGGCCATCATCAGCTCGGAGCCGGTGAGCTTGAGCCAGCGCGAGAACTCGTCGACGCCGACCTGGTTGGTCTCGAGCGAGTGCCAGGCGAGATCACGACGCACCGGCCGCTTGTCGCGCGGTCCGACCGAGTCCTCCCACCGGAAGCCGGAGACGAAGTTGCCGCCGGGGTAGCGGATGGTGGTCGAGCCGAGCTCGCGCACCAGGTCGACGACGTCGAGACGGAAGCCGTCCTCGTTCGCGGTGGGGTGGCCGGGCTCGTAGATGCCGTCGTAGACGCAGCGGCCGAGGTGCTCGACGAACGAGCCGAAGATGCGCCGATCGATCGGAGCGACGACCGCGGTCCGGTCGATGGAGATGCGTGCCTTGGTCACAGGATGTCCTTGTCTGGGTTGGGGGTGGCGGAGTCGAGGGTCGGCTGCGCGGGGCCGATCGGAAGCCGGGCGAGACGGCGGTCGATCAGGCGCACGGCGACAGCGAGAGGAAGGGAGATGCCGACCAGCGGGATCGTCACGGGGAACACCCCGGCGATGACGGCCATGGCGAGCAGAGCGATGAGCACGCCCAGGCCCGTCGCGGGGGCGGAGAGCGCGACGGCGACGGCGGCGCGCAGCACCGCGGAGGGCCGGTCGCCGTGCCGGGCGA
>NZ_DAMDLU010000038.1:0-250 GCF_032084865.1 Microbacterium sp.
CGAGCCAGGCACCGCCGGCGCGGCGGTCGCGGATGCCGATCACGCCGGGGTGCGCGTCGGGCCACCACTCGCCGAGGTCGTCCCACGGACGAACCGGGTCCTCGTCGCGCACGGCCAGCAGCCGGGCGCCGTCACCGGGGGACGGGGCGACATCGATCACGACGGTGCACACGAGCACGAGTCTAAGCGGGGCACGCCACGGCACAGCCCGCCGACAGGCGCCGCCGGGCGCAGCCCATGGCCTCGCGCG
>NZ_DAMDLU010000038.1:342-21566 GCF_032084865.1 Microbacterium sp.
TCGTCGTCGCCGTCACCGGCGGGATCGCCGCGTACAAGAGCGTGCACCTGGTGCGCCTGCTGATCAAGGCCGGTCACGAGGTCACCGTCGTGCCCACCGCAGACGCCTTGCGCTTCGTCGGCCTGCCCACCTGGGAGGCGATCAGCCGCAGGCCGGTGACGACGAGCGTTCACGAGGACGTCGCGCAGGTGCGCCACGTCGCCCTGGGACAGGCAGCAGAGCTCGTGATCGTCGCACCCGCGACGGCGAACACGATCGCGAAGATGGCCGCGGGGCTCGCCGACGATCTGCTCGGCACCACCCTGCTCGCCACCACCGCCCCGGTCGCGATCGCTCCGGCGATGCACACCGAGATGTGGCGCCACCGGGCCACGCAGGCGAACATCGCCACGCTGCGCGACCGGGGCGTCGCCATCCTCGGACCGGGCGAGGGCGAGCTGACCGGCGGAGATTCCGGACCGGGACGGATGCTCGAGCCCGAGCAGATCATGGCCGAGGCGCTCGCCCTGCTCGACGGCGACCAGCAGGAGAGAGACCTCGACGGCCTGCGCGTGGCTGTCTCGGCAGGCGGCACCCGTGAGCCGCTCGATCCCGTGCGCTTCCTCGGCAATCGCTCCAGTGGGCGACAGGGCACAGCGCTCGCACTCGCCGCGGCCGACCGGGGCGCCGAGGTGCTGCTCGTCGCCGCGCACGTCGACGGCGCGGTGCTGGCGGATGCCGAACGGCATCCGCTCATCCGCCTCGAGCACGTCGGCACCGCAGCCGAACTCGGCGACGCGATGCGCCGCGCGTCGGAGGAGGCCGCGGTGATCGTGATGGCCGCCGCCGTCGCGGACTACCGCCCTGCCGACGTGTCCGACCGCAAGCTCACCAAGGAGTCCGGCCCGCTCGAGAGCATCGAGCTGGTGCAGAACGAAGACATCGTGGCTCACCTGGCGGCCCGCCGGCACCCGGGCCAGGTGATCGTCGCGTTCGCCGCCGAGACCCCGGATGACGGCGACGACCTGCTCGAGCGTGCCCGCCGCAAGCGCGAGCGCAAGGGCGTCGACCTGCTCGTGGTGAACGAGGTCGGCTGGGACCGCGGGTTCGAGTCCGCCCAGAACGCCGTGCACGTCATCGGCGACGGCGGGGCGGTGGTCGCCCGGGCATCCGGAACCAAGCGATCGGTCGCCGACGACGTGTGGGATGTCATCGCCGACGTTCTGGCGTGAGGCGGCGGCTCAGCCGCCGATGTACGACATCTCGATCCGCTTGCGCTGCGTGCGCAGCGCCGGGGTGAGGCCGGCGCGGATCTCCGAGTAGCGGTCGTCTCGTCCGCCCCAGATGGATGCCATGGCCGCTGCCAGCTCGACGTCGTCGGCGCCACCGCGCATGAGCGCCCGCAGGTCGTGGCCCTGCGAGGCGAACAGGCAGGTGAACAGCTTTCCCTCGGTCGAGATCCGCGCGCGCGTGCAGGTGCCGCAGAACGCGTTGGTCACGCTGGAGATCACGCCGATCTCGCCGCTGCCGTCGGTGTAGCGCCAGCGCTTCGCGGTCTCGCCGTGCACGGTCGGGGCGACCGGCTCGAGCGGGAAGACCGCGCCGACGCGCTCGATGATCTCGGCCGACGGCACGACCTCGTCGAGCGACCAGCCGTTCGTGTTGCCGACATCCATGTACTCGATGAAACGCAGGGTGTACGGGGTTCCCTTGAAGTGCCGCGCCATGTCGATGATCTCGCCGTCGTTGACGCCGCGCTTGACCACCATGTTGAGCCGGATCGGCCCGAGACCGGCCGCGTGCGCGGCGTCGATGCCGTCGAGCACGCGGCTCACCGGGAAGCGCACGTCGTTCATGCGCTGGAAGAGCGCATCGTCGAGCGAGTCGACAGAGACCGTCACGCGCTGCAGGCCCGCGGCCTTCAGCGCCTCGGCCTTCATCACGAGGGCGGAGCCGTTGGTGGTCAGGGCCAGATCCAGCGGCTGGCCGTCGGGCGTGCGGATGGCGGCGAGCTGCTCGATGAGCTGCTCGATGCCGCGGCGCAGCAGCGGCTCGCCTCCGGTCAGGCGCAGCTTCTGCACCCCGTGTGCGGCGGCGACGGTGGCGATGCGGGTGATCTCCTCGAAGCTCAGCAGCTCGTCGCGGTCGAGGAAGGCGTAGTCGCGCCCGAAGATCTCCTTGGGCATGCAGTAGACGCAGCGGAAGTTGCAGCGGTCGGTCACCGAGATGCGCAGGTCGCGCAGCGGGCGGTCGAGCCGGTCGGTGAGCGCGGTCGACGAGCCGGCCGGACGGCCGTCGCCGTCGATTCTCCTGCTCGCCATGATCACGTCCTCTCGCGAGAAACGCTAGCACCGGATACCTGGGTGCGGACCCCCTGACGCCCGTGCGAATTGCCGTGGGAGTGTTTTTGTCGTCGCCCGCGGAAATGCACGCCTGAATTGTCTGGACGGGAGCAAATGATGTTGCTATTGTTGGACCGCCGCGATATCCGAGATGCGGCTCAATTGAACAGTCAGCGGTTCGACGTATATCTCGCAGAACGATCCCATCCGGATCCGACTCGATAAGCCGTATCACTGCTACGACAGCAAGGAAGCTCTCGTATGAACAGCAGCGCTATACGCAGACCCGAATCGCAGACCGACCCGACAGTCTCACCCGATCCCGCCGCGTACCTGGCCGAGGCCGTGCGCATCGCCGTCGACAACGTCCGCAATCAGGGCGGACCGTTCGGCGCCGTGGTCGTCACAGCCGACGGGCAGGTCTTCGAAGGCGTCAACCGCGTCACCGCCGATCTCGACCCCTCGGCGCACGCCGAGGTCACGGCGATCCGCAACGCGTGCCGCGGGCTCGGAACCTTCGACCTGTCGGGAGCGACGCTCTACACGAGCTGCGAGCCCTGCCCGATGTGCCTGGCCACGTCGCTGTGGGCGCGCATCGAGCGGGTGTACTTCGCCGCCGACCGCAACGACGCCGCCGACGCCGGCTTCGACGATGCGGCGTTCTACCGCTACTTCGAGGGCGACGAAGCCGACCGGGCCGTCATGCCCGTGACCGACATCGCGCTGCCGCCTGCGCAGCGCGTCGCCCCCTTCACCGAGTGGAGCAGCACGCCCACTCGCATCGAATACTGACCCCCGACCCTTTTCGGAGCCGATGATGTCTTCACCTTTCCCTCCTTCCGCGCGCCCATCCGGGGCCGACGGATCCACGTCAGCTGACGCTGACACGTCCACCACAGCTGACACGTCCACCACGGAGGTCGTCGGCAACGACGCCGCCGGGCACTTCGCCCGCGGCGACGCGCAGCTGCCGCCCCTCGCGACCGGGGCGACGACGACGGTCGACGCCACACCCAAGAACGCATTCGACCGGTTCTTCGAGATCACCCGGCGCGGGTCGACCGTTGCGCGCGAGATCCGCGGCGGCGTGGTCACCTTCGTGACCATGGCGTACATCGTGATCCTCAACCCGCTGATCCTCGGTGGCGTCACCGACGTGTCCGGCGGGGCGCTGGACGCTGCGCAGATCGGCGCCGCCACGGGCCTCACGGCCGGCGTGATGACGATCCTGTTCGGTGTGTTCGCGAAGCTGCCGTTCGCCCTCGCGGCGGGCCTGGGCATCAACTCGTTCCTCGCCGTCTCGGTCGTCGGCCAGGTCACCTGGCCCGAGGCGATGGGTCTGGTCGTGATCAACGGCCTGCTGATCGTGCTCTTCGGCGCCACCGGCATCCGCACCGCCATCTTCAGGGCGGTGCCGCAGGCGCTGAAGGCGGCGATCACCGTCGGAATCGGCCTGTTCATCGCCTTCATCGGGTTCGTCGACTCGGGCTTCGTCAACCGCACCCCGGGCGGCCCGCCCGTGCAGCTCGGCGACAACGGCTCGATCACCTCGGTGCCCACGTTGATCTTCGTGTTCGGCCTGGTGCTCATCGGCATCCTCGTGGCGCGCAAGGTGCCCGGTGGCATCCTCATCGGCATCGTCGTCAGCACCGTGGTGGCGCTGATCGCGCAGTCCGTGCTGAAGCTCGGGCCCTCCTTCGAAGACCCGAACGGCTGGCACATGACCATCCCCGAGCTGCCGGCCGCGTGGATCACGATCCCCGACTTCGGTCTGATCGGCCAGTTCGACCTGTTCGGCGCCTTCGGCCGCGTGGGCATGCTCTCGGCCACGATGCTCGTGTTCACGCTCGTCTTCTCGAACTTCTTCGACGCGATGGGCACGATGACCGGCCTCGCGAAGAACGCCGGGCTCGCCTACAAGGACGGCACCTTCCCGCGTCTGCGCTCGGCGTTCGTCGTCGAGGGCTTCGGCGCCGTAGCCGGCGGTGTGACCTCCACGTCGTCGAACACCGTGTACGTCGACAGTGCCTCGGGAATCGGCGAGGGCGCCCGAACGGGCCTCGCCTCGCTGGTCGTCGGCGTGCTGTTCCTGCTGTCGATGTTCGTCACCCCGCTCACCCTGGTCGTGCCGATCGAGGTGGGCTCGGCAGCCCTCGTGATCGTCGGCGCGATGATGATGTCGCAGATCCGCGAGATCAAGTTCACGAAGTTCGCGGTGGCGCTGCCGGCGTTCCTCACCATCGTGACGATGCCGCTGACCTACTCGATCGCGAACGGCATCGGGGTGGGCTTCATCTCATGGGCGCTCGTGAACGCCTTCTCCGGTCGTGCCCGCAAGGTGCACTGGCTGATGTGGGTCGTCGCCGCCGGCTTCGCGCTGTATTTCGTGCGCGGCCCGATCGAAGCGATGCTCGCAGGCTGAGTGTAAAGGAAAGGCCCCGATCCTCATTCCGAGGATCGGGGCCTTTCTCGTTGCGCGGCGTGCTTCTCTCGGGAACAGAAATGAGCCCGCGCACCATTCATGTGCGGGGCGGATTCTCCTTTTCCTGAAATGGTGCATCGCGAAATGCCGAAATGCATTTCGTGCATTCCGGCATTCCGCAGAATGTCATTCGGTCGGCAGCGGCGCCGCCTCCTCGATGAGCTGCAGGATGCGCGCGGCGACGCTCACGGCGATGACGGCGGGCTGCTTGCCCGCCACCTCCGGGATGCCGATCGGGGTCGTCACCCGGGCGAGGTCCGCGTCGGTGTGACCGAGCTCGTGCAGCTTCTTGCGGAACCGCGCCCACTTCGAGGTTGAGCCGATCAGACCGACCGACCCGAGCCCGGGTGTGCGCAGCGACTGGTCGACGATCGCGAGATCCTCGACGTGGTCGTGCGTCATCACGAGCACATGAGCCCCGGCCGGGATGTCCAGCAGGGCCGACTCGGGCACCGGCGCGTGATGCGGCTGGATGCTCGCCACGGCATCGGTCGTGGCCGGCGCGAGACGCGCGGGGTCGAGCATCTCGGCGCGGGAGTCGACGAGATGCAGCGACAGCTCGTGCCGCGACAGGATGCGCGCGAGCTCCAGGCCCACGTGCCCCATGCCGAACACGGCCACCGAGGGCACCACGCGAACAGGTTCGAGCATGATCGTCACCTCTCCTCCGCAGCACTGCACGCCGTACTCGGTCGTCGCCTTGTCGCTGAGCGTGAGCGTCAGCAGCTGGGGCTCGGCCGTGCCCGAGGCGAGCATCTCGCGGGCGCGATCGGTGGCGGTCGCCTCGAGGTTGCCGCCACCGATCGTGCCGAACTGATCGCCGGGCGAGATGACCATCTTCGCGCCGCCGTTGCGGGGCGCGTGACCGCGCACCATCGCCAGCGTCACGATCACCGCGGGGGTGCGGCTCTCGCGCAGCGCGCGCAGGGCATCCAGCCAGTCGACCATGTCAGACCACTGCGAGCTCGGCTGCAGGCTCCGCCGCGCCCTGTGCCGCGCGGGCGGCCTCGACCGCCCAGTACACCGCCTCCGGCGTCGCCGGCGAGGCCAGATCGACCGAGTGGCCGGCCGGGCCGAAGGCCGCGACGGCATCGCGCAGCGCCTCGCGGGCGCTGAACGCGAGCATGAACGGCGGCTCGCCGACGGCCTTCGAGCCGTAGACCGCGCCGTCCTCACGGGCGTTCTGGAACAGGCGAACGGCGAACTCCTCGGGCATCTCCGAGAAGCTCGGCAGCTTGTAGGTCGACGCCGACTGGGTCTGCAGGCGGCCGCGATGCGGGCCGTCGGTGACATCCCACCGCAGATCCTCCAGAGTCAGCCAGCCCATGCCCTGCACGTACGCGCCCTCGATCTGGCCGATGTCGAGCATCGGCGAGAGCGAGTCGCCCACGTCGTGCACGATGTCGACGCGGCGGATGCGGTACGCGCCGGTGAAGCCATCGATCTCGACCTCGGTGGCCGCCGCGCCGTACGCGAAGTACTTGAACGGCGAGCCGTGCATGGTCTCGGGGTTCCAGTGCAGACCGGCGGTGCGGTAATAGCCCGCCGCGAACAGCTGCACGCGCTGGAAGTACGCCGCCTTCGCGACCTCGGCGAAGGTCAGCCTGTCGGACTTGCCGAGCCCGGTCACGTAGCCGCCGCCGAAGCGCACGTCGCGCTCGTCGACGCCGAGCAGGCGCCCGGCGACGGCGGCCATGCGCTCGCGGATCTGGTCGCAGGCGTTCTTCACGGCGCCGCCATTGAGGTCTGCGCCCGACGACGCGGCCGTGGCCGACGTGTTCGGCACCTTGTCGGTGCGGGTGGGGGCGAGGCGCACCTGGTGCAGCTCGAGGCCCAGTGCGGTGGCCGCGATCTGCAGCATCTTGGTGTGCAGGCCCTGGCCCATCTCGGTGCCGCCGTGGTTGACCAGCACCGAGCCGTCCTTATAGACGTGCACGAGCGCACCGGCCTGGTTGAACGCGGCGAAGTTGAACGAGATGCCGAACTTGATCGGCGTCATCGAGATGGCGCGCTTCACGTCGGGGCTCGCGGCGTTGAACGCGTCGATCTCGGCCCGCCGCTGCGCGATCGACGCCTCGTCGGCGAGCTGGTCCCAGATGGTCGGCATCCGCTCGGCATCCTTCACGGGCTGGCCGTACGGGGTGCTCTGACCCGCCTGGTAGAAGTTGCGGCGACGCAGCTCGAGAGGGTCGATGCCGAGCGACGGCGCGATCCGGCCGAGGATGTCCTCGATGAGGAACACGCCCTGCGGGCCGCCGAAGCCGCGGTACGCGGTGTTCGACTGCTTGTTGGTCTTCGCTATCTGCCCGTAGGCGTGCACGTTCGGGATCCAGTAGGCGTTGTCGAGGTGGCACAGCGCGCGGCCGAGCACGGGCTCGGACAGGTCGATCGACCAGCCTCCGTCGGCGGTGAGTACGGCATCGAGGGCCTGCAGCATGCCGTCCTCGTCGAGGCCGACCTTCCAGCTGATGTGGAACGGATGCCGCTTCCCGGTCATCGTGAGATCCTGCGTGCGGTTCAGGCGCACGCGCACCGGACGGCCGGTGAGCTTGGCGCCGAGCGCGGCGATGGCGGCGAAGCCGTGCGGCTGCATCTCCTTGCCGCCGAAGCCGCCGCCCATGCGCAGGCACTGCACGGTGATCTCGTTGGCGGGGATGCCCAGCACGTGCGAGACCAGGTCCTGCGTCTCGGTCGGGTGCTGGGTGGAGCACTGGATGAAGTACTGCCCCTCGGAGTCGCGCACCGCGAACGACGCGTGGGTCTCGAGGTAGAAGTGCTCTTGACCGGCGAACTCGGTGACGCCCTCGAAGACGTGGGCCGAGGCGGCGAGCCCCGCGGCCGCGTCGCCGCGGGCGACCGTGCGCGGTGTACCCATGAACGATCCGGCCTCGATGGCGTCATGCACCGTGATCAGCGACGGGAGCTCGTCGTAATCGACCTTCACCCGCTCGGCCCCGAGACGCGCGGCCTCGGTCGTCTCGCCGAGCACCCACACCAGTGCGTGCCCGTAGAACATCGCCTCGCTCGGGAAGAGCGGCTCGTCGTTGCGGATGCCGGCGTCGTTCAGGCCGGGCACGTCGTCGGCGGTGAGCACGCGCACGACTCCGGGAACCTCATACGCTCCCGAGACGTCGATGCTCACACGGGCATGCGCGCTGGTGGACTGCACCGGCCAGGCGGTGAGCACGCCGGCGGTCAGCGTGGCGATGTCGTCGGTGTACATCGCCGCTCCGGTCACGTGCAGCGCCGCACTCTCGTGCACCGCGCTCTGTCCGACGACGGGGTTCTCCGGGCGGTCGGCGAGAGCACTCATGCCGACACCTCCTTCGACTGGATGACGGTCTGGCTGTAGAACTTCAGCAGGGCGGAGCCCAGCATGTGCGCGCGGTAGTCGCCGCTGGCGCGGTGGTCGGACATCGGGGTGCCCTCGGACTGCAGCACCGCGGATGCCGCTTTGACCGTGGCGATGTTCCACGGCTTGCCGATCAGCGCCTCCTCGGTGACGGTGGCGCGCAGCGGGGTGGCGGCGACGCCGCCCAGACCGATGCGCGCGGAGGTGACGGTGCCGCCGGTGATGTCGAAGGCGAAACCGAGCGCGACAGAGGAGATGTCGTCGAAGCGGCGCTTGGAGATCTTGTGGAACGCGCTGTACTCCGCCAGCGGCAGCGGGATGCGCACCGCGGTGATCAGCTCGTCCTTCGCGCGCACGGTCTGCCGATAGCCGGTGAAGTACTCGGCCAGCGGCACCTCGCGCTCGCCGTCTGCGGATGCCAGCACCAGCCTTGCATCCAGGGCGAGCAGCGCGGGTGGGGTGTCGCCGATCGGCGACCCGGTGCCGAGGTTGCCTCCGATGGTCCCGCGGTTGCGGATGAGACGGGACGCGAACTGCGGGAACAGCTTGGCGAGCAGCGGCACACGGCCGTCGAGACGGCGTTCGATGTCGGACAGCGGCAGAGCCGCGCCGATCTCGATCATCTCGTCGGTGACGGTGAGTGCGCGCAGTTCGTCGAGCTGGTCGATCGCGACGACGAAGGGGGCGCGGCGGCCGCGGAGGTTGACCTCGACACCCCAGTCCGTCGACCCGGCGACGATCAGGGCATCCGGCTCCTCGCGGAGCAGACGCAGGGCCTCGGCGAGGGTGGCCGGGCGGACGAAGCGCGACCCCGCGACCTCGGCATCCGTCGCGACGGCTGCGGGCGCGGGCTGCGCCAGGCGCTGCTGCAGCGGGTCATCCTGCTCGGGAGAGCCGAGCGAGTAGGCGGCGTCGCGGATGGGCCGGTAGCCGGTGCAGCGGCACAGGTTTCCGCTGAGGGCATGCAGATCGAAGCCGTTGGGGCCGGCCTCGAGGCCGTCGTCGTCGGGTCCCTCGCCATCCTGCTGCTCGCCGTCGTGGGCAGGGCAGTCGGTGCCGCGCTCTGGGCGGTAGTACTCGGCCGCCATGCTGCACGCGAAGCCCGGGGTGCAGTATCCGCACTGCGAGCCGCCGGCCTCGGCCAGCTTCTGCTGCACCGGATGCAGGTTCTCGACGCCGCCGAGCCCCTCAGCGGTCACGATCTCCTGCCCGTCGAGGGCGTAGACCGGCACGAGGCACGCGTTGACCGGCGTCCAGCGGGTGGTGCCGTCGTCGTCGGGGGTGGCGATCATCATGGCGCAGGCGCCGCATTCGCCTTCGGCGCAGCCCTCCTTGCTGCCGGGCAGCCCGCGGTCGCGCAGCCAGTCCAGCGCGGTGGTGTGGGTGGCGACACCGTCGAGCGGGCGGCTGCGCCCGTTCACGGTGACCGTGATGTCAGTCATTGTGTCTCTCCTCGGGTGTGACGCGGCGGCGTCTGGCGCACGCTGCGTGCGTGCCGGCGGGGATTCCGAGGGTGAGCGCCGCCGCGATCGCGTCCGGCGATCGCATCGACGTCGTGCGTGGGTCGCGCTGATCTCCGGCGAGCCGACGACGAAGCCTCGGAATCGGTGTGAAGCGCGATTCCGTGGGCGGCTGCTCAGGCGCCGTGGGCGTACCAGTTCCCCCACGCGGTGGAGCTCTCGACGGGCGCGGTTGCGTGAACAAGAACGTACTGCAGCATCGCGGCCCCTCTCTGCTCTGAGTTGAGGACGATCCTCACGGTGTCGGTCAGTGTAATCGGCCGCTCAGCGTTCGGTCAAGGCGGGCGGCTTGCTCTTCGTCTGCCCTGCACGTAAACTTGAGTCGACCCAACTCAACTTTGAAGGAGTCTCCCTCCAGGAGGAACGAATGGCCAACCCGGCACAGTCTGAAGAGCAGCAGAGCGCCCTCGAGCAGTTCGGCATCAATCTCACGAATCGCGCCCGCCAGGGCAAGCTCGACCCGGTGATCGGCCGCGACAGCGAGATCCGTCGCGTGAGCCAGGTGCTGACCCGGCGCACGAAGAACAATCCCGTGCTCATCGGCGAGCCCGGCGTCGGCAAGACCGCCGTCGTCGAGGGGCTCGCGCAGCGCATCGTCGCAGGAGACGTCGCCGAGTCGCTCAAGGACAAAGAGCTCGTCTCGCTCGACATCTCCGCGCTCGTCGCGGGCGCCATGTACCGCGGCCAGTTCGAGGAGCGCCTCAAGAGCGTGCTGAAGGAGATCACCGAGTCCGACGGCAAGGTCATCACCTTCATCGACGAGCTGCACGTGCTCATGGGCGCGGGTGGCGGTGAGGGGTCGGTCGCGGCATCCAACATGCTCAAGCCCATGCTCGCCCGCGGTGAGCTGCGCATGATCGGCGCCACGACGCTCAACGAGTACCGCGAGTTCATCGAGAAGGATGCCGCGCTCGAGCGCCGCTTCCAGCAGGTGTACGTCGGCGAGCCGAGCGTGGAGGACACGGTCGCGATCCTGCGCGGACTCAAGGGCCGGTACGAAGCGCACCACGGGGTCACGATCTCGGACACCGCGCTCGTGGCATCCGCCGCACTGTCGAACCGCTACCTGCCGAGCCGGCAGCTGCCCGACAAGGCGATCGACCTGATCGACGAGGCGATGTCGCGGCTGAAGATGGAGATCGACTCGTCGCCCGTCGAGATCGACGAGCTCAAGCGCCAGGTCGACCGGATGAAGCTCGAAGAGCTCGCTCTGAAGAGGGAGAAGGATCCCGCGTCGAAGGAGCGGCTGGCGGCGCTGCGCGAGCAGATGTCGGGTCTCGAGAGCGAGCTGGGCGCGCTCGAAGAGCGCTGGGCGCGCGAGCGCCAGGGGCTGAACCGGGTCGGCGAGCTGAAGAAGCGGCTCGACGAGGCGACCACGCAGCGCGACCTGGCGATGCGCGAGGGCGACTACACGAAGGCGTCCAAGCTCGAGTACGAGACCATCCGGCGCCTGAACGCCGAGATCGCCGAGGCCGAGCAGGCCGAGCAGGCCGTCTCGGATGAGGGTCGCATGGTCAACGAGCAGGTCACCGAAGAGGACATCGCGGCCGTGATCGCCGCGTGGACCGGCATCCCGGTCGGCCGTCTGCTGCAGGGCGAGAGCGAGAAGCTGCTGCATCTCGAGAGCGAACTGGGTCGCCGTCTGATCGGTCAGAAGGAAGCGGTGAAGGCGGTGTCGGATGCCGTGCGGCGCTCGCGCGCCGGCATCAGCGATCCCGGCCGCCCGACCGGATCGTTCCTGTTCCTCGGCCCGACCGGCGTCGGCAAGACCGAGCTGGCCAAGGCGCTCGCCGCGTTCCTGTTCGATGACGAGCACGCGATGGTGCGCATCGACATGAGCGAGTACGGCGAGAAGCACACGGTCTCGCGTCTCGTCGGCGCCCCTCCGGGATACATCGGCTACGAGCAGGGCGGTCAGCTGACCGAGGCCGTTCGCCGGCGTCCCTATTCGGTCGTGCTGCTCGACGAGATCGAGAAGGCGCATCCCGAGGTGTTCGACGTGCTGCTGCAGGTGCTCGACGACGGCCGGCTCACCGACGGGCAGGGGCGCACGGTCGACTTCTCGAACGTCATCCTCATCCTCACCTCGAACATCGGCTCGCCCATCCTCATCGACCCGGTCATGTCGCCCGACGAGAAGCGCGAGGCCGTGATGGCGCTCGTACGGCAGTCGTTCCGCCCCGAGTTCCTGAACCGTCTCGACGACATCGTGATGTTCTCGGCGCTCTCGCACGACGACCTCGCACAGATCGTCGAGCTGGCGGTGGACGGTCTGCAGCGTCGGCTCTCCGATCGCCGGCTGACGCTGGCCGTGACTCCGGACGCCAGGGCCTGGCTCGCCGAGCGCGGCTACGACCCGGTGTTCGGCGCGCGCCCGCTGCGCCGGCTGATCCAGACCGAGGTGCAGAACCGTCTGGCGACGGCACTGCTCTCGGGCGGCGTGCGCGACGGCGACACGGTGCGCGTCGACGTGGCGGCCGACGGCAGCGGATTGGCGCTCACGGCGGCCGGCGCCTCGTCGTCCAGCGTCTGACACGTCCGGCGCCTGATCCGGCCGACCCGGCCCGGCTCGAGCCCCGCGGAACCTTCGTCCCGATCCTCACCTGCGTTTCGACGCGGGTGGCATGGCGGATCGGAAGGCTCCGCGGGGCTTTTCCACGCGCAAATGTATTTCGACATGTGGAATAACTCATTCGTTCTTCGGAAAAAATTATTGACCTGCACGTTGTTGCGTGGTTGAATCTGGACTACTCCGAAGACGGAGTACCTGGATCAGCAGACAGGCGAACTGAGCTGGCTCCGCTGATCACGACCTGGAGCACCCGCATGACCGCACCGCACCGCAGCGCAGCATCCGGCTGACGAAGCCGCTCGGCATCCGCACCGGCGACAGCGCCGACGCGCGCCGCGGTCGCCACACCACGGCTGCGTCGTTCGCGTCCTGCTCGTGCGGGATCGCTGACGCGACGCGCTCCTCCATCCGGCACCACCCCTCCACCTGATAACCGATCACCCGACACGACGAAGAGGTCGACATGACGAAACAGAAGACACAGGCAACCCTCCGCCCCGAAGACGAGCGCCTGTCCATCGGAGCCACCTTCGGGTACGGGCTCCAGCATGTGCTCACGATGTACGGCGGCATCATCGCCCCGCCGCTGATCATCGGGCAGATCGCGGGCCTGAGCCCCGCCGAGATCGGCGTGCTCATCGCGTCGTGCCTGTTCATGGGCGGTCTGGCCACCATCCTGCAGACCGTCGGCATCCCGTTCTTCGGCTCGCAGCTGCCGCTCGTGCAGGGCGTGTCGTTCGCCGGCGTCGCGACGATGGGCGCGATCGTGACGAACGGCGGCGGGCTGCCGTCGGTGTTCGGATCGGTGATAGCGGCATCCGTCATCGGCCTGCTGATCGCCCCGGTCTTCGCGATGGTGATCCGGTTCTTCCCGCCGGTCGTCACCGGTGTCGTGATCACGACCATCGGCCTCACCCTGCTGCCGGTCGCCGCCCGCTGGGCGATGGGCGGCAACTCCGACGCCGCCGACTTCGGCGCGCCCGAGAACCTGCTGCTGGCGTTCGTCACGCTGCTGTTCGTGCTGATCCTCAGCAAGGTGCCGGTCGGGGCCGTCTCGCGCCTGTCGATCCTGCTCGCCATCGTCGCCGGCACGATCTTCGCCGCCTTCCTCGGACGCGTCGACTTCTCGCAGGTCGGCGAGGGTGCCATCTTCGCCTTCCCGACCCCGTTCGCGTTCGGCTGGCCGACGTTCGAGATCGCCGCGATCATCTCGATGTTCATCGTGATCCTCGTGACCCTCACCGAGACCACCGCCGACATCCTCGCCGTGGGCGAGATCGTGGGCACCAAGGTCGACAAGAAGCGCATCGCCGACGGACTGCGCGCCGACATGCTCTCCAGCGCCGTCTCGCCCGTGTTCGGCACCTTCACCCAGTCGGCGTTCGCGCAGAACGTCGGTCTGGTCGCCATCACGGGTGTGAAGAGCCGCTTCGTCGTCACCGCCGGTGGTGTGGTGCTCGTCGTCCTCGGTCTGCTGCCGGTGCTGGGCCGCGTGGTCGGCGAGATCCCCTCGCCGGTGCTGGGTGGCGCGGGCATCGTGCTGTTCGGCTCGGTCGCCGCATCCGGCATCCGCACCCTGGCCAAGGTCGACTACCGCGGCAACATGAATCTCATCATCGTGGCGTCGTCGCTCGGCATCGGCATGCTGCCGATCGCCGCGCCCACGATCTACGACCAGATGCCCGACTGGTTCAACACGATCTTCCACTCCGGCATCAGCTCGGCGGCGGTCGCCGCGATCTTCCTCAACCTGCTGTTCAACCACGTCGGCGCTCGCCGCTCGAAGGGGGCCAGCACCCTGGCCGCGGCGCCCACGCGCAGCATCCCGGTGCAGTACCTCGACGCGCTCGAGGACGGCGACTCCGTCGTCGACGGCAAGATCGTCGACCGTGAGGGCCAGGAAGTTCCCGTGCGGGCGCCGGAGCACTGACACTCGACATCCTGACATCCCCGCGAGACTTCACCTCCGGCACGAGACCTGCGCACGCGCGCCCGGTCTCATGCTGGAAGTGAAGTCTCGCGGCGTTCTGCAGCGCAGTTCAGTCGTGCGTCGAGGTCTGCCAGCCTGACGGGCCGGTGGAGCCGGCGGGGTACTCGTCGAGCGGCGTCTCGCCGCGAGCCCAGGCATCCCGCACCGGCTGGATGATCCGCCAGCACTGCTCGGCCTCATCCGCCCGCACCGACAGGGCGACATCGCCGTCGAGCAGCTCGTCGAGCACCTCCTCGTACGAGCGCTGCTGCCCGGCGCCCAGCTCCGCGACGAGATCCTCGTCGCGCAGGGCGAACGGGTCATCGCCGCCCGTCATGTGCAGCCGCAGGTGCATCTCGTCCGGACCGAGCGAGAACGTAAGGCGCCCGCCGTCGGCCGGTGTGCCGTTCAGCCCCGGCGGCACGTGCCGCACCGGCTTGAACGTCACGATGATCTCCGAGCGCTTGCGCTCGAGTGCCTTGCCCGAGCGCAGAGTGAACGGCACCCCGGCCCAGCGATCGCTGGCCACCTCGAAGACGACCTCGGCGAGCGTCTCGGTCTGTCGCGAGTCGTCGACTCCCTCCTCGTCGCGGTAGGACGGCAGCTCACGCGAGCCCCCGTCGGCGAGCTGCTGCACGCCGGCGGTGTACTGCGCGCGCCGTGAGAAGCGAGCCGGATCGTCGTGCATCACGTGCGTGGCGCGCAGCACCTCCGCCTTCGCATCGCGCAGATCGCGCTCGCCGAGTGTGGCGGGCGGGTCCATCGCGAGCAGGGCGAGCACCTGCAGCAGGTGGCTCTGGATCATGTCGATCATCGCGCCGGCCCTGTCGTAGTAGCGGGCGCGTCCCTCGAGGGCGACGGATTCATCGAACCGGATCAGCACCTCCTGGATGTGCTCGGCAGACCACACCGGCTCCCAGATGCGGTTGGCCAGCCGCACGCCGAGCAGGTTGAGCAGGGTGGACCGGCCGAGGAAGTGGTCGACGCGGAAGATCTGCTTCTCGGGAACCAGGGCGAGCAGCTTCTCGTTCAGCTCGCGGGCGGTCGCCTCGTCCTGCCCGAACGGCTTCTCCATCGCGAGCACCGTGCCCTCGGGCAGCGTCAGGCCGGTCATCGCATCGATCGCGGCGGCGGTGACTGCCGGGGGCAGGGCGAAGTAGAGCACGGTATGCGGGTCGAGGGTGTCGACGAGCGATGCCACGGCCGACGCATCGGTCACATCGGCCTGGATGTAGTCGGCGATGTCGACGTGATCCAGTGCCCGGGGCGAGTCGGAGAACGCCTTCTCGACCGTGGCGCGCCAGGTCTCGGCATCCCCCTTCTCGGTGCCCGACCCGCGCAAGATCACCCGCCGCTTGTGCTCCTTGCCGAGCAGAGACGCGAGCGAGGGCAGCAGCAGGCGCGAGGTGAGATCGCCGGTCGCGCCGAGGATGAAGAGTGTTCTGGTCGTCGACATGGCACTGAGGGTAGTCGCCGCCGAACCGCGCGCAAGGGGGGTGGAGCCGGTCGGGCGGCGATGCCAGACTGCGGATGTGGTGACGCCGATCGAGGATTACGCCCTGCTCAGCAACTGCCGTGCAGCGGCACTCGTGTCGCGAGAGGGCAGCATCGATTGGCTGTGCCTGCCGCGACTCGACTCGCCCAGCACCTTCGCCGCCCTGCTGGGCGACGAGTCGCACGGGCGGTGGATGCTGCGTCCCGACGATCCGGATGCCACGGCCACCCGTCACTACGACCGCGACACCTTCGTGCTGATCACCCGCTGGCGCAGCGGCGACGCCGTCGCCGAAGTGCACGACTTCATGCCGATCGATCCTGACCCGAGCGTGCAGATCCGGCGAACGGATGTCGTGCGCCGCATCGTGGGAGTCGCCGGGGAGATGGTGTTCGTGCAGAGCCTGCGCATCCGGTTCGACTACTCCCGTGCCATGCCGTGGGTGCGGCAGATGGGCACCGACGCCGAACCGCAGCTGGTCGCGATGGCGGGCCCAGATGCGCTGGTGGTGCGTGGGGCGCGCCTGACGGCCGCCGATCACGAACACCGCGGCGAGGTGCGCGTCGCCGCGGGCGACGTGCGCGCCCTGCAGCTGGCGTGGTTCCCGTCGCACCGTCCGGCACCCGGCCCGCTCGACGTGGACGACGTGCTCGAGGCGACGAAGAAGTGGTGGCAGAGCTGGGCGGACACGATCGAGCACTCCGGACCCCACCACGAGAAGGTGGTGCGGTCGCTGCTCATCCTGCGCGCTCTCACCAATCACGAGACCGGGGGGATCGCGGCAGCGGCCACCATGGCGCTGCCCGAGGAGATCGGCGGCGAGCGCAACTGGGACTACCGCTACGTCTGGCTGCGCGACGCCGCGCTCACACTCGAGGCGCTGCTCGACCACGGGTTCCTCGGACTCGCCGACAGCTGGCGCGAGTGGCTGCTGCGCGCGGGGGCCGGTGATCCGGCGGATCTGCAGATCATGTACGGCCTGGCGGGTGAGCGGGATCTGTTCGAGCGCGAGCTCACCGCGCTGCCCGGCTACGCCGGGTCGTCGCCGGTGCGCGTCGGCAACGGTGCGTGGTCGCAGTATCAGGCCGATGTGGTGGGCGAAGTGCTGGTGACCCTGTCGGCCGCACGCAAGGCCGGCCTGGTCGAGAGCGCGTTCTCCTGGCCGCTCGAGCGCAGCCTGCTGCGATTCGCGGCGGAGCAGATCGACCATCCGGATCACGGCCTCTGGGAGATCCGCGGGCCTGCGCGCATGTTCACCCATTCCCGGGTGATGATGTGGGCGGCTTTCGACCGCGGTGTGCGGGCGGTCGAGGACCATGGCCTGCCCGGCGCGGTCAAGACGTGGCGGTCGCTGCGCGACCGGCTCCGAGACGAGATCGACTCGCGTGGGGTCCGCGACGGGCACTTCACGCAGCACTACGACACCGAGGAGGTGGATGCGTCGCTGCTGCTGCTTCCGGAGGTCGGCTACTGCCGACCAGACGACGAGCGGATGCTCGCGACGGTCGACCGCATCGAGCAGACGCTCATGCACGATGGCCTGCTGCACCGGTACCGCACGCAGAGCGGTGTAGACGGTCTGGCGGGGTCGGAGAGTCCGTTCCTCGCGTGCTCGTTCTGGCTCGTTGAGCAGTACGCGAGCACCGGGCGCCGTGACGAGGCGGTCGAGCTCATGGATCGGCTCTGCTCGCTGACCAACGACGTGGGGATGCTCGCTGAGGAGTACGACCCGATCGCCGGGTGTCAGCTGGGCAACACCCCGCAGGCGTTCTCGCACCTCGCGCTGGTGCGCGCCGCAGACGCCCTGAACGACAGCGAATGCCGGCCACGATGACGACGAGAGCGCCGCCCCGGAAGGGGACGGCGCTCTCGACAGGTTCCGGCGTCAGGCGCTGGCGATGACCGTCTCGCCGATCGGACGACGCATCCGCGGGGCCGTCTCGCCCTGCTGGATGCCCTCGGGCAGGCCGTCTGCGCTGCCGAGGTCGCCGACGGCGACCACGGTGGTCGGCGCGAAGCGCGCGTCGAGCCCGACGAGCCCGCGCACCTTCTCGGGGTCGAAGCCGCTCATCTGGTGCACGTGAAGACCATCGGAGTGCGCCTGCACCGACAGGTGCGCCACAGCCTGGCCCAGGTCGTAGATCGCGTGCGTGTTGGGCGTGCCGTCTTCGGACGCGGTCTCGGCGATGGCGACGACGAGCACCGCGGCGTGCGCGGCCCAGGCCTGGTTGAACTCCACCAGAGTCGACACGACTCCGCTGTGCAGTTCGGTGCCGCGGCGCGCGACGATGAACCGCCAGGGCTGGGAGTTGTACGCCGACGGCGACCAGCGTGCGGCTTCGAGCGCCGAGGCGAGCTTGGCCTCGTCGACCGGAGCGTCAGCGTCGTAGGCGCGTGGGCTCCACCGGTCGGCGAGGATGTCGAGCACCGGATGTTCGGTCTGGGCGGTGCGGTCGAGGACAGGGGAGCTCATTGGATGAGGCCTTTCGGTGGGGGGAACGGATGTCACGCGGACCTCATCGTCCGTCGACCATAACTCTTGCATGCGGATGCATATTCCCCGCATTCGGAGTCATGGTCTCTCGAGCGGGCCGGCGAGGCCCGCGGCTCAGCCGCGCAGCGCCTCCGCGAGCTTGACCCGCGACCCCATTCGCAGCAGCGAGTTCTCGTAGATCTTCGCCGCGACGACGATCGCCGCGACGCACGACGCGACGAGGATGACGAGCGACAGCGCTCCCTCCCACCACTGCGCCTCGCCGACGAACATCCGCACCGGCATCGCGACCGGGGCCGAGAACGGCACGTACGACATGATCGTCAGCACCAGCGGGTTGTCGTTGAAGAAGATCACGAGGAAGTACGGCGCCATCACGAGCATCATCAGCGGCATGGTCGTCGATCCGATGTCCTCCTGACGCGACACCATCGCCGCCGCCGCCGCGTAGAGCGCCGCGAGCAGCACGAAGCCGAACAGGAAGAACACCGCGAACCAGAGGATGGGGGCGCCGATGCCGCTGAGCACGTCCTCCTGCCCGGTCACGATCAGTCCGACGATCGCGATCACGGCCAACGCGATGATCTGACCCATCGCGAGCGCGGTGTTGCCGAGCACCTTGCCGGCGAGCAGCGCCCGCGTCGGGATCGCCGAGATGAGCAGCTCGACCACGCGGGTCTGCTTCTCCTCCACCACGCTCTGCGCGATCGTGCCGCCGAAGGTCGATGCGGCGATCAGGAACACCAGCCCGAATCCGAGCGCCACCAGGTAGCGCAGCAGCGGGTCGGTGTCGGCCGGCTGCAGCACCTCGACGGTGGGCGACTGCGACAGCATCATCATGAGACCGGACGGTGCGCCGTCCTTCGCGAGCACCACGTACCCGAATCCGGTCGGGTCGCCGGGAACGAGGGCGGCCTCCACCTCGTCGCTCGTGACGAGCTCTTCGGCAGCCTCGCGGTCGGGCACCTCGTGTGCCTCGAGCCCGGGCATCCCGTCGATCACCGCCGCGGTCTCGGGTGTGACGGCGATCGCATCCGAGGTCGGGCTCTTGCCCATCAGGCCGCCGATGAGGACCCCGGCGAGGGCGATCAGAAGCAGGATGCCGGTGGCGATGACGAACGCGCGGCTGCGCAGCTTCGCCATGATCTCTCGTTCGGCGACGAGCCAGACGGCGTTGTTCATGCGATGACCTCCTTGAAGATCTGGGCGAGCGACGGATGCTGCGGGGCGAAGCTCGACACGGCCCCGCGATCCAGGGCCTGGCGCAGCACGCGCTGCGCGGTGTCGGGAGCGTCGACGTCGAACAGCGCCGATCCGCCCTCGAAGTCGATCACCGAGATGCCCGGCTCGGTGCGCAGCCAGCCGGCGTCGCCGCTGGAGTGCAGCTGGTATCGCAGCGTCGAGTGCGCCGAGCGCAGCTCGTCGCGCGAGCCCGCCGCGCGAATCGTGCCCCCGGCGATGATGATCAGGTCGTCGCACAGCCGCTCGACGACGTCGAGCTGGTGCGACGAGAAGAGAATGGCCGCCCCTGCCGCGGCGCGGCGCTGCAGCACCTCGGCGACCACGTCGACCGCGAGCGGGTCGAGGCCCGAGAACGGTTCGTCGAGGATGAGCACCTGCGGGTCGTGCACGAGCGCCGCGGCGATCTGCGCCCGCTGCTGGTTGCCCAGCGACAGGGCCTCGATCTTCTCGTCGAGCCGTTCACCGAGCCCGAGCTCCTCGAGCAGCGCGGTGCCGCGCGCCGCGGCGTCGGTCTTGCTGAAGCCGTGCAGGCGGCCGAGGTAGACGACCTGCTCGAGCACCTTCATCTTCGGGTACAGCCCGCGCTCCTCCGGCATGTATCCGAAGCCCTGCCGGTCGTCGGCGGTCGCCGGTCGCCCGTCGAGCGTCACGGTGCCGCCGTCGGCGGCGAGAACGCCGAGGATGATGCGCATGGTGGTCGTCTTGCCCGCTCCGTTGCCGCCGACGAAACCGGTCAGTCGCCCGGGGGCGACGTCGAACCGGATGCCGTCGAGCACCTTGCGCGAGCCGTAGCTCTTGGTGATGCCGTCGAGTCTGAGATAGCTCATGTCTTCAGGCTAGGGATGGAGGGTTCGATCGGACATCCCCCCTGCGGCGGATCCGCGACGTCCGTCTACCGGCCGACGTGCAGCGCGGCGCGGACGATCAGGCCGGCGACGAGGGCCCAGAATGCGGCGCTGATGCCGAGCAGCGCGACGCCGGATGCCGCGGCGAGGAACGTCACGACGGCGGGCATCCGCTCGCCGGGGTCGTCGATGGCCTGCTGCACCGCAGAGCCGAAGGCGCCCAGAAGGGCGATTCCCGCAACCGCGGGAATGACGCCTGCGGGTGCCAGCAGCACCAGCGCCGCGAAGAGGGCCGACAGGCCGCCGAGCACGATGTACGAGACGCCGGTCGAGACTCCCGCGATCCACCGCCGCGCAGGGTCGGGCTCCGCGTCCGGCGCTGCGGCGAGGGCGGCGCTGATCGCCGCGAGGTTGATCGCATGGCCGCCTGCGGTCGCGCCGAGTGCGGTGCCGATGCCGGTGACGAGCATCGCCGGTCGCCACGGCACCTCGTACCCGAAGCTGCGCATCACGGCGATGCCGGGCACGTTCTGCGACGCCATCGTCACGATGAACAGCGGCAGCGCGATGCCGATGATCGACCCGACCGTGAAGGTGGGAGCGGTGAACGCTAGGGTGGGCAGCAGCACCGCCGGGTCGACATCGGTTCCGGATGCCGCGATGTAGGCCACCACGACGACCGTGGCGGTTACGAAGGCGGAGGGCACAGCCCAGCGCGGAGCGAGCCGTGTGACGATGAGCCAGGTGAGCACGACCGGCACCACGCCCCAGGGGTTGGTGACGATCCCGGTGATCGGGGCGAGGCAGAGCGGCAGCAGAACCCCGGCGAGCATCGCCTGCGCGATCGACGGCGGGATCGCCGCGATCAGCGTGCCGAGGCGCGGCACGAGCGCCGTGAGCAGGATGAGCGCGGCCACCACGAGGAAGGCACC
>NZ_DAMDLU010000039.1:0-21516 GCF_032084865.1 Microbacterium sp.
GACGGCGTCGCCACCGGCGCGTCGATGCGCGTCGCCTGCGAGATCGCACGCGCGCGGCGTGCGCGCCGGATCATCGCCGCGACGCCGGTCGGCGCGCCCGAGGCGATCGAGTCACTGCGCGAAGTCGCCGATGAGACCGTCTGCCTCGCCGTGCCCCGCCACTTCATGGCCGTCGGCATGCACTACGTCGACTTCCGCCAGACCCCGGATGCCGATGTGGAGCACCTCATGACGAATGTCGATCGGCTGTGATCTCCACCACCGGCGCATCCCCGGCGTACCCTTCCTGGAATGGAGTCCAGCATCTTCTTCATCGTCGTCGGCGCTGTCGCAGTCGCAGCCGTGGCCCGGGGACGCGGGTGGCCCGCGCCGCTGCTCGTCACGGTCGTCGCGCTGCTGGCATCCTTCCTCCCCTTCGTTCCGGATGTCGCGATCGACGGTCACGTGCTGCTGAACATCGTGCTGCCGCCGCTGCTGTACTCGGCAGCGCTCGATGTGTCGTTTCTGAGCTTCCACCGCGCGATGCCGCAGATCCGACGTCTGGGTATCGGTCTCGTCGTCGTCACCGCAGTGGTCGTGGGGCTCGTGGCGTGGTGGATCATGCCCGAGCTGACTCTGCCGGGCGCCCTGCTGCTGGGGGCGATCGTCGCCCCTCCGGATGCTGTGTCCGCGGCATCGATCGGACGCCGGCTCGGCCTGCCGCGGCGCATCATGACGGTGCTGTCGGGGGAGAGCCTGATCAACGACGCCACCTCGCTGACCATGTTCCGGGTGTTCGCGGCGATCGTCGCCGGGGCGACGGTGTCGCTCTGGGACGGCATCTGGCAGTTCGCGCTCGCCGTGGTGGTCGGAGTGGCGGTCGGGCTGGTGTTCGGCATCGTGCTGCACCAGCTGCGGATGCGCGTGGACGATCCGGTCGTGAACGGCACCTTCGGTCTGCTGGCGCCGTTCGGCGCCTACGCGATCGCTGAGCAGCTGCTCGGCTCGGGCGTGCTGGCGGTCGTCGCGATGGGGCTGTTCGTCGGCTTCAACGCGCCGAAGACGAGTTACGCGACGCGGCAGCAGGAGACGCCGCTGTGGCTGTCGGCCGACTTCCTGCTCGAGTCGTTCGTGTTCGCGTACATCGGGCTGCAGCTGCCGCGAGTGGTCGGTGAGCTGAAGGACGGCGAGGGTGGCACGATCGTGCTGCTCGCGGTGGTCGTGCTGCTGGCGGTGCTGATCGTGCGGCCCTTGTTCGTCTACCCGGCGGGCGCGTGGGGGCGGCGCTGGACCACGCTGCGTCTGCGTAGGTGGGAGAAGATGTCGGCGGCCAAGAAGGTGCTTCCGCTCGGCGAGGGGCGGGGCCGACGGCATCCGCTCACCGAGGATCAGCTGCGCCGCCGCCTGACCGAGACCCGGCTCTCGTGGCGCGACAACGCGGTGATCTCGTGGGCCGGGATGCGCGGGGTGGTGACGCTGGCGACGGCGCTCGCCGCCGCCGATCTCGCAGGTCTCGATGCCGTCGCGTCTCACGCGATCGTCGTGGTCGCGTTCGCCGTGACCGTCGGCACGCTGCTGCTGCAGGGGCTGACGCTGCCCTGGCTGATCCGCGTGCTGGGTGTCGTCGACGACGAGGAGGCGCGGGAGGATGCCAGGCAGCTGGAGTCCGTGCGCGAACGCAGCCGTGAGGTGGGCAAGGCCTACCTGCGCGAGGCGAGGCGCACGTGGGCTCGGGAGTACGGCGAGGATCAGCTGCCGGCGTTCGACGCGTACGCCGAGCGGCTGGTGCGGATGCAGGCAGGCGCCGACCAGGCGGGCGAGGAGCCAGTGCGTCCCTCGCCGGAGCAGTTCGCCGCTATGGCGAAGGGCTGGCTGTCGGCTCGCCGCGACCTGCTGCTCGAGGAGCGGCGCGCCGGCAACCTCAGTGAGGAGGTCATGCACGAGCTGATCGCGGCGATGGATGCCGAAGAGCTCGCACTCGACACGAGGATGGCGCTGCGCACCTGAGCAGGTGCTGCCCCGGGGTGGGCCGCGGCGTCAGGCTGCGACGAGCGAGTCGGCCGATGGGCTGCCCAGGCGCAGCGCGGTGAGGATCTGCCAGCGGGCGCTGTAGCTGTACCCGCGGAGCTGCTCGAGAGCGGTGATGTCGTCGCGGTCGAGCCCGTCGCGGACGGCCTCACGCAGCAGGTCGTCCTTCGTGGCCGGGAACTCCATCTCGGCGAGGAACCGTCGCAGGGCGGGGGACGGGGACATGAGACATTCCTTTCCGGATCAGGGTGGGGAGCGCCGCACGGGCGCTCCCCACTGCGGATCAGGCGCTGATCGCCTCGCGGGTGTCGGTCGACTCGACCTGGATGCGACGCGGCTTCGCGCGCTCACTGACGGGGATGATCACCGAGAGCACGCCGCTGTCGTACGACGCGCTGATGCGCTCGAGGTCGACTCCGTCTCCGAGGGTGAACTGGCGGAAGTAGGTTCCGGTGCCGCGCTCGCGCGCGATCCAGCGCATGCCCTCACCGGTGTCGGCGGTGCGCTGCGCGCGGATCGACAGCTGCGAGCCGTCGAGGTCGACGTCGATCGAACCGGGGTCGGCGCCCGGGATGTCGGCGTGCAGGACATAGCGGTCGCCGTCGCGGCAGAGGTCGACGGGCATCACGCGCGGGGCGCGTACGGAGTCCAGCACGCTCGCGGCGAATCGATCGAGCTGACTGATCGGGTCGAGGGTCATGGCCATGGTGTTCTCCTCTCACTATGGGCCGCCGGGCGGCGGCTCTGATGTCGGATGCAGGGAATCTGCATCGCTTGCTGTATATTTATAGCGCTGCAAACGATAGATTTCAAGTGTTGGAACGGATACCAGATGAGCGAGCGTGACGCCGCAACTCCGCTGTACGGGATCGCCGTGGCGGCCGACCTCGCCGACGTTCCCGAGGCGACGCTGCGGCTCTATGAGCGGCGCGGACTGCTCGCCCCGTTCCGCAGCGACGGCGGCACGAGGCGGTACAGCGACGACGACATCGATCGCCTCCGCCGGGTGGCCGAGCTGCGCGATGCCGGGGTGAACCTCGCCGGCATCGGGCGCGTGCTCGAACTGGAGGACGAGAACGGCGACCTGCGCCGCGAGCTCGAAGAGGAGCGCCGGTCGCGCTGAGAGCGCGATTCCCGGCATCCGGATGCCGAAAGCGCCCCGCCCCGGGATGGGGCGAGGCGCTCTGCGGAGGAAGGGGAGGTGGTCAGCGTGCGCCGGCCGGCTCCTTCGTGGCATCCGGCTCTGCGGCATCCGCCTCGTCGTCGACGTCGTCGGCGAACGGCAGGCCGTTACGGGGAGCGTTGTAGAGCTCCTCGTCGAGGATACCCTCGCGCTTGGCGACGATGGTCGGGACGAGCGCCTGGCCCGCGACGTTGACCGCGGTGCGGCCCATGTCGAGGATCGGGTCGATGGCGAGCAGCAGCCCGACGCCCTCGAGCGGCAGGCCCAGGGTCGACAGGGTGAGCGTGAGCATCACGACCGCGCCGGTGGTGCCGGCCGTCGCGGCAGAGCCGACGACCGAGACGATGACGATCAGCAGGTACTGGATGAAGCTCAGCTGGATGTCGAAGAACTGTGCGACGAAGATCGCGGCGATGGCCGGGTAGATCGCAGCGCAGCCGTCCATCTTGGTGGTCGCGCCGAGCGGCACGGCGAACGAGGCGTAGCCGCGGGGTACTCCGAGGTTGCGCTCGGTGACGCGCTCGGTGAGCGGCAGGGTGCCGATCGACGAGCGGCTGACGAAGGCCAGCTGCACGGCGGGCCAGACGCCCGAGAAGTACTGCTTGATCGACAGTCCGTGGGTCTTGACGAGGATCGGGTAGACCACGAAGATCACCAGGGCCAGGCCGATGTAGACCGCGGCGGCGAACCACGCGAGCGAGGTCAGCTTGTCCCAGCCGTACTTGACCACGGCGGAGCCGATGAGGCCGAAGGTGCCGATCGGGGCGATGCGGATGATCCACCACAGCACGCGCTGGATGACCTTGAGCAGCGACTCGGTGAACGCGAGGAACGGCTCGGCCTTTCGGCCGGCCTTCAGCGCGGCGATGCCGACGACCGCGGCCACGACGATGACCTGCAAGATGTTGAAGTTCACGTTCGAGACGAGCGAGCCCTCGACCGGGCCGGGGCCCGTCGAGACGGTGAGGCCGAGGAAGTTCTGCGGGATCAGGCCCAGCAGGAAGTTCCACCATGTGCCGACCGTGTACGGGTCGCCCGTGTCGAGGCCTGCGCCGGCCTTGGCCCCGGGCTGGATGACGAGGCCGAGCGTGATGCCGATGATCACGGCGATGAACGCGGTGATGCCGAACCACAGGATCGTCTGACCGGCGAGGCGCGCGGCGTTCTGCACGCGGCGGAGGTTGGAGATGCTCGCGACGATCGCCGTGAAGATCAGCGGCACCACCGCCGCCTTCAGCAGCGTGACGTACGAGCTGCCGATGCGGTCGAGCGTGTCGGACAGCACGGTCGGGTTGGTGTCGCTCGCGCCGAGCGAGACGGCGATCAGGCCAACGCCGATGCCCAGGATGAGGGCGGCGATGATCTGGAACCCGAACGAGGTCAGCAGCTTGCGTGCCGGGCTTCGGGTGTCGGGCGCCTTCTGGGCGCGCGCGGTGGAAGATGAGGTGCTCAAGAGGACTCCAATTGTCTGCGCGGAGTGCGCGTCGTGTGGAGTAAACGCTAAGCGGGACGTCGTATTCCAGAGAATAGATGTGACGAAGGATGACGGGGCCCGGGCGCCTTCGAGCTACGCCCGCCGCCGCCCGTCTTCCGCAGGCAGGCCGAACATCTCGACCGTGACCCCGTCCAGCAGCATCCCGGGCTCGATCTTCAGCGCATCGGCGATGCGCACCAGCGTCGGGATGCCCATCATCGCGCGGCCCTTCTCGTAGCCGCGGATGTTCGACGAGTCGATGCGTGTGAGGTGCGCGAGGTCGTCTTGGGTGAGACCTCGGCGCACTCGCTCGCCCGCGATCAGCTCGCCGATGCGAGCGGCAGCGGGGGAGGGGACGCGGGGCACCTGTCAAGCGTGAAGAATGTGGGCGGCATGTGCCAGGGTTAACGCACCCGGGTACAAGTACCGATCCGGGGTTGAGGGAACCCGGGGAGGGGCCTGCCTTGGCGCGCATTCACGAGCTGATCCGCGAGCTTCGGACATCGAGTCCTGCGTTGGCTGACGCGATCTCGAAGGAATTCGATGTTCTTTCGCAACGAAGGGCTTTCGGGCTCAACTTCGAGCGGCACACACCGGAGGCTGTCGAGCTTCCCGGGCGCCGTGCGCGCAGAGGCGACAAAGTACGCGTTCTACCGCCCCGTGGAGATCTGAAGGCCAAGACCGACGATCGCGTGTGGGTGGTCGACGAGTTCTCGGACAACCGGTCGGGAGCGCGGCTCGTCCGGGAGACGGGCACGTCGGTCGAGTACGCGAAGGTCGACGATATCGACGACCTCGTCGTCGTGGCGGAGTTTCGCGACCCGATCTATCCCGGCCTGGTGTCGACCGGGAAGGTCGAGCGCGGCGGGGATAAGCCGTATCACTCCGTCATCAACGCCGAGAACTATCACGCGCTGCAGGCGCTGCTCTTCACGCATCGCGGCAAGGTCGACGCGATCTACATCGACCCGCCCTACAACACGGGCGCGAAGGACTGGAAGTACAACAACGACTACGTCGAGGGCGACGACATGTATCGCCACTCGAAGTGGCTGGCGTTCATGGAACGACGCCTGCTGCTCGCGAAAGAACTGCTGAACCCGGATGATTCAGTGCTCGTCGTCACGATCGACGAGAAGGAATACCTACGGCTGGGGATGCTGTTGGAGCAGGTATTTCCCGAGAGCCGGATCCAGATGGTAAGCAGCCTCATCAACCCGGCGAGCATGCCACGGCAGAGCATGTTCGGACGAAGTGACGAATACCTCTTCTTTGTGTTTCTCGGCAAGGCCGCACCTGTCAGAATGCCGCTCGATGAAGAGTGGGTGTCCTCCAAGGGACGCACGTTCACGGGGGAGATCCGCTGGGACCTTGTGATGCAGTCCGGGCCTGGCTCGCAACGCGAAGACAGCCCGAATGGCTTCTACCCCGTGTATATCGACCCAGACGGACCTAAGGTCGCGGCGGTTGGCGCGCCTCTTCCCAAGGACGAGAATCCGGACCTCTCGGACGCACCTGGGGGTTGTGTCGCGGTGTGGCCGATTCGGAAGAATGGTTCTCAGGGCCGGTGGCGGCTTGGTTCAGAGACGCTGAAGGAGAGATTAGCCAACGGACATGTCCGGATCGGCGGAAACACAACGCGTGGATTCACTGTCTACTATCTACCCCCGGCTGAAGTTCGCAAGTTGGCAGACGGGACATACGCCGTTGAAGGCTACCGCCGCGACGGCTCGCCAATCACCTCGAAGGCTGCGACGAAGCCGAGTAGTGTGCCAACGACGCAATGGCGTATCGCGTCCCACGACGCGACTCAGTATGGATCACGTCTCCTCAGCGTGATGATGCCGGACCGCAAGTTTCCGTTCCCCAAGTCCCTGTATGCCGTTGAAGACGCGCTCCGATTCGTCATAACGAACAAGCCGAACGCCCTAGTGATCGACTTTTTCTCGGGATCCGGCACCACTGCTCACGCGGTTATGCGCCTGAACAAGCAAGACGACGGACGGCGACGCTCCATCAGCATCACCAACAATGAGGTAGGCGCCGACGAGCAGAAGAAGCTCCGCGCTGCGGGATTGCGACCGGGCGATCCCGAGTGGGAGAAGTGGGGCATTTGTGACTACATCACCAAGCCCCGCGTCGAAGCGGCCATCACGGGCAAGACTTCGAACGGCGATCCGATCAAGGGTGACTACAAGTTCACGGACGAGTTTCCGATGGCGGACGGCTTCGAAGAGAACGTCGAGTTCTTCACCCTCACGTACGAATCGCCGATGCGCGTCGGCTCGCACCGCGCCTTCGCGCGTATCGCACCTCTGCTCTGGCTGCACGCCGGCTCGCGAGGACGCCGAATCGACGAGCTTCCGAACGGGTGGGACGTCGCCGACAGCTACGGGGTGATCGACGACCTCGACCAGACGGATGCGTTCGTCGCAGCGATGGCGGCGAACCCGGAGGCGAAGGTCGCGTTCATCGTCACCGACGAAGACCGCTTCTTCGAGGCAGTCTCGAAGGCGCTGCCGGACGACGTCGAGACCGTGCGCCTGTACGACGCATACCTGCGCACGTTCGAGATCGACGCGATGCGGGGCGAGCGATGAGATTCACGCTGAAGGACTACCAGCGCGACGCGGTGGTGCAGACCCTCGACAACCTGACCCGCGCGCGGAAGCTGTACGTCAACGACAACGCCGAATCGTCGTTCTCGCTGACTGCTGTCACCGGTGCAGGTAAGACGGTGATGGCGGCCGCTGCAATCGAGTCGCTGTTCTACGGCGACACCGAACTCGGCTTCGATGCCGACCCGGGCGCAGTCGTGATCTGGTTCTCAGACAACCCCGACCTCAACGAGCAGACGAAGACACGACTCAACCAGGCGAGCGAGAAGCTGTCGCTCGACCGGTTGATCACGATCAAGCCGCCGTTCTCCGTTCCGAGGCTCGAGCCGCGACACGTGTACTTCCTCAACACTCAGCGCCTCTCGAAGACATCGACGCTCACGCGTGGCGCCGAGCGAACGGCGCAAGCGGACGCGCTCGGTGAGGAGTACGTCCCGTCACCTGACGATCTCGCGTGGAACATCTGGCAGACACTCGCGAACACGATCGAAGACGATTCGCTCACCGTCTACTTCATCCTCGACGAGGCGCACCGCGGGTTTGCGGCGAAGGCGAGCCGAGAGAAGCCCACCATCGTGCGCAGCCTCGTCGACGGCGACCGAACCGGACTGCCGATGCCGATCGTGTGGGGCATCTCCGCCACCATCGAGCACTTCGATCAGGCGATGAAGAACACCGACACGCGCCGCCACCTGCCGCCCGTCACCGTGGACCCGTCGCGGGTACTGGAATCCGGGCTGCTCAAGGACATCGTCGCACTCGACATCCCCGCTGAGGCTGGCAACCTTGAGACCACGCTGACGACCCGTGCCGCACGTCTACTGAAGGACTCGCAACGTCGCTGGAATGAGTACGTCGCCGAACAGCGAGCGCTGCCTGGCGAGACGGTGACCGACCGCGTCGTCCCGCTGCTCGTGCTGCAGATCCCGAACACCGAGGACCCTGACGATGTCGGACGGTGGCTCAACCTCGTTCAGGCGGAGCTCGGCGACTTGGCGCAGTTCAACGTGCGGCACGTGCTCGGCGACCACAAGACGAAGACGTTCGGCTCGTGGGAGGTCGATCACATCGACCCGCAGGCTGTCCAGGGCAACAACGACGTGCGCGTGCTCATCGCGAAAGACGGCATCTCCACCGGATGGGACTGCCCTCGCGCAGAGGTGCTCGTGTCGTTCCGCCCCGCGAAGGACCACACTCACATCACACAGCTGCTGGGGCGGATGGTTCGCACTCCTCTCGCCCGACGCATTCCGGGCAACGACCGTCTGAACGCGGTGGACTGCATCCTGCCGCACTTCGACCGGACGACCGCCGGCAACGTCGTGAAGTACCTGACCGGGCTGATCGAAGACATGCCGACGGCCGGACCCAAAGCGGTGCTCAACCCGCGGGACCTCGAGCCGAACCAGTCGCTCGACGAGCGCGTGTGGGACGCGTGGGACGCCCTCGTCTCTCAAGTCGTACCCCGGCGCGGCGCCCGTGCCGTGACGCGCTTGATGAGCTTCGCGCAGGCGCTGTCGGCCGACGGGCTGAAGAGCCGCGCGATCAGTCGCGCGCAGCGGCGCATCCACACCCGCCTCGAGGAGTTCGCCGAGGCGCACGACGGCGACCTGCAGCGTGCCGAGATCGAAGTCAAGACCGTGCGCGGTATGCGAATCCAGGGAGCCCGTGGCGGCGACAAGCTGTCGTACGTCGACTTTGCCGAGCGCGCCGACGAGAACGCCGTTCGCGTCGCGTTCGAAGACGCGCAGCGCGCATTCGGACCGGACATCGCGAACAGCTACGTCGACTACCTGATGGAGCACGCCGACGAGGAAGATGACGATGCGCTGCGTCGCGCGTACGTGAAGGTCGCGGCGCTCGCAACCGTTCCCCACGTGCGGGAGCGCGTCGACAGGGTGGCGACCGAACTCGTCGACGAGTGGTTCGAAGACAACCGCGTCGCGATGAAGGGCCTCGCAGACGAACGGCGGGAGGCGTACGCCGACATCCGTGCTCAGGCCGTCGAACCTCAGGTCACTCCACTCGAGCGTCCGAAGAAGCGAATCGAGGACTTCTCGGAGATCGATAAGGCAACCGACCAGGTGCGCGACGCCGAACTGATCGAGAAGCATCTGATGTCCGACGAAGACGGCTGGTTCCCGATGTCGAGTCTCGGCGGGTGGGAACGTGATGTGATCCGCACGGAGGTTGTTCGCCCTGATTGTGTCGCGTGGTATCGAAACCCGTCGGTCCCTCGACCCGACTCGCTCGGCATCGCCTACCGTGACGACCGCGGCAACTGGCGGCGCCTGCACCCCGACTTCGTGATCTTCTCGGAAGTGCGGGGCGAGATCCGGCCATCGATCGTCGATCCGCACGGTGGGCACCTCGAGGATTCGATGGTCAAACTGCGCGGGATGGCGAAGTTCGCTGAGGCTCACGGCACAGCGTTCCACCGCATCGACTCGATCGCCACGAACGGCGTCACCTCCCAGCTGCGGGTGCTCGACATGCTCGATCCGGAAGTTCGCGCGACTGTGCTCGCGTTCACGGGCACAGTGAATGAATTGTTCGATTCGTCGGTATCGGCGGTGTACAAGTGAGTGGCTTGGCGTACACGGCATCCCAGCAATCGGCGATCGAGGACATCGACAGCACGCTGCAGCTGATCGCGTGCGCAGGCTCGGGAAAGACCCAGGTGCTTGCCCAGCGCATCGCACGCATCCTGTCTCAGCCGGACGTGGTCCCCGGCAACGTGATCGCGTTCACGTTCACCGAGAAGGCGGCCGCCGAGCTGAAGGAACGTGTTCACGCGGTAGCGCGTGCGGAGCTCGGCGAGGTGCACGGTCTGGCAGAGATGTACATCGGCACGATGCACGGCTTCTGCCTCGACCTGCTGCAGACGTACGTGCCGGAGACGTTCAAGTTCGGCGTGCTGACCGACGTGACCCAGCAGCTGCTCGTCGACCGTGAGAGCAGGAAGTCCGGTCTGACGACGTGCACCAAAGAGGTCAGCGGCGCGGAAGTATTCCTGCGTCGCTATGTCGACACCAAGCTGTACACCTCAGCCCTGTCGATCCTGCAAGAGGACGAGGTCGACCTCGCCCAGATCCGGCCCGCGGTCACCGAAAGCCTGGACCGCTACCGGGCGCTGCTCGCCGAGAAGAATTATTTCGACTACACGTCGATGATGGTGCGCGCGGTGGCCATGCTGGCCCACTCTCAAAGTGACGCCGACCTGACGACGGACCAGCGATCGCTGCGCGACCACATTCGTGATGACGTGAAGTATGTGATCGTCGATGAGTATCAAGACGTCAATCCGATCCAAGAGAAGCTGGTTGCACGTCTCGTGCATTTCGGCGCGAACCTCTGCGTCGTTGGCGATGACGATCAGACGATCTACCAGTGGCGTGGATCTGAGGTGACGAACATCCTCACCTTCGCCAACCGATACTCGGATGTGCGGAAGATCGAGATGGGCGAGAACTTCCGCTCCTCGAAAGGCGTCGTCGAACTCGGTCGAAGCATTGCCGGGCGCATCAATTCCGACGAGCGCTTGGCGAAGAAGATGGTGGCGGTCGGGCACCAGAAGTGGGAACGCGGCGACATGCTCGCCTTGCAGTTCGACAGTGAAGAGGAAGAGGCCTCGTGGATCGCCAAGCGCATCCTCGACCTGCGGGGTGTGCCCTTCACGGACAAGCCCGGCGCCGACGCACGCGGGCTCTCGTGGTCTGACTGCGCCGTTCTTTTCAGATCAGTGAAAGACGCTGACGTGCTCGTCGCCGAGTTCCAGAGGCGAGGCATCCCGTTCATCGTCAAGGGGCTCGCTCGACTGTTCGAGGCTCCCGAGATCATCGCTTGTGTCGGACTCTTCGAGTACGTGCACGGTGACATCGACGCCGTTGAGCTGCGCCAGCGGTGGAGCGCAGCGAACTTGATTCCCGAAGGCGGTGACTGGACCGCTCTCATCGCGGTGCTCGACGAGGGGGCCGATTTCACGCGATCCACGCAGTGGGGCGTCTACAACGTGCAACGCCTGTATCTGCGAGCTCTCGAGGCGCTCGGGTTACGCGAGGACACGATTCCGGGCGAGAGCGGTCGGGCCGAGCTCGTGATGTACCAGCTCGGCAAGTTCTCGCAGGTCATCTCCGACTTCGAGGAGATCAACTTCTCGTCGTCGCCGCAGAGCAAGTACGACTCCTTCGTGGGATTCCTCACGCACAAGGCCCCGAGCATCTACGACGAGTCCGACGCCGAGGCCGGTCTCGCGCAGCCCGATGCCGTCGTCATCTCAACGGTGCACCGGGCCAAAGGATTGCAGTGGCCCGCCGTGTTCACTCCCTACCTGCGCAAGAACCGGTTTCCCGCGCGTCGCCCGGGAGGCACGCAGACCATCCCGCACGTGCTCGCCGAGTCCGCGATCGAGAACGGCGCGCGATACCGCGGCGGCGAATCCGATGAGACGCGTCTGTTCTACGTCGCCGTCACGCGCGCTCAGAAGTACTTCTACGCGACGTGGGCGCCGGGTTCAGCCCAGACGTCGAAGAAGGCATCCGACTTCTTCTTGCATTGCTCGGCGTCGGACTGGATCTCGACGACCGACGAGGGCGCGCCCGGGGCTGAGCGGATCACACCGGTGCCGAAGCTCGAGACTCCGCGCATCGAAGTCTCATTCTCCGAGCTGAAATACCTGCTCGATTGCCCCTACCAATTCAAGCTGCGCTTCATGTACGGCTTCAATCCACCGATCCACGAAGCGCTCGGGTACGGCAAAGGCCTTCATGACGCACTCGCCGAAGTGCACAAGCGGGCTCTGGCTGGGGACCTCGCGACGCGCGACGAAGCGGTCGATCTTGTCGGGCGCCACCTGCACACGCCGTACGCATACCCGGCCCTGCGCGAGCAGCTCCGCACTGCGGCCGTCTCTGCTGTGGAGCGATACTTCGATCGATATGGCGACTCGCTCGATCGCACTATCCACTCTGAGAAGCAGATCGAGGTTCCGATCGCCGACGGGGTCATGGTGAATGGGCGAATCGATTTAATTCGGTCGCTCGAGACCGGCGAGACGGCGATCGTCGACTTCAAGTCGACCGCGCGCTCTCAGGAGGAAGAGGTCACCCGGGATCAGCTCGCGATCTACGCCCTCGGGTACCGAGATCTGACGGGAACGTCGGCAGATCGCATCCAGATTCTGAATCTCGACGATCAGGGGAAGAGCACGAACGACCCGGTGACCGACGCACTGACTGCATCGATCCGCGCGAAAGTGGCGCGCGTCGCAGAGAACATCCGCGACAATCAGTTCGCATGCGATCACGACCATTCGATCGAAGCCGCTGTCAACGATCTCGCCTGGCTGGCTTCTCGAGGGTCATCAGGCGCGTCGCGACCGATGACACGGCGGGAACTCCGCGCGCGGCATGGCCGACCGCACTTCTCGCCTTCGACACCCTGACGCTCTAGAGCGAGACGGCGATACAGCGACGAAAGCGAGACACCATTAGCACCTTGAGCCTCTTCGACGAGCCGGATAACGAGCCGCCTGCGCTGCACGACAAGCCATCGCTCATGACCGAGTCCCAGCGGACCGAGATTCGATCCCTTTTCGCCGCACTCGCCATATCGGATGCGCGCGGCCAGTTCGATCTTGTGAGCGAACTGATCGGAGTTCAGCTGGCGTCAGTCGGTGACCTGACCGCGCTCGATGCGCAACGGCTCATTCCGATACTTCGAGGTCGGGTTGCAACGCGGTCACGTCCCTCGACGGGAAGTTCATGGTCGGACCGCGAGGAAGACACCTGGATCGACAAACTGTGATCTGCACGGTCCATTCAGAAAGAGAACAGAAAGCCGGATCGAGATCGCAGTACTGAGTGTCATCTGAATCGACACGTCTGCCCCGCTGAACGCATCTACTGCAACATCTACTGCAACACGATGTTGCAGTAGATGTTGCAGTAGACGTGTCAGCAGGCCCCCGAGAACCAACCGGACTCGTCGATGTCGGTAGCATCCCTCAAGATGGGCGAGATCCCATCTGAGGAGACCCCATGACCGCACTGGCGCAGGCGCACGCGCTGTCTCGACTGCTCGACGAGCACGTCGCGTGGCGCATGCTGCGCGCCGACAATGCGCCGGTGATGGTCTCGGTACTCGCGGCCCACCTCGGCGGCGAAGAGCGCCGCATCGAGAGCGAAGACCTCTACGAGCGCATCGACGCCGACCTCGACGAGCTGCGCGCACACGGCTTCGACCTGCCCGGCACTGCGAAGGCGTACTGCGCCGACTGGCGCACCGCCGGCTACCTCGTGCGCCGGCCGGCCGAGACGAGCCGAGGCGAGACCTTCGAGCTGTCACCGGCCGCGCTGACGGCGAGCCGGTTTCTCGCGCAACTCGTGCAGCCGCGGCAGGCGGCGACCGAATCACGGCTGGCCAGCATCGCATCCCAACTGCACCGCCTTGCCGTGGATTCCGACCCCGACGCGCGCACCCGCATCGCGCGGCTCGAAGAGCAGCGAGCGCAGATCGACGCAGAGATCGAGGCGATCAACCGCGGCGAGTCGCCACCCGTCGACCACGAGCGCGCAGTCGAGCGCGTGCGTGACATCCTCGCCATGGCAGAAGACATCCCCAGCGATTTCGCGCGGGTCCGCGCAGAGTTCGAGCAGCTCAACCGCGACCTGCGTGCCCGGGTGCTCGAGTCGGATGCCGCCCAGCGCGCCGTGCTCGACGACATCTTCCGCGGCGTGAACATGATCGACGAATCCGACGCCGGGCGCAGCTTCACCGGATTCGCCGGACTCGTGCTCGACCCCGAGCGCGGCCAGGAGTTCGAAGATGACATCCGGCGCGTGCTCGAGCGCGATTTCACCGGCGCCCTGAGCGCCGCCGAGCGCCGCTTTCTGCGCCAGCTGCTGCGCACACTGAAAGAGCGCAGCGGCGAGATCCACGACGTCATCACGACGTTCGCGAGGGGACTGCGCCGCTACGTCCAGTCGCAGGAGTACGAACGCGATCGCGTGCTGCGCCGAGAACTGCGCGGCGCGTTCGCGGCGGGCCACGCAGCCAGCATCCGGATCAAACCGTACAAAGCGACCGACATCAGCCTGTCGCTCTCTGCCGTGCCGATGCGCAGCGCCGGTGCGCTGCGACTGCACGACCCGGCCGCATACGACGCACCCGAGGCGGTCATCACCCACGAGGCGGCCCCGGTCAGCATCGAAGAGCTGCGCGCCCTCGCGCGCGAGACCGAGATCGACTTCGACGAGCTCACCGGCAACGTGAACGCGATGCTGAAAGACGTCGACGCGGTCACGGTCGGCGGGGTGCTCGAGCGATTCCCGGCAACGCAGGGGGTCGCGAGTGTCGTCGGTCTGCTGGCCATCGGCGCCGCGCAAGGGGTGGCGAGCGACCCCGAACGCGTTACCTGGGTCGGCGTGGATGCCGTGCCCAGGGCGGCGCGGATACCCAGCTATCGCTTCACGGGGAGGGTTCTGTGATGGAGACGGATGCAACGACAGCGGGCCACGAGACGGGCGCCAGCGCCCGGTGGCCCGGCGACACCGGCACGCTCAGCATCGACGCCCGACGGGCGCTGCTGAAGCTGACTCAGGGGCCGTACCTCTCGGCGACCCGCGCGCCGGGCCCGTGGTCGGCGCTGCTCGCCGACGAAGCGAGCATCCGATCTCGCCTGCACGACCTCTTCCTCGATCTCGTGCTCGACCGCGACGCAGGCTTCGCCTTCGTGCGCAACGTCGGCACCGGCGAACAGGACGCCCCCGTCGCCGTGAGATCCGAGCAGCTCACTTTCATCGACACCGCGATGCTGCTCGTGCTGCGGCAGATGCTGCTCAGCGGCGAGCACGACGGGCGCGTCATCGTCGGAAGAGACGACGTCTTTGAGCAGCTGGCGCCCTTCCGCACCGAAGACCGTGACGAGACGGACTTCGCCAAGAGACTGAACGCCTCGTGGCTGAAGATGCGCAACAAGCTGCGGGTGGTCCACGCGCTCACCGACGAGCGCGTCGAGATATCGCCGGTGCTGCGGATGCTGGTCGACGCCGATCAGGTGCGCATCATCGCCGCCGAGTACGAGCGGATTCGCTCGGGCGAACGCGACAGCAGCGGCACGGTCGCCGATCTGGGAATCGCGACGCCCGATGACGACGAGGAGTCCGAAGATGACGTTGCTTGAGATGCACACAGAAGTCGCCGCAGAAGACGACGTGCGCGCCGGACAATGGCGCCTCGCGCGACTCGAAGTCGTCAACTGGGGCACCTTCGACGGGGCCCACCGCATCGACGTCTCCCGCAAGGGGCACCTGATCACCGGGGCATCCGGATCCGGCAAATCGTCGCTGCTCGACGCGATCGCCGCCGTGCTGACACCGGAACGGTGGTTGCGCTTCAACGCCGCCGCGCAGGACGCGTCGTCACGTGCCGACGACCGCGGCCTCGTCAGCTACGTGCGCGGGGCGTGGAGCAAGGAGGCCGACGAATTCGAAGACCGAGCCGTCAGCACCTACCTTCGCCCGCGAGCGACCTGGAGCGCGATCCTGCTTCGCTTCGAGAACCAGAACGATGCGCCGGTGAGTCTCGTTCGGCTCTTCCACCTGCCGGGCACGCAGACGGCGCGCGCCGACCTCAAAGACGCCTTCCTGTTGCTGCGCACAGACGTCGCGCTGACCGAGCTCGCGCCGTTCGTCGCGAAGGGCATCGAGGCGCGTCGTCTCAAGGCCGCGTTCCCCGACGCGGTCGTCTCGACCGGCAGTCACGGCGGCTTCTTCACGCGGATGCGGCGTGTGTTCGGCATCAGCGGCGACAACGCGCTGCATCTGCTGCACAAGACGCAGTCGGCCAAGAACCTCGGCAATCTCGACACGCTGTTTCGCGCGTTCATGCTCGATCGGCCCGGCACCTTCGACCAAGCGCGCAACGCTACCGAGCAGTTCCGCGAACTCAACGCGGCGCACGAGCATGTGGTCGAGTTGCGTCGTCAGGCAGAGCACCTCGAACGCATCGAAGAGGCGACCGCCGAGTACGAACGCCAGTCACAGGACGTCGCTGAGCTGCAGCATCTCATCGAGATGCAGGAGCCGTTTCAGGATCGCCTCCATCTGAGGCTCGCGCAGGGCGAGCGTGAAGATCAGGTGGCAGAACTCGCCCGCGCGCGAGACAGAGCGACCGCCGCCGACGCGGTGCGGCAGCAGGCCGAGCGTGCGCTCAGCGAGGCGCGGATGCACGAGGCGAAACTCGGGGGAGCGGATGCCGGGCTTCTACGGCGCGGCATCGACGACGCTCGGCGCGAGGCGGAGCGCATCCGCGCGCACGTCGAGCGCTTCGCATCCGACTTGCGTTCCGCGGGAATCGAGCACGCGCCGACGGATGCCGCGGAACTCGCCGCTCTGCAGGAATCGGCGCGCGCGCATCTCGGCCGCACACAGGATGACGACGGCGATCACGCCGCCCACGAGCGGTTCTCTGATGCGCGTCGCCGCCTGGACGAGCTGGATGCGGAGCTGGAGTCGCTGAAGCGCAGCCGCAGCAACCTCGAACCGCGGCTGCGCGCCGTGCGGGAGTGGCTGGCGGGCGAGCTCGGGGTCAGCGAGAAGAGCCTGCCGTTCGGTGGCGAACTGATCGACGTGTCTCCCGAGTTCGCCGAGTGGACGGGGGCGATCGAGCGCGTGCTTCGTCCGCTCGCCTCGGCGCTGCTGGTGCGTGACGCTGATCTGGTTCGTGTGCGGCGTCTCATCGAGAAGCGCTCGCTCGGAACGCGTCTCGTGATCGAGGCGGTGCTAGCGGAGGCCGGCGCTGCGCGCCCGGTGCAGGCTCGTGACCCGCTGCTGCACCGCATTCGGGTCGCCGATGGCCCGTTCGCCGGCTGGATGCACTCGCGGTTGTCGGAGTCGTACGACATCTCGTGCGTCGCGGGGCCGGATGACCTCGATGACGTCGAGCGGGGTGTCACGCGGGGCGGACAGATCAAGACCTCGGCACGCCGGTACGAGAAGAACGATCGTGTGTCGATCGACGACCGGAGCCACTGGATTCTGGGGTCGGACAATCAGGCCAAGATCGATCACCTTCTCGAGCGTCGGGCGATTGCGCAGCGCGAGACCGATCGCGCGAGAGCAGAGCTCGATGAGCAGCTCGAGGCGACCAAGGCTGCCGTGGCTAGAAGTCAGGTGCTGAGAGGTGTGCTCGAGCGCACCTGGAGTGAGTTCGACGCCGCATCCGCCGACGCCACGCTCGCCGACAGAGAGGCGGAGCTTGCTCGCCTCACCGCTCGGAGCAGCGAGCTCGACGACGCGTCGAAAGCGGTGGCGGATGCCGAGCAGCAGCAGAAGCGTGCAAGTGCCGAGGCCGATACGGCGAAGGCTGCGCAGGCGCTCGCGGCCGAGGCGCTGCGGCAATCCGACGCGCTGATCGCGCGTCTGACCGGCCAGATCCAGGGGGTGACGCTGGCGGATGCTGATGCAGCACTGCTCGAGGCGAGATACCGCACCGTGCAGCGGCGCATCGACACGTCGAACATCGGCGAGATCGGGTTGAAGGTCGCGAACGCGCTGCATGTCGCCGCGAAGGACGCGGACTCGGCGCGGGCCCGCTCGATGATGGCGTTCGCGCGACTGGCATCCGAGTTCCGCGGCGCGTGGCCTGCCGCCGCGCCCGACCTGACGTCGGACGTCGATGACCGCAGCGGATATCGGGCTCTGCTCGACGGCATCCGCACTCGCGGTCTTCCGGAACACGAAGAGAACTTCCGGCGACTGCTGCGCGAGAAGTCGCGAGATCTGATCGGGCATCTGCTCAGCGAGATCCGCGACGCGCCCAAGCAGATCGAGGAGCGCATCGATCCGGTGAACGCGTCTCTGGGGCGGTCGCTGTTCGACGCCGACCGCTTCCTGCGGATCCGGGTGAAGACGAGGCGATCACCCGACGCGACGGAGTTCATGACCGATCTGAAGGGCATCGTCGACGGGTCGTGGGATCAGAACGACTTGCGGGCCGAGCAGCGGTTCGCGGCGCTGAAGCGCATCATGGCTCGCCTCGAATCGGCCGAGAACGGCGACCGTGCCGATCACGCCTGGCGTCAACGCTGCCTCGATACCCGCGAACACGTGACCTTCCAGGCGCAGGAGGTGGATCGCGCGGGCCGGGTGCTGAGCGTGCACGACTCGAGCGCCGGACTCTCGGGCGGGCAGCGGCAGAAGCTCGTGATCTTCTGCCTGGCCGCGGCCCTGCGTTACCAGCTGACCGATGACGAACAAGACGTTCCCACGTACGGCACGATCGTGCTCGACGAGGCGTTCGACAAGGCCGACAGCCAGTACACCCGCATGGCGATGGACGTGTTCCGCGAATTCGGGTTCCACATGATCCTCGCCACACCGCAGAAGCTGCTTCAGACGATCGAGAGCTACGTCGGAGCCGTCACGTCGGTGTCGAACCCGACTCGCAAGCAGTCGCTGCTGTCGAACGTGCCGTTCGAGCGGGTCGAGTGATGCCGGTCACCGTAGCGGAGGCCCGGGCACGCGCAGCGCGAGCGGTCGAGAAGGGGCGTCGGGAGTGGGCGGCGCGCGGTGACGGGAACGTCGAGTTCAGCATTGCCTTGAGGCCGCCGACTGAGCGGGAGGTGCTGACCGACCCGCGCTCGGCGAGCGAGTGGGCGGCGTCGTGGCGGAGCGTTCAGGGTGCTGATCTGCAGATCGGCTGGGCGACGAAGAACTGGCCAAGCGCGGGTAGGCAGGAACTGCCCGAACGACTCTCTCTGCACACGGTGGACGCCCTTGCGCGGTTCGCCGGCGCCGTCGTGTATCGCGACTGGGCGCGGATCCGCGACCGCGCCCGGGAACTTCGTGAGCGCTTCGGCGATGGTGACGAGATCGTGGCGGCGATCCAGCGCCGGGGTGGAGCGATAGACAGGCAGACAGATCTCGACTTCACGCTGCTTCTCGAGGTGCTGACGTGGCTGCGCCGGCATCCGTCCTCCGGGTACCGGCTGCGCCAGGTGCCCATCCCCGGCATGCACACCAAGTGGCTGGGCACGCACCGCTCACTGGTCGAGACGATGTACTCCGCCATCACCGGAGAACCCGACCTCGGCCTCGTGCCGTCGCCGGAGACGCTGCGGATCCGCTTTCTCGACCCCGACGATCGACCCGGCGGACTGAGCGACGTCACCGCGCCGATCCACGAACTCGCGACTCTGCCGATCAATCCCCGCATCGTCATCGTCTGCGAGAACCTCGAGTCGGTGCTTTCGCTGCCCGACTGGACCGGAGCGGTCGCCGTGCACGGCGGGGGATACGCCGTGCCGATTCACCACCTGCCGTGGGCGCTGTCATCGCGGGTGCTCTACTGGGGTGATCTGGATGCCGATGGCTTCGCCATCCTGCACCGGCTGCGATCGAACGGCGTCGACGCGATCAGCGTGCTGATGGACGAGGCGACGCTTATGGCTCACCGAGAGCTGTGGGTGCCCGACCCGAACGGCGCCGCCGTGCGTACGCTGCCGACCCTCACCGAGTCTGAGCAGGCGACGCTCGACCGCATCTCTTCGGAGGGCGGGATACGTCTCGAGCAGGAGCGCCTGCCGTGGCCGACGGCGCTCGAGGCGCTGCGGGTCGCGGCCGACAGCCTTTCGTCGTTGTGATATCCGAATGTCGGTGGCCCCTGCGACTATGAAGTATGGCAACTTTCACTGAGGTCGCGGCGCTCGTCCCGACCCTGCGCGACCGGGGCGACGCGTGCGCGTCGCTCACGCAGGCGCAGCACGCGGTGACCGCCATGACGGATGCCGAGGTCGTCGCCGTCCTGCGTGAAGCCAACGAAGCGCTGCAGCACGCCGAGCAGCTGCGGCTGATCGCGGTCGGGGTCATCGCCGCCCGCTCGCCCCGCGACGCCGGCCACTCCGGCGCCGCGCAGAAAGAGGGGCATCGCACCGCCGCCTCGCTCGTGCAGAAGATCACCGGCTCGAGCAAGGCAGACGCCTCCCGTCAGGTGCGCGTCGGCGAGGCGATGCTCGGCGGGGAGTCGGATTCGTCGGGCTCGGGCGCCGAGCATCCGGATGCCACGTGGCGGCCGATCGATTGGCGCGAGCCGTTGCGCGTTGCGCGCCGGGACGGGTGCATCAGCACGACCCAGTTCGATGTCATCGAGCGAGGACTCGGCGAGCCGCCAGCCGTCGACGGGATAACCGACGATCGGCAGCGACGGGATGCCGACGACCACGGCCGCGCCGCGTGGGCCCAGGCCGCCGAAGAACTGGTCGCCGAAGCCGCAGAGCGCACCGCCGAAGAGCTCGGCGCCGCGGCCAGGGCGATCCGCGACCTACTCGACCCCGAAGGTGCTGAGCAGCGGTTCCGCGATCGGTACGAGAACCGCTCCTACCGCGTGTGGACCGACCAGTACGGCGTGCGTCGCGCCAGCATCGCCTACGACGATCACGGCGCGGCGCTCGTCGGCACGCTCATCGATGCCGCGCTGCGGCCTCGCAGAGGTGGCCCGCGATTCGTGGACTCGGAAGAGCAGGCCAAGGCCAAAGCCCTGACAGACGATCCGCGCACCAACGAGCAGCTGCAGTACGACCTCATCATCGATCTGCTTCGCGCGGGCGCGCTCGCCGACGCGAAAGACGTGTTCGGCACCCGGCAGGCCGGGGTGCGACTGGTGCAGGTGGTCGACGACGACGACGGCGCGCGCGTGGGCTACGCCGAAGACGGACTCGGTGCGCTTCCGGATGCCATGATCGATCAGCACATCTGCGACTCCGGCATCGTGCCCGTCCGCGTCGACGCGTGCGGCAATCCGCTCGACGTCGGCCGCGAACAGCGTCTCTTCACGCCCCGGCAGCGCATCGCCCTCGCCCTGCGCGACGGCGGCTGCCGGTGGACGGGATGCGACCGCCCCGCCTCGTACTGCGAATCGCACCACATCGACGAATGGCAACGCGACGGCGGGCGCACCGACATCGATCGCGGGGTACTGCTCTGCCGCTTCCACCACATGGAACTGCACCACGGGGGATGGCGCATCACGCGCGACGACAAAGACGACTTCCAGCTTCACGATCCCGGGGGAGGGGTGCGCGCTCTGCGGGCACGAGGCTTCCTCTCCTACGCGTGGGGCGCGCTCGGACCACCACCGTTGCGGTTCCGGCCGGCCATCGCCTGACGCCGGGCGGGTGGGCGCCGGTCGGGCGGGTGGGCGACGGTCGGTCGGGAGGGCGCGAGGTGGCCGGTCAG
>NZ_DAMDLU010000040.1:0-21320 GCF_032084865.1 Microbacterium sp.
GGCCGCCCACGCGTGCCGGTAGGCGGCGAGCAGGCGGCGCGCGGTCGCCTCGAGCGAGAACCGCTCGACGACCTCGCGGCCGAAGGAAGCCAGCGCGCGGCGTCGGCCGGGGTCGGTCAGCAGCGGCTGCAGCTGCTCGATAAGCCGATCGACCGGGCGATCGTCGCCGTCCCCGATGCCGTACCAGCCCTGCCAGAGGAACGTGTCCACGCTCTCAGGAGTCAGCGTGCGGAAGAAGCCACGCTCGCCCTGCACGATCAGCGGCTTGCGGAAGGCGAGCGCACGCAGCGCCGATCCGCCCATGCCGAGCACGATGTCAGCCGCGTCGTACGCCGCGCGGGGGTCTGCGAGCTCGCCCGTGAACACGACGCTGCGGCGTCCGCTGCGGGCCTCCGCTCGCGCCGCAGCCCGCTCCATCTCGGCGCGCGAGCGTCCGTCGCCGACGATCAGCAGCTGGAAGGATGCCGGTCCGGTCAGCTCCGCTGTCGCCTCGATGGCGGTGAAGATGCCCTCCGCCTTGAGATCGGGGACGAGCCGGCTGACGCACACGACCACCGGCCGCTCGTCGAGCCCCCAGTGCGCACGGAAGGCCGCGGTCTCGGCCGGATCGAGCGGCGCGTTGTGCGTGAGATCGACCAGCGGTTCGATGAGGTCGACGTCGACGCGTCCCGCAGCCTGCTCGGCGGCGCAGATCTGCTGGGTGCCGACGATGAGCGGCAGGCTTCTGGGTAGAAACGGGGCGACGGCCATCGACATCACGGTGCACACCGAGGCGACGTCGGGAAGCCTCTCGGTGGCCATGGCCGCCTCGAGGCCGGGCGGCCACTCGTACCCGTGCACCACATCGACGCTCCGCTCGCGGACGACGCGGCGCAGGTGCCGCACGACGGACAGCGACGGACGCCGGCCGGGCTCGGGAGACTCGATGAACTCGACGCCGAGTTCCCGCACGCGGGTGAGCAGACTGCCCGGCCGCCCGTACACGATGCACTCGTGCCCCATGGTGTTCAGGGCGCCGGCCAGTTCGATCGCGTTCATCTGGCTGCCGCCCATGTCGAGGTCGTGGGGGTAGACGAGGATCCTCATGCGACGGCTCCCTTTCGGGACGCGGCCGCGCGAAGCAGCCGGATGTCGGCGCGCTGCCACCAGCACAGTGCGGCGATCACGAGCACCGCGAACACACCCGAGGCCGCCGCGGCGATGAACGGCACGTCGAGCACGCGGGCCAGCAGCCACGCGACGACCCAGGTGGCGAGGCCGGCGGCCAGGGGAACCGCGACCGCGCGGACCATGGCTGCGACCCGGACGCCGATCCCACGCAGGCTCATCACATACAGCGGGGCGACGATCACCAGCCCTGCCGCGCACTGCACCGCCGCGATCCCGGCCACGCCGTACGGCTCTGCGACCAGAAGCATCAGTGGCAGCGCCGCCGCGAATGAGCAGGCCTGGATGATCAGCAGGGTGCTCGACCGCCCGGCCACGACCAGGTAGTCGTACGACAGCTCGAACCAGATCTTCAGCGCCGCGAACGCGGCCAGCCACAGCAGCGGTGCCGCCGCAGGCATCCACGATTCTCCGTACACGAACGCGACGACAGGCTCGGCGGCACCGCTGATGGCAAGGCAGGCCGGCACCGAGACGCAGGAGAGGATCGCGAGGACGCGGGTGAAGTTGCGTGACATCCGCTCCGGCTCCGACTTGAGCGCCGAGAACGCGGCGGGCGCCACGGCGCGCAACGGAGACGAGAAGATCGACACCGGCCAGCTGGCGAGGTTGAAGGCGAGCACATAGAAGCCCAGCGCCTGCGCGCCGAGCAGGGAGCCCACCACGACCTGGTCGGCGTATCCGGACGCGAAGACGACGATGCTGGCGGCCGCGAGGGGCAGCCCGAAGCGCAGCAGCCGCCGCACGATCACCGGATCCCACCCGAACCGGTACGGCACCGGCGACCAGTGCAGGAGCAGGATGCCGAACACGATGGTCGCGACGAGCCGACCGATGGCCAGGCTCATCGCACCCCATCCGAGCAGGGCCAGCACGAGCGACAGTCCCGCCCCCAGCCAGGTGTTCACCTGATCGGCGATCGTGCGCTCTTTCTGCCGGAACTCGCGCTGCAGCACGGCCGCCGATGTGGCGACGAAGCCGTTCAGCAGGATGGAGGCCCCGAGCACCTGCACGACGGGGGTGGCCCGCACATCGCCCAGCGCCGTCGAGATCGCCGGCGCGCCGACGATCACGATCGCCGTGAGCAGGGCGCTGCTGATCACCGCGATCGTGTTCACCGTGGGTGCGATCTTCGCGGGATCGTCACGCCAGCGGATGATCGCCAGGCTCACGCCGAGCTCGTTGAAGCTGAGCACGGCGAGCAGCGTCACCGTCGCGATGGCGAAGATGCCGAACTCCTCGGGCCCGAGTACCCGCGCGAGCACGATGCCGATAGCGAGCGTGCCCAGCCGCGAGACCACCGTGTTCCCGAAGCTCCATCCGAACGCCCGCGACGCGCGCTGCGTGACGGAAGTCTCGGGGGGATCGGTGCTCATGCCGGCACCGATGCCCGTACCGCCGTGCGCAGGGCGGCGGCGACCGCCCTCTGCTGCTCTTCGGTCAGATGCGGGAACATCGGCAGGGACAGGATGCCGGACGCCGCAGCCTCGGCGACCGGGAACTGCCCGGGGCGGTGGCCGAGACGGGCATACGCCTCGGTGAGCGGCACGATGGTCGGGTAGTGGATGCCGGCGGCGATGCCGTTCTCGGCGAGCGCGGACAGCACGCGGTCGCGTTCGTCGACGCGGATCACGTACAGGTGCCAGACATCGTCGTTGCCGGGCACCACGCGGGGAAGGCGGATGCCCTCGATGTCGCCGAGCAGTTCCGCGTAGCGTGCCGCGGCGGCACGTCGGGCGTCGTTCCAGCGTTCCAGGCGGCGCAGCTTGGCGCGCAGCACCGTGGCCTGCACGGCATCCAGCCGAGCATTCATGCCGATGTTGTCGTGCACGTACTTCACCGAGCTGCCGTGTGCGGCGAGGTTGCGGATCAAGGCTGCGGCGCCGTCGTCGTCGGTCATCACCGCGCCGGCGTCGCCCGCCGCGCCGAGGTTCTTGCCGGGGTAGAAGCTGGTGGCCGCGATGCGGCCCATCGCACCGGCCCGGCCCGCCGCAGACGAGGCGCCCTGCGCCTGCGCGGCGTCTTCGATGAGCGCGATACCCCGGCGCTCGGCGATCGGCGCGATGCGCTGCACCGGTGCGGTCTGACCGAACAGGTGCACCGGCACGATGGCCCTGGTCCGCTCGGTGATCGCCGCGTCGACGGCATCCGGGTCGATCAGCAGATGCTCATCGTCGACGTCGACGAACACGGGAACCGCACCGATGCGCGACGCCGCCTCGGCGGTGGCGATGAACGTGTTGGCGGGCATGATGACCTCGTCGCCCGGGCTCACGCCCGCGGCGCGATACGCCAGCTCGAGGGCATCCGTTCCGTTCGAGACGCCCACGACGTGCGCGACGCCGATGTAGTCGGCGTACTCACGTTCGAACGCGTCGATCTGCTCCCCGCCGATGAACGCGGCCGAGGCGAGCTGGTGCTGCCACACCGGCAGCACCTCGTCGACGATCTCGGCCTGCTGCGCGGCCAGATCCAGGAACGGAACCTTCATGTGCTTCTCCCCAGTGCTCGTGCGGGCACCCCTGCCCACGTCTGATCTTGCGGTACGTCGGCGAGCACCGCTGCTCCCATGCCGACGGTGGACCCCGCACCGACCGTCAGTCCCTGCCTGACCGACGCATTCATGCCGATGTACGCCGCCTCGCCGACGTGGACGCCGCCGCCGAGGGCTACGCCGGCGGCAAGCGTGCTGAAGTCGTCGAGCACGTCGTCGTGCGTGATGGTGCAGTTCGGCATCACCACCACGTGGCACCCCACCCTGGCGTCGGCGGTGACGACGGTGCAGTCCAGCAGGATGCTGCCGGCGCCGAGATCACTCGATCGTCCGATGCGGGCCGAGCGGGCCACGAAGACGCCGTATCTGTCGTCGGCGACACCGGCGTCGGCGAGCCGGCTCACGACGGCCCGTCGGGATGCGCCGGGGCCGATCGTCACCAGCAGCTGCTCGTCGCGCTGCGCGGCGAGCGCGATCGGACCGATCACCGGCACGCCGGCGATCTCGGTGCCGTGCGTGGCGCCGTCGTCGTCGAGGATGCCGGTCACCCCCGCGATCCCCGCCGCGAGGACCTCACGGGCCAGTCCGCTGGCGCCGAGCAGCAGCAGCCCCTGCGTCATGCCGATCGACCGCCTGCGCCGCGCAGCACCGCGATGACGCGATCCTGATCGGCCTCGCTGAAGGAGTGGTACAGCGGCAGGATGAGCGTGCGGTCAGTGAGCCGCTCGGTCACCGGAAGGCCGCCGGCCGGTGTGAGAGTGCGGTACGGCGGCTGCCGGTGCGCGGCCATGATGCCGCGGCGGGCGGAGATGCCGGCATCCGCCAGCGCCTCGAGCAGTCCCTCCCGCTCGAGGGGATACTCGTCTTCGACCTCCACCCAGAACGACTGCACGTTGCCGGTGCCGTAGTCCGGGTCCTCGATCGCGCGCAGGCCGGCGACGTCGGCGATGCTGCGCCGGTAGCGGTCGGCGAACTCGCGGCGCCTGGCCACGATGCGCGACAGCCGTCCCAGCTGCACCAGGCCGACCGCGGCCTGCAGGTCGGTCATGCGGAAGTTGTATCCGACCTCGGTGTACTCCTCCGCCGGCGGCAGCACTGAGCGATGCCGCTCGGTGGCCGAGACACTCATCGCATGTTCGCGCAGGTGCCGGGCCCGGGCAGCCCATTCCTCGTGCGCGGTGGTGAGCATCCCGCCCTCGCCGGTGGTGAGCAGTTTGCGGGGGTGGAACGACCACGCCGTGATCTCGGCCCCGGCGCCGACCGGACGCCCCCGGTAGGTCGAACCGGCGCCGCACGCGGCGTCTTCGATCACCACGATGCCGTGCGGATCCGTCACGGCGCGCACATCGTCGAGATCGACCGGCACCCCGCCCTGGTCGACGGCGATCACCGCACGGGTGGCCGGGGTGAGCGCAGCCTGCACCGTCTGACCGGTCACGTTGCCGGTGCGGGCATCGACGTCGGCGAACACCGGGTTCGCGCCGGCATGACGGACGGCGTTGGCTGTGGCGATGAACGAGAACGACGGGACGACGACGTCATCCCCGGGGCCGATCCCGGCGACGATCAGCGCCAGGTGCAGGGCGGTGGTGCAGCTCGTGGTCGCGACGGCGTACGGCGCCTGCATGGCGGCGGCGAACTCCTCCTCGAACCGGGCCACCCGCGGCCCCTGAGCGACCCAGCCGCTGCCGATCGCCTCGGCCACCGCGTCGATCTCCTCCTGGCCGAGCCAGGGGACCATGACGTTGATGCGTTCGCTCACCGCGGCACCTTCTCCCAGTTGCGGTCCTCGATGCGCGCGAGCATCTCCTGGGGCGAAGTCGGCCGACTCCGGAACCACTCCACGAGATCGCGCACCCCGTCGGCGAAGTCGACCCGCGGCGCGTAGCCCGTCATCGCGGTCATCTGCGACGACTCGGCCAGCAGCCGCCGGACGTCGCCCGGGCGCGGGTCGAGGTGCATCGGCAGCAGATCCTCACGGCCGGCCGCAGCGGTGACCACCGATGCGAGCCGGTTGATCGTGATGTCGGCCCCCGACCCGACGTTCACCGTCTGCCCGATCGCCTCGTCGGACTCGGCCAGCGCGATGATCCCCCGCGCCGTGTCTGTCACGTGGGTGAAGTCGCGGGACTGCTCGCCGTCACCGTAGATGATCGGAGCCTCGTCGCACAGTGCCCGCACGATGGTGCGGGGGATCACCTCGCCACTGTCGCCCTCGAAGTGGCTGCGCGGCCCGTAGGCGTTGAACGGGCGCACCACCAGCGCGGGGAACCCGTGCGTGCGGAAGGCGGCGCGGGCGTAGGCTTCTCCGGCGAGCTTGCTCGCGCCGTACACGGTCTCAGGGAACGTCGGATGCCCCTCGTCCATGGGCGCGTACTGAGCAGAGCCGTACACCTCACTCGAGCTCACATGCACATACCGCCGCACGCCGGCACGGCGGGCCTGCTCGACGAGGGAGAGGGAGAGGGTCGCGTTGACGTCGTGGTTCTCCTGCGGGTCGTGGAGGCTGTGCCGCACACCCAGGCAGGCGAGATGGAAGACGACGTCCGTCTCCGCCAGCAGCGCCTCGAGATGCTCCGATTCGCGCGCGTCTACGGTGTCGAGGCGCACCCGGGGGTCGTTGAGTGCGCCCTCGAGGTTGTCCTCTGTGCCGGTGACGAGGTTGTCCACGACCACGACGGATGCGGCGTCCTGCTCGACGAGGGCGTCGACGAGGTGGCTGCCGATGAATCCGGCACCTCCGGTCACCAGAACTCGGGAGCCTTCGATCTGAGTCATGAGTTGTCCGATCTGTGAGTGGTGTGTACAGGGTAGGGGGCGCCGGCGGCCTCCAGGCTGCCGCGGGCCGCTTCGAGGATCGACAGCACCCGCAGGCCGGAGGCGCCGTCGGTGCGCGCCTGCCGCTTCTCCCGGATGGCGGACGCGAACTCGGCGGTCATGCTGGACAGCGCCTCCTTCTCCGGCAGCGCCGGAGACCACGTGTCGCCGAGCCGGTAGGAGATGTGCGCCGCGCGCGCGTCGCTCGTGGTGGTCTTGGACTGCTCGGCGAGATCGACGCCGCGGTCGTAGACGCTGAGCCGCTGCTGCGGGTTCAGGTCGTCCCAGACGAGGGTGCGCTTGGTGCCGCCGATCACCATCTGGCGGATCTTGGTCGGGCTGAGCCAGTTGACGTGGATGTGCGCGATGGCGCCCCCGGAGAGCGGCATCGTGAGGTACCCGACGCACGCCTTGCCCGTGTGCAGGGGGTCGGCTCCGTGTGCGGCGACGGTCTCTGCGTCGAGCCCGTGCGGCAGCACGAAGTCGATGATCGACAGGTCGTGCGGCGCGAGGTCCCAGAACACGTCCACGTCGGGCTGGATGAGACCCAGATTGATGCGCACGCTGTCGACGAAAAGGATCTCGCCCAGTTCGCCTGCGGCGATGAGCTCGCGGATCTTCAGGACGGCCGGGGTGTAGCAGTACGTGTGATCGGCCATCAGCACCAGGCCGGATGCGCGGGCCGTCTCGACCATCTCCGCGCCGCGGCCGCGCTCGTCGGCGAGCGGCTTCTCGACGGTCACGTGCTTGCCGGCGCGCAGTGCGGCCATCACGATCGGATGGTGTGTGCGCGCCGGGGTGGCAACGGCCACCGCGTCGATCGAGGGGTCGGCGAGCACCTCGTCGAGGCTGGCCGAGACGGCCACCCCGCCGACCCGATCGGCCACCTGCTGGGCGCGTGCGATGTCGAGGTCGCAGATGACCGCGAGATCCCAGTCCGGGCTCGCGGAGAAGTTCCGCGCCAGGTTGGGGCCCCAATAGCCGGCCCCGACCACAGCGACGCTGAGTCGTTCAGTCACTTCGGTCCTTTTCTGTCATGTCGCCCTCCCCTGGCGTCACGGCGTCTACTCGATCGGCGCGACTGTCACGTCGACCCAGCAGTTGTTGTTGGACAGATTGACGGGGAAGTCTGTGCTGTACGCCCGCGCATCGCCGAAGATGGCGAAACTGCCGGGGCCGACGCCAGCGAGGTGCGCTGCGTCACAGTGAGCTGCGCGGCAGGCGCGGCGGTGGCGTCGGGAGTCGGCGCGGGCTCCGGAACCGGAGCCGGAGTCGGCGCGAGAGTCGGCGTTGGAGCCGGAGCGGGGGCGGGAGCCGGAGCCGGAGCGGGGGCCGTCGCGGCGCCACCGTCGAAGGTGATCTCGGCGTCGACGAAGTAGGCCGATGCGTTCCACGACGACGTCGGGAAACCTCCGCCGACGACGTACCGGTACCGGCCGTTGGCCTCGGACAGCCCGATCACGCGCCCGCTCACCCGCTCGGCGCTGAAGTAGCCCGGCTCCGCGGCGTAGTGGCCGGACGGCGCGTAGTAGGACACGACGTACCCGACGCCCGGTTCGAGGGGCACCGGGCTCGCCAGGACCGCCCGCTGCCACCCGGCGGAGCTCTCGGCGGAGAACGCGACCTGCGCCAGCATCGTCCCGTCGGTCTTCCACAGGGTCCCGACATGAGGCCCGTCGTTGCCGGCGCCCTTGTAGAACCGGATCGCCGTCGCGGTGCCCGGCTCGGTGATGCGGAACGCCGTGCCCGTCTCCACCGGGCTCGAGTCCTGCGCCGCGACAGTTCCGGGCGTTACCGACCCGAACAGGGTCTCCGTCACTCCGACAGGCGCTGCGGCGGCCGTCGTGAACGTCCACCCCTCGATCCGCTTTCCGGACAGCAGGACATCGACGGCGTACCCGGTCACCGCCATGAGCGGCTGCGCCGGAGTGAAGGTGACGCGCCTGGTGGCGGCGTCATACGCGCTGGATCCGGTGACGCTCCCGCCCTGGGATGTCCGCACTGTGATCTGCGGGGAGCTGCCGGCCACGTCGCGGTCGAACACCGCGCTCACGGCGGCACCCACGGCCACGTCGGTCGCGCCCCGTGCCGGAACGACCGAGGTCACCACTGGTGCGTCGGCTGCGGGGGTGAACTCGACGTCCACGAAATAATCGGTGCTGTTCCACCCGTTCGTCGGCATGACTCCGCCCGTGCCGTAGCGGTAGCGACCGTTGTCGGGCGACTCCGCGGTGAGCGGGCCACTGGTCACGGGTGAGGCGAACCCTCTCGGGGTGTAGGAGTATCCGCCGTTCGGCGCCAGGTACGACACGGTGTAAACGACGCCGGGGGCCAGCGGCACCGGTGCCGAGAGCGCCGCGCGCTGCCAGCCGGAGGCGGATTCTCCCGCGAAGGTCACCGTCGCGAGTCTCTGCCCATCAGGTCCCCACAGCGATCCGGTGTGCGTTCCGGTGTTCGCTCCCGACTTGTAGAAGCGGATCCCGGTGACAGCACCGGCGCCGGCTGTGCGGAACGCCATGCCGAGCTCGACCGACGCGGTGCTGCTCTCGGACTGCACCTGCGGCACGCGATCCCCGCGCAGCGTGACCACCGGGGAGGCATCCTGAGCGGCGACCTCGAACGACCAGGTGGTATCGGCCACCTGGCCGCCCTGCGCACCGGTCACACCGGAGAGGGTGACTGTCACGTCTGCCCCCGCGGGCAGTGTGGATGCCGGGGTGAATCTCACCGTGCGGCGGTCCGTGTCCAGAGTCCAGCTGCCGGGCACGGCCGCGCCGTCAGCAGTGACCGTGCCCGTGAAGCTCGCCGCGAGCGGTGCGCTGTAGGTCGCGGCGATGGCCTCCGTCGCCGATGCGTTCACGGAGCCGGCCGGGGGCGAGGTCGCCACCAGCGTCGGCACCTGCACGACGGGCTCGAAGACGACGTCCACCAGATAGCTCGTGGTCGACGACGAACCGGGGAAGCCGTCCTGGTAGGTGTACGCACCGCCGCCGGCGTTCACGGTCAGCGGCCCTCGCTCGAAGGGCGAGGAGAACTCACCGGGGCTGGCGGAGTAGCCGCCCTGCGGAGCGACGTACGAGGCCACATAGGTCTGCCCGGCGGTGACCTGCACCGGCGTGGTCAGCTCGGCGGTCTGCCAGCCGTAAGCGGAGTCGGCGACGAACGTCACCGAGGCGAGCCGCGTGCCGGTGGCTGTCCACAGCGCACCTGTGTGCGTTCCGTTGTTACCGGCGTCCTTGAAGTACTTGATCGCGGTGATCTGGCCGTCTGCGGCGGGTGTGAAGCGCACCCCGAGCGTGACGAGAGCCTTATCTGCGTCGGCGTCGATGACGGGACGGGCGTTCTCCGAGTACAGCGTGCACGGGCACTCGCCCAACGGCAGATCGGCTCGCGCGGTGGTGAACGTCCACGCCGCGGTGGACGGCAGCGTGGCACCCGCGGCATCCGTGCCGACCGGAGTCGCCGTGTAACGCATACCGGCGGCGAGCTGCGCGGTCGGCACCAGAGTGACCGTCCTGCTGGTCGCGTCGTAGCCGACGGTGGCCTGAACGGCGGTGCCGTCGGCGCCCGTCAGGGTGAGCCCCGCCGTGGCGGGATCGACCGGACGATTGAATCGAGCGGTGACGGTCGTGTTCAGCGGCACGCTGGTCGACGTGGCGACCGGTGTGCGCGCGATGATCGCCAGCGGTGAGCTGTCGGCGGGCTGGAACGTCACGTCCACGTAGTAGTTCGCGTCGCCGTAGGTGCGAGTGGGGAACGTCCCGGGCCAGCCGTAGACGCCGGGGCTGGCGGCGCCCACCCCTGATTCCACGGCGAGAGGCGAGGAGCCGGCGGCGCGATAGGGCCAGTAGTCCTCCACGTACGCGTAGCCGCCCTGCGGCGCCGTGTATGAGACGACGTACGTCATGCCGGCGCGTACCTCGACCGGGGTCGAGAACGATGCCGATTGCCATCCGACATCCGTCTCGTCGGCGAACTGCACGCTGGCCAGCCGCTGCCCGTCCTCCGACCACAGCGAGCCGGTGTGCACGCCGTCGTTGGCGCTGCCCTTGTAGAATCTGACGCCCGACACGTGACCGTCGACCTCGGGGGTGAACCGCAGGCCGACCTCAACGCCCTGCGTGTCATCGGCCGAGGGACGCGTGGGAATCGCCGAGCCCCAGACGGTGTACGGGCCGGTGACGTCCACCGAGACGGTGGTTCCGCCAGTGGAGAAGTTGCCGCTGTCGTCGACGGCACGGGCGATGAGATCCACCGCCCCCTTGCCCTGCTGCACGTACGTGTAGGTCCAGCTGGTGGTGCCCTCCGCGGGGTGCCAGCTCGTTCCGCCGTCGACGGATACCTCGACGCCGGCGACGCGGCGTCCGTCGGAGGCTGTGCCGCTGATCGTCACCGACGAGCCGTGCGGGATCTTCGCGCCTGCGGCCGGGGCGGTGATCGAGGTGACCGGCGGCGTGGTGTCTGTGCTCTTGCTCGCCTGTACCAGGCCGATCATGAGCGATCCCGGCTGCGCCCCCATGTCGGCGAGAAGGTTCACCTGGGCCTGCTGCATGCGCGCATCGGCGGGCGCGCCGTCGCCGTCGTGCACCTGGTCCAGCCCCCAGCCCCACTGCACGGTGCCCGCGCCGAAGACGAGAGCTCCGCTCGCCGCGCGGTACAGGGTCAGGTGATGCTTCGTGGTTCCCGGCACGACGACGTTGCCGTAGTCGGTGAGGTACTGCGGCGTCGGTCCGACGGTGGTCGACAGCCTGATCAGCCCCGCGGGGCGGAAGCCGTTGTCGACGTCCTCGTCGGATTCGTAGCCGATGGTGTGCGCGGCGAGGGGCTGCGAGGTGCCGGCGGACATGCTGGCGAGCGACGTGTGCCGCCACAGGCGCAGCCTGCCCTCGGCGCTCGACACCGTGATCGGCAGATCCGTGTTGTTGCTCATGTAGATGGTGCCGGTCAATGCGTTCTCGGGCAGGGTTCCCCCCTGTTCTGCCTTCGCCAGCCGCGGGTCGCGCCAAGTGCCGGTCCACTCCGCGGCGGGATCGATCTTCGCGTTCGCCCACGTCTCCTTGTACGACACCAGTGTGCGGTACGGCGTCGCAGAGGCGTCGGCCGACGGCTCGTAGCGGGTGCGCCAGTAGACCTCGTTGCCGGAAAGGAACTGCAGGTTGACGCCGGCATCCCGAGCTGCCTCCACGTTGGCGCGCTGCGCGCCCGACCAGTACTCGTCGTGTCCGACTGAGAGGAACACCCGGTGATTGAGCAGCAGTGAGCCGTGCCGGTCGGCATCCACTCCGGAGATGTAGCTCATGTCGTACCCGTTGCGCTCCAGGAAGCGGACGGTGGCGTACTCGGCGCTGAAGTAGAAGTCGCGGCCCGAATCGTTGCCGCGGGTGGCGAAGGGACGGTTGTAGCTGATCTTGAACGATCGGCCGTTCGCTGCGCCCTGGTAGAAATCCGAGCCGCCATAGGTGTTGTAGGCCTGCCAGGTCGGGTCCGAGGTCTGGAACACCACGTTGGAGTGCGAGTCGTCGTCGCGGACGATGAAGATGATGTGGCTGGATCCGCCGGTGTCAGCTCGGGTCAGCTTCGCGATGTAGACGCCGGAGACCGCGTCGGCCGGGACGCTCCAGCTCGCGGACACCGCCCAGCTGCCGCAGTCGTACAGCTCGGTCGTCGCGTCGGAGATGCACTCGTCCTGCCGCTGTGGGAGCGTCGCCGTCACCGGAACCGACTGGATGAAGCGCGCGCCTTTGCCCTGATACCAGCCGGTGCGGTACACGTCGATCGAATAGGCGGTGGCGTCGGTGTCGATCTTGAAGGCGATGCTGCTGCCGGCATCGACGCTGATGTCGGTCGCGAAACCCTGGATGCTGTCGTCGCCGGCACCGCTGATGTCCCACTCGTCGGGATCGGCGCCGGGCTTGAGGTTCTCGCAGACGATGGGGTTGACGCCAGCGCCGCACGGGCTTCCCGCCGCTTCTGCCGGTGCGGCAGCGCCGCCGAAGGCGGTCACGACGATCGCCAGCGCCGCGGCGGATGCCAGAATGCGCCGTACGCGTTCGCGCATGCGAACGGTCTGCCCAGATGTGTCCATTTCCCCAGTCCCCACGCATGGCTCGCTCGTCGAGCGAACCATGTCCCCTTATCAGGATCCGGATCTGCGTCTTGTCCCCTTGCGCGTGATCCGAACCCTGCCCGCTCCGAAGTGTAGCGGTAACCGCGCGATCCAGACAGTACTTCGTGCGCCGCCTCCTATGCTGGCCTGACATGACGGATCAGGAGGCCAATCATGAGCAGCATCCCTGACACCAGCATCGCTGCGACCGCCGACGTCGACCCGCGTGCGCTGGTGGGAGAGCGCACCAGGGTGTGGCACCTGGCTCAGGTGCGCGAGTTCGCGCAGGTGGGCGTGGACTGCAACATCGGCCGCGGCGCGTACGTCGGCCCCGGCGTGCAGATCGGCGACAACTGCAAGCTGCAGAACCACGCACTGGTCTACGAGCCCGCCCGTCTCGCTGACGGCGTCTTCATCGGGCCCGCCGCGGTGCTCACGAACGACGAGTTCCCCCGGGCGGTGAACCCGGACGGCTCGCTGAAGTCCGGCGACGACTGGCAGGCCGTCGGCGTGATCATCGAGCAGGGGGCGTCCATCGGCGCCAGGGCGGTGTGCATCGCTCCGGTGCGGATCGGAGCGTGGGCGCTGGTCGCGGCCGGAGCGGTGGTGACGAAGGACGTGCCCGCACACGCCCTGATGGTGGGTGTGCCGGCGCGGCGCATCGGCTGGGTCGGACGTGCCGGTCGCCCGCTCGAGCGGGACGGCGACGAGTGGGTCTGCGGGACGACCGGCGAGCGCTATCGCGAAGAGAACGGTGCTCTGCTGCCGACCGGCTGAGCGCGGTCACGACCATTTCGTCTGGTGGGGCCAGCCGTCGGCGCTCCCGCGCGGGCACCCGACTAGACTCGAAGCGCGACGCTGTCACATGCGTCGCTGGCGCGGTCCGGCATCCCCAGTGCCTCGCGTCAGATGCGGAGCTGTCCCCAGCGGCCCGTGTCAGCGGCCCCTGCTGAGTCCCCACTCGCCGGGGCCGCGCCCGTCTTCTCTGCCGGGCATGCGAAAAGGCGGCCACCCGCGAGGGTGACCGCCTTTCTGACCGGAGGCGTTTCAGAGCGCGAGGTGCTGACGCACGGTGCGCGCCAGTGACTCGGCGTGGGAGTTCGCGGTCTCGGCATCCGCCGCCTCGACCATCACACGCACGAGCGGCTCGGTGCCCGACTTGCGCAGCAGCACCCGGCCGGTCGTGCCCAGCTGCGCTTCGACGTCCTTGACCGCGTCCTGCACGCCGGCGTGATCCGAGACGGCGTCCTTGTCGACGTCCTTCACGTTGATCATCACCTGCGGGTAGACCGTCATGATCGACGCCAGTTCGGCGATGGACTTCTTCTGGCGCGCCATCTCGGCGACCAGGTGCAGACCGGTGAGCAGGCCGTCGCCGGTGGTTGCGAAGTCGCTCATGATCACGTGACCCGACTGCTCGCCGCCGAGCGAGTAGCCGCCCGTGTTCATGTCTTCGAGCACATAGCGGTCGCCCACCCCGGTCTGACGCACGGTGATGCCCTGCTCGCGCATGGCGATGTGCAGACCGAGGTTGCTCATCACGGTGGCGACGAGCGTGTCGTCGACCAGCTTGCCGCGGCTCTTCATCGCCACCGCGAGGATGGCCATGATCTGGTCGCCGTCGACGATCTTGCCGTCGGCGTCGACAGCGAGGCAGCGGTCGGCGTCGCCGTCGTGTGCGATGCCGATGTCGGCTCCGACGCGGATGACCTCCGCCGCGAGCTTGTCGAGGTGGGTCGATCCGACGCCGTCGTTGATGTTCAGGCCATCGGGATCCGCCCCGATGACGGTGACCTTGGCGCCCGCCGCGGTGAACACCTCGGGCGAGGCGCCGGATGCCGCGCCGTTGGCGCAGTCGAGAACGACGTGGATGCCGTCGAGCCGGTGCGGCAGCGAGGCCAGCAGGTGCATGACGTAGCGATCCTCGGCATCCGAGAACCGGATGACGCGACCGACGTCGCCGCCGGTGGGCTGCAGCTTCTCGCGCGACTCGATGTGCTCTTCGATGCGCTGCTCGACGACATCGGGCAGCTTCACTCCGCCGCGGGCGAAGATCTTGATGCCGTTGTCGGGCGCCGCGTTGTGCGAGGCCGAGATCATCACGCCGAAGTCGGCGTCGATGTCCGAGATGAGGAACGCCGCGGCCGGCGTGGGCAGGATGCCCGCATCGAGCACATCCACGCCCGACGAGGCGAGACCCGCCTCGACGGCGGCGCTGAGGAAGTGCCCCGAGATGCGCGGATCACGCGCGACGACGGCGGTGAGCCGCTTGCCGGCGGTGCGACGCGCGTCGGCGATACGGCCCTGGCCCAGGACGACAGCAGTCGCCTGGGCCAGGTGGAGCGCAAGTTCGGCGGTGAGGAGCTGACCGTTGGCCAGCCCCCGCACGCCGTCCGTTCCGAACAGTGCCATAACAGGAACTGCGCGGATCAGCGCTTCGAGTACTGAGGAGCCTTGCGGGCCTTCTTGAGACCGGCCTTCTTGCGCTCGATGACGCGAGCGTCGCGCGAGAGGAAGCCGGCCTTCTTGAGGGTCGGGCGGTTGTTCTCGGCGTCGATGTTGTTCAGCGCACGGGCGATGCCGAGGCGCAGCGCGCCGGCCTGGCCCGAGTCGCCGCCACCCGAGATGCGGGCGATGACGTCGTACGCACCCTGCAGGTTCAGCACCGTGAAGGGGTCGTTGATCAGCTGCTGGTGCAGCTTGTTCGGGAAGTAGTCCTCGAGCGTGCGACCGTTGATGGTGATGGTGCCCGAGCCGGGAACCAGACGCACGCGGGCGATGGCCTGCTTGCGACGGCCGACAGCGGCACCGGGAACGGAGAGCACGGGGCGGGGAGCCGACTCCTGGACCTCTGCCTCAGGGCTCGAGGTCGAGAAGGTCTGCGGGAATTCGGTGGTGTCCTGGATTTCAGCCACGAGTATGTCCTTAAGTCTTACGGCGCTTACTGGGCGACCTGGTCGAGGGTGTACGGCGTGGGCTGCTGAGCGGCGTGCGGGTGCTCGGCACCTGCGTACACCTTGAGCTTCGACAGCTGCTGACGACCCAGGGTGTTCTTCGGGAGCATGCCGCGGACGGCCTTCTCCACGGCGCGAATCGGGTGCTTCTCGAGGAGCTCGGCGTAGCTCGTGGCGGTCAGACCGCCCGGGTAGCCGGAGTGGCGGTAGGCCATCTTCTTCTGGAGCTTCTGACCCGTGAGGGCGACCTTCTCGGCGTTGACGATGATGACGAAGTCACCCACGTCGACGTGCGGGGCGAAGGTCGGCTTGTGCTTGCCACGCAGGATTGCTGCTGCGTGCGATGCCAGGCGGCCGAGAACGACGTCGGTGGCGTCGATGACGATCCAGTCACGCTGGACCTGCCCGGCCTTCGGGGTGTAAGTGCGCGTCACGATAGTGCTGCTTTCTTGATTCGAACGGAGAGGTTCGTGAATCCCACTCCGGGGTGGGTTCCGTCTCGAGGATCCGAGGGGAACACGCGCCAGTGGAGGGCTCACGTTCGCGGGTGCGACCGCAGTTGATCACACACCAAGGGTCAAGCTTACAGCATCCGGGGGCGGGGGACGAACTGCGGGCCGGGGTGCTTGGTCGAGTGGTCCCACATGGCTGCATCCCCACGCATGAGGCGACCATATGGGCCACCCGAGTCGCGGCGCCCTCACCCACCGGCCCGCGCTGTCGGCCGGTGGTCTCACATGGCTGCATCCCCACGCACGAGGCGACCATATGGGCCCACCCGAGGCGTCGCAATGATCCTGCACATGCGCTGCCTGCGCCGGATTCTCCCCCGATCGTGGAGCCGGCACGTTCGCGAGTCGGGGGCAGAGGCGAGAGTGGACGGATGCCGATGACACCGAGCAACCTGCCGAGCGCGCTCGGCGCGCGTTTCAACGTCGGGAGCGGTCGCGCGGCAGGGCTGACGCGCGGCCGGATGCGAGCAAAGGACCTCGACCGGCCGTTCCACGGCGCACGCCGCACGGTCGCCGACATCGCCGCGGAGCAGGACGCGATCACCCGAGACACCGAGCCGCTCGCCCTCACGCGGACGACCACACGCCTGGTGCGCTCGAAGGCGCTGTCGTACCTGCAGGTCGCCGCTTGCGGCAGCTTCATCTGCGGCGTCAGCGCCGCCTTGCTGCGCGGCTATCCGGTCGATTCCTCCGACACGCTCGACGTGGCGGTCTTCGCACCGCGCAGGGCGCCGAAGGGGCGCGGCGTCAAGGGACGCACCATCAGGCGGCATCTGGTCGACATCGAGGAGCTCGACGGCATCCCGACCTCTTCTTCGGCCAGCACCTGGGCGATGCTCGGACGCGACCTCAGCGTGCGCAAGCTGATCATCCTCGGGGATGCGATGGTCAGAATTCCGCGCGATGATCACGGGATTCCGCATCCGGAGCGGGCTGAGGCGACGATCGAGCAGCTGCAGGCTACGATCGACGCGGGTTCACGGGCCGGGCTGAAGAAGCTGCGCACCGCGCTCGATCGGATCCGGGTCGGCTGCTCGTCGCCGCTCGAGACCGAATACCGGCTCGACAGTGAGGACGCAGGTCTGCCCGAGCCGGAACTGGATGTCGGCATCTACGACGATCGAGGCCGCAGACTGGGCATCTCGGAGTTCGCCTATCGGCAGTACCGTGTCGTGGTCGAGATAGAGGGCGATCACCATCGCTCGTCGAAGCAGCAGTGGAATCGAGACCTGCAGAAGTATCGCGACTACGCGAACGCCGGCTGGGAGGTCGTGCGGGTGACCGCACACGACATCCGGACGCAGCGGAGGGCCGCTCGCATCGTGCGCGAGGTCCTGATGCGGCGGGGCTGGCGCCCTCACCTCTGAGGGATGTGCTCCGCCCCCCTCGCGAGTGGGCCCATATGGCGGCATCCCTCACCCGGAGGCGACCATATGGGACCACCCGGCCAAGCGAGGCCGACATCACGAAGCCGACACTCTCTCGAGTGGGCCCATATGGCGGCATCCTCCGCCCGGAGGCGACCATATGGGACCACCCAGCCAAGCGAGGCCGACATCACGAAGCCGGGCACCCCTCGCGAGTGGGCCCATACGGCCGCATCCGGCGCCCGGAGGCGACCCTTTGGGACCACCCGGCCAATCCAGCCGCCGCGACTACACGGCCTCGGCCGTCACGAGGATGGGGCGGTGATCGCTCGTGGCCTGCGGCAGGGTCGTGATCTTCGAGATGTCGAAGCCGACCGAGGTGGCGAAGTCGTAATGGCCCTTGAACACCCGGTAGCGCGTGTACGTGCGGTCGTCGCTGAGGGTCAGGGTGTACCCGTGCTCGCGCACGGTCTGACCGAGGCTCTCCTTGAACACGGGGTAGTTGTAGTCGCCGACCATGAGCAGAGGCAACCCGGGGCCGAGCTCCTGCAGGGCGTCGAGTCCCGCCCTGATCTGGTTCCGGCGCAGCGAGTTGAGCGCGGTGAGCGGCGCGGCGTGGAACGAGGCGACGATCAGCCCTCGCCCGGTGTCGATGTCACGCAGCCGCGCGCCGAGCACGCGCTCGTTCGCCGGCTTCAGCACCCGGTCGTGGAGCGACTTCTTCAACCCGATCGTGCGCACCTGCTCGACCTGGAACAGGTTGCGCCGCAGATACATCGCAAGCCCCAGGCGATTGCCGCTGGTGGTGTGCACGAGCGACAGCCCGCCGATGGCATCCCGAAGGGCGGTGGTGTCGCACTCCTGCAGACAGAGGATGTCGGGATCGTGCTGGGCGACGAGCGCCGTCAGCTCGGCTGCGGCGCGATGCTTGCGAAGGTTGTACGAGATCACTCTCATGTCCGCCACGTTACCGCCGTGGTCAGAGCACGCGACGGGGTTGCGCCCGACGCCTGCGTGCGACTATCCCTCGTCGCGGTCGCGCCGGGCGCGCGTCTGTTCAGCGCGGGATGCCAGCAGCTCATCAGCCGGATACCCGACCTCGACGAGAGTGAGTCCCCTCGCCGGCAGCACCTTGAACGCGCTCGTGCGGGTGAGCTCGTCGCGCAGCCGTGCGACGTCGTCGACCTCGAGCTTGCCCTCCCCCACGGCCGCGCACGCCCCGACCAGCGCGCGCACCATGCTGTGACAGAACGCGTCGGCCTTCACCTCCGCGACGAGCACGCCGTCGCGATCGCGCGTCCAGCGGTAGTCGAGCAGGGTGCGGATGGTGGTCGCCTCGTCGCGCGGTTTGCAGTATGCCGCGAAGTCGTGCAGACCGATGAGGGTGCGAGCTGCGGCATCCATCCGCTCGACGTCGAGAGCGGCGCGGATCGTCGTCGTGTCGTTGCGGCGCATCGGGTCGTAGCCGACCGTCGCGTCGGCGAGCCGGTAGCCGTACCGGCGCCACACCGCCGAGAACCGCGCGTCGAAACCCTGCGGCGCGAGGCTGGTGCGGGTGACGGTCACGTCGGGGTAGTTGCCGAGAACGCCCCGGATGCGACGGGCGAGCGACCCCGCGGGATCCGTCGCCGCGTGGCCGTGGCGCGTCTGCAGCCGGGCCCACTGCGCCTCGTCGAGGTCGACGTGCGCGACCTGGTCGGAGGCGTGCACCCCGGCATCGGTGCGGCCGGCGACCACCAGCTGCGCCTCGGATCCGATGATGCGCGCGAGCGCCGCCTCGAGCGTGCCCTGCACTGTGCGCAGGCCGGGTTGCTTCGCCCAGCCGCGGAAGTGGGTGCCGTCGTAGGCGATGTCGAGACGGATGCGCACCTGTTCAGCCTAGATGGGTCGGTTCTCGTCGCCACGGCGGACGCCGCAATGGTCAGGCGACGGCGACCTTCGGCTTCGCCCACGACCGACCGCGGGTGTCCTTGAGGATCGTGTACTCCACATCGACGTGCGGCTCGATCGCGCTGTACTTGTCGTTCGGCGCGCCGATCACGAGCTGGAAGCCCAGCCCCCGCCACGCGCCGATCGCGCGCTTGGTGAAGTGCGCGTCGGCCTTGATCAGCGCCTCGTCCATGAACACCGGGGCGTAGCGCGGACGCGACGCGCCGGCATCCCCCAGCTGATATCGCAGAGCCGCGCCGACGATGAACGCGACCAGCTCCTGCGACTCACCACCCGACTTCTCGCCGATGTGGTCGTACAGGGCGACGTGCTCGCCCGTCTCGGCGAGCACCCGCTCGGCCGACACCCGCACGTGGTTGCGCACGTCGATCAGCTCGGCGAAGTCGGGCGCGGTGCGACGCATCCGCCCGATCAGACGGCTCATCCGCTTGTACGCGTGCTCGCGCTCGTCGTCGGTCGATGCCGCCTCGATCAGCCCGCGCACCTCGCGCAGCTCTCGACGGAAGCGCCGGCGGGCCTCGGACTGGTTCTCGCGCGGCGAGATCTGCAGGCGATGCCGGTCGTCGTAGAACGGCAGCTCGCGCATGATGCTGTTGATCGGCTCGATGCGCTCCCTGATCTCGCGCACCGATCGGCTCAGCGTCGAATCGAGGCTGGTCAGGTCGTTGCCCGAGAGCCCCAGCAGGCTGTCGCGCCATTCGCTCTCGAGCTCGTGCAGCCCGTTCGTGCGCAGCGCCTCGAGGATGCCGAGGAACTCGGGCACCGAGGCATCCGGATCCGGCAGCAGGTTGAGGTTCGGCCACCTCTCGAGGAACGACGACATCAGCTGCCGCATCCGCTCGCGCTGCTCGTCGTGCGCCTCCTCAGCCGCGCGGCGGTCGGATGCCAGGCGAGCCGCCGCCGACGTCAGCGCCAGGTCGAGCCGTGCGAGGCGGTCGCTCGCCGACGCCCCCGCGCCCGCGCTCGTGCCCTCCCCCGCACCGCGGTCGAGCATGAACCGTTCATCGAGGAACGCCGCCTGCGCATCGCCGACCGACATCTCCGATGCCTCGTCGACCACCCGCTGGCACTCGTCGACGTCGTCGGTCACCGCACCCCAGCGCTCCTGGGCGTCGGCGCGCTGCGCGCCGAGCGCGCCGATCTCGTCGCGCAGCACGGCGGCGCGCACCTTCAGGCTCTCGGCGCGCTCGCGCCTCGACGGCCTGCCAGCGCTCGACCTCCGCCACGAGCGACGCGACGTCGACCTGCTCCCAGGTGAGGTCGTGGATCATCGCGAATGCCGTCGAGCGCTGCTCGATGGCATCCATCGCCGCCTCCGCGTCGGTGACCGCGGCGGTCGCCGCAGCGACCTCCGCCTCGAGAGCCGCGGCCTGCTCGTCGAGCGCGCGCAGGCGCCGCTCGTTCGAGAAGCCCAGCACGTTCTCGCGCCCGTGTCCGCCGTGCGCGCCCCGACTGCCTTGCGACATCTGACCCGCGATGGTGAGCGCCATCGAGTGCGCCCCCAGCTGCGCCGACGAGTCGACGCACACGAACCCGAAGCGCTCGTCGAGGCGCTGCTGCAGCCAGCCGGTGAACGGCGTGGAGCGGTGGTCAAGACGCCCGGGCAGGGTTCGCGCATCGGCGTTCGGCGACTCGGCCAGCCCGGTCTGGACGCCCTCGTAGCGCAGCCGGATCGGCAGACGCACCTCGTCGATCGCCGCCCGGAACCGGTCGATGTGCGCGTCGTCGAGCAGGATCGTCGTCGCGAACCCGCCGAGGGCGAGATTGAACGCCTCGCGCCAAGGCTCGAACTCGGTTCGAACCTCGATCAGCTCGCCCACGAACGGCAGGTCGTCGACGTCGAGACCGGCCGCCTCGGCCAGCAGCACGCGCGCCCGGTCGGGGGCGGGAGGGATGCTGCCGCGCAGCCGATCCGCCTCCGCCCGCTCCTCGGCGAGCGCACGGCGGCGCTTC
>NZ_DAMDLU010000041.1:0-251 GCF_032084865.1 Microbacterium sp.
GGCGACGCCGGTGCGCCAGGCCGCGGTGCCGCCGCCTCGGGCCGCGGTGACACATGGGGGGCCGACACTCCAGATGTCGGCCGCATCCCGCGAGAGGGTCCGACATCTGGCGTGTCGGCCCCCGATCCGGATGCCCTCGGCGACGCCGGTGCGCCCGGCCACGCGGGGGTGCTCGTCATCTCGGGGAGTCTGCCGCCGGGCATCCCGGACGACGCTCTGCCCGACCTGATCCGGCTGGGCCTCGACGCGGG
>NZ_DAMDLU010000041.1:350-15347 GCF_032084865.1 Microbacterium sp.
CGACGACCCCATCGACGGCGCCCGCGAGCTGATCCGGCGCGGCGCCCGGCTGGTGCTGCTCTCGCTCGGCGCCGAGGGGATGCTGGCGGTCACGCCCTCGGCATCCGGTGATGTCGACGTGCTGCACGCCCGGCTGGGGAAGACGCTCGCCGGCAACCCCACCGGGGCGGGGGATGCCGCGGTCGCCGCGTGCGCCGTGCTGATGGATGCCGGCATCCACGACCCCGCGCAGATCCTGCGGCGCGCGACCGCCTGGTCTGCCGCTGCCGTGCTCATGCCGCTCGCCGGCGAGATCCACCCGTCGTGGCCCGATCTCGAGTCCGCGCTGACCGTCGCGGTCCGCCCCGCCGAACCGACTCCCGCCGGCGAGACTTCCGTTCCGGCACGAGACGTGCCTCCGCACGCGCCGTCTCATGCTGCAGAAGAAGTCTCGCCGGAGATGCCCTCGGCATCCGATCCTGCACCCCACTTCAAGGAGACCCGATGACCCTCGCATCCGCACGCGAACTGATGCGCGCTGCCGCATCGGCCGGCACCGGGATCGGCGCGTTCAACGTCATCCACCTCGAGACGGCCGAGGCGCTGGTCTCAGCATCCGAGCGCGCGAACCTGCCGGTCATCCTGCAGATCTCGCAGAACTGCGCCGAGTACCACGGCGGCCTCGAGCCGATCGGCTGGGCGACCCTGGCCGTCGCGCGGCGTGCGAGCACCCCGGTCGCCGTGCACCTCGATCACGCCGAGCGGCCCGAGCTCGTCGACGAGGCCATCGAGCTGGGGTTCGGGTCGGTGATGTTCGACGGCGGCAAGCTCGACTACGAGCAGAACGTCGAGATCACGGCCGATGTGGCCTCCCGCGCCCGCGCTGCCGGCGTCTACATCGAGGCCGAGCTCGGCGAGGTCGGCGGAAAGGACGGCGCCCACGCTCCCGGTGTGCGCACCGATCCGGATGAGGCGCGGGCGTTCGTCGAGGCCACCGGGGTCGACTCGCTCGCCGTCGCGGTCGGCTCGTCGCACGCGATGCTCGACCGGTCGGCCTCGCTCGACATCGACCTCATCGGCCGCCTCAAGGCCGCCCTCAGCGGCATCGGCCGCTCGGGTGGCGACATCCCTCTCGTGCTGCACGGCTCGTCGGGCGTCTCAGACGACGTGATCGTGCAGGCGGTCCGCGCCGGGATGACGAAGATCAACGTGTCGACCCATCTGAACGGCTTCTTCACCCGTGCGATCCGCGAGACGCTCGCCGCCGACGAGAAGCTCGTCGACTCGCGCAAGTACCTCTCTCCCGCCCGTGAGGCGGTCGCCGAGGAGGCGGCGCGGATGCTGCGTCTGTTCGCCCTCGAATCCGCCTGACGGCGGAGCGACTGACAGACTGGGCACGACATGAACCGCGCCGCCAGACTCACCGCCATCCTCGATCTGCTCGCAGTCCAGGGTGAGGTCAGCGTCGACGACCTGGTCGCGCGCTTCGGCGCATCGGCCGCGACCACACGGCGCGACCTCGACAGTCTCGCCGAGCGTCGGCTGCTGACCCGCACGCACGGCGGCGCCGTGGCTCAGTCGGTCGCCTACGAGCTGCCGATCCGGTTCCGCAGCCACCACGCCACCGGTGCGAAGGAGCAGATCGCGACTGTGGCGGCATCGCTCGTCGAACCCGGGCAGGTCGTCGGACTCTCGGGTGGAACAACCACCAACGCCATCGCCACGGCACTCGCCGCGCGCGGCGACCTCGCCGACCGCGGCATCACCGTGGTCACCAACGCCGTCAACATCGCCGCCCAGCTGGCCATGCGCCCCGAGTTCAAGGTCGTCGTCACCGGCGGGGTCATCCACCCCCGCAGCTTCGAGCTGGTCGGTCCGTTCGTCGAGCAGCTGCTCGGCGGCATCCGGCTCGACATCGCCTTCATCGGCGTGAACGCTCTCTCGGCCGACGCGGGCGCGAGCACGCACGACGAGGCCGAGGCTGCGGTGAACCGCATGATGGCGCAGCGCGCCGGCCGCGCCGTGATCGTCGCCGACGCCTCGAAGATCGGTCGCGCCGCGTTCACCCACCTCGGCGGCCCCGACCTCTTCCCGCTCGTGATCACCGACCCCGCAGCGACCGACGCGCAGCGAGCCGCGCTGACGGATGCCGGGTTCGAGGTGCGCGCCGGCTGACCGGCGCACGTGCTGGAGCGCACGAGCGTCGATGCACGTGAGGTCGAACACACCCCAGCGCGACCCCGGGCTCGGCGATGTGACCGAACGCGGTAATGCCGTCTGATCAGCCCGGAGAAGAATCAGCCAAGGCGCGGCTCCGCTAATCATCCCCCTCTTCCCTCCTCGTGGCAAGGCCTGTCCTCGCGAGACCGATCGGGCCTACGGTCAGGGCACGCGAAGGTGCGGCTGCTCTGTGCGCAGCGCCGAGTTACGCGACGACGAGCGGGATGGAGGTGGCAGATGAGCATCACGACGACGCCCGAGGCACTCGTGCCGGCCGAGCAGGACTCCGACAGGAAGAGGCGATGGTTCCGCCGCGGGCCGAAGCCGGCGCGCGACCACTACAACAAGCGCGAGGCTATCGCCGGGTATCTGTTCATCACGCCGTGGATCATCGGATTCCTCGTGTTCACAGCCGGCGCGATGATCTACAGCCTGTACATCTCGTTCAGCAACTACAACCTCGCCACCAACAGCGCACGCCCGGTCGGCCTCGACAACTACGCCGAGCTCTTCGACGACCCGCGGGTGATGGTGTCCCTGGGCAACACGCTGTTCTACGTCGTGATGGCGGTGCCGCTCGAGATCGTCTTCGCGCTGGTGCTGGCCATGCTGCTCAACCGCGTCGGACGTGGTGCGGGCATCTTCCGCACGATCTACTACCTTCCCAAGATGACGCCCGCCGTCGCGACAGCCGCGGTGTTCTTCCTGCTGCTGAACGGCAACAGCGGAGTGATCAACGAGTTCCTGCGCCTGTTCGGCATCGAGGGGCCGCAATGGCTGGTGGACCCCGCCTGGGTGAAGCCGAGCATCGTGATCATGACGCTGTGGACGGTCGCGGGCACCATGGTGATCTTCCTCGCGGCGCTGAAGAACGTGCCGACCGAGCTGTACGAGGTCGCCTCGATCGACGGCGCGGGCGGCGTGCGCAAGTTCTTCTCGATCACCCTGCCGATGATCTCGGGGGCGATGTTCTTCAACGTGATCGTGCTGTCGATCGCCGCGTTCCAGATCTTCGACCAGGCGTACCTGCTGTTCTGGCGCGACCAGAGCAACTCATCGCCCGAGGCCTCGCTGTTCTATGCGATCTACCTGTTCCAGCAGGCGTTCCGGCAGTTCAATTTCGGCTTCGCCGCGGCGATGGCCTGGCTGCTGTTCGTCATCATCATGGTCATCACGGTGATCCAGGTGAAATTCGGCAACCGGTTCGTCTACTACGAGGGAGACCGCTGATGGCGACCTCGCTGCAGCACACGCCCCGGCGCCCGAATCCCGAGCGCCGCGACCCGTCGACCGTCGTCGTCACCGTGCCGAAGCGCTCGAGATGGCGCCGCGCTCTCAGCCAGCCGCGCAGCCTGGCGGCCCGGATCGTGCTGACCATCATCCTGGTCGGGTTCGCCCTGCTGTTCCTGTACCCGTTCGCGTGGCTGGTCGCGGCGAGCTTCAAGCCGCGTGGCGAGGTGTTCGACAACGCGCTGATCCCCAGGACGTTCGTGCCCGGGAACTATGTCGAGGTGTGGAACCAGCTGCCGCTGATGAGCTGGCTGTGGAACAGTGTGGCGATCGCCGTGCTGGCCGCCACCGCCGTCGCCGTGTCGAGCTCGATCGTCGCGTTCGGGTTCGCGTACTTCCGCTTCCCCGGGCGGGGACTGCTGTTCGGCCTGGTGCTCGCGACCATGATGCTGCCCGGCGCGGTGACGATGATCCCGATCTACCTGATCTGGAAGGAGACGGGCCTGCTGGGCACCTGGGTGCCGCTGTGGGGCATGAACCTGTTCGGCTCGGCGTTCTACATCTTCCTGCAACGGCAGTTCTTCCTCGGACTGCCGCGTGAGCTGTTCGAGGCGGCGCGTCTGGACGGCGCGAGCTATTGGGGACTGTTCTGGCGCATCGCGATGCCGCTGTCGGTGCCGTCCTTCGTGATCGTCTTCCTGTTCGAGTTCCAGGCGAGCTGGAACAACCTGTACTCCGCGCTGATCTATCTGAACGCCGGATCGGTCGACGAGTTCACCGCTCCGCTGGGCATCGCCTACGCCATGACGAAGTACAGCCCCACGGCCGGCGGCCATGGCGACTACCAGTACGTCATGGTCGCCTCGCTCATCGTCACCGTGCCCATGCTCATCCTGTTCGCCTTCGGTCAGCGGTACTTCATCGAGGGCGTCGCCACGCAGGGGCGCAAGGGCTGAACCCGGATGCGGGCGGTCGGCATCCGGAACACACGACGTCCACAACAGAACACCGGCGGAGCTTCGGGACCGCCGCTCGAACGAGAGGAAGAGAGATGCACAAACGCATTGTGGGGATCGCGGCCATCGTCGCGGCATCCGCTGTCGTGCTGACCGGATGCGGGGGCGGCAAGGACGCGTCCGACATGGCGGAAGACGTCGACTGGGGCGCCCAGGCGACGGGCGACCTCAAGGCCTGGGGCTTCGAGAACGCCGACGATGTCGGCCAGTCGCGCCTCGACTACGCCGAGAAGCAGCTGAAGGACGTGAAGGTCGACCTCGACGCCACCGCGTTCGACGCGCAGAAGTTCACCACGCGGCTGGCGGGCGGCAACGTGCCCGACGTCGTGCAGATGGACCGTCGCTACGTCACCACCTACGCCGCTCAGGGGCTGATCCTGCCGCTCGACGAATGCCTGAAGGAACAGGATGTATCGCCGCGCGAGCACTGGTACCCCTTCGTCATCGACGACGTCACCTACGATGACGAGATCTGGGCGGTGCCGCAGTTCTACCAGCCGCCGGCGATACTCGTGAACAAGAAGGTGCTCGACGAGGCGGGTGTCACGGCCGATGAGATCGACACCTCCGACGCCGATGTGCTGCTCGACGCGATCGGCAAGATCTACCAGGAGGACAACGGCGTGCCCACCCGTCTCGGCTTCGACCCACAGGCGACCGGGCAGAGCGGACTGTGGATCCTCGGCATGGGCGGACAGCTCAACGACGACGACGGCAAGCCCACCCTCGACGACCCGAAGAACGTCGCAGGTATCGAGATGCTCAAGAAGATCACGGATGCTCAGGGCGGCTTCGCCGCCGTGAAGAGCTTCACCGATTCGTTCGACACCTTCGGCGACAACAACCAGTTCGTCGCCGGCCAGGTCGGCGCGCAGGTGAACGCGCAGTGGTATCCGAACGTGCTCTCGCCCTACATGGACGAGCTGCAGCTCGAGGCCGTGCCCTTCCGCGGAGCGGACGGTGAGCCCTTCTCGGTGGCATCCGGAACCGCGTTCGTCGTGCCGGTCGGTGCGAAGAATCCGGCGGCGGCGTGCGCATGGATGGTCGATCTCACCTCTGACGATGCGTGGGCGGCTGCGGGGAAGGCTCGAGGCGAGACCCGCGAGAAGGACGGCGGTGTGAACACCGGGCTGTTCACCGGCTCGCCGGCCGCCGACAAGGCGATCCGTGACGAGTGGGTGACCGCGAGCGGCAACGCCGGGTTCGATCAGGTGATCTCGACGTACTACGACGTGGTCGACTACGGGCAGTCGTTCGGATCGTCACCCGCCGGGCAGGAGATCCAGAACGAGCTGAACAACGCGATCACCGCGGCGCTGATCGGTGACAAGTCGCCCGAAGAGGCCCTGAAGGATGCTCAGAAGGCGGCGATGCGGGCGTACGAGAACATCGAGCAGGACTGAGTCGTGCGGTCGGGTCGTGCGGGTCGTGCCGTCAGGTCACAGACCCCGCGATCCGGCCGCCTGGGCGAAGATCAGGCTGGTGCTGGTGGACGCCACTTCGGGCTTCAGGCTGATGGTGTCGGAGACGAGTTCGCGCAGCGCACCGGCGTCGGGAACCGCGACGTGCACGAGGAAGTCGCGGTCGCCCGCGAGGAAGTACACCCGCTGCGTCGCGGGCAGCTCTTCGAGATAGGTCTGGAAACGGCGCAGGTCGCCACGGGCGTGGGCGTGCAGGCGGATGGTGATCAGCGCCTCGAGATGCAGCCCCAGCGCAGCGGGTGAGACCTCGGCGTGGAAGCCGACGATCACCCCGTTCGCCTGCAGAGCGCGCACGCGTTTGAGGCACGTCGACTCGGCGATTCCCGCGATCGCGGCCAGGTCGGTGTTCGAGATGCGGCCGTTGCGGCTCAGCTCCGACAGCAGGGTGCGGTCGATGGCATCCAGGCCGGAGTGGACGGATGCCGAAGATTCGGGACTCATGCGACCACTTCCTCGCCGTTGAATGAAGATTTCCACCATTCGCGGACGATTCTACGCAGGATCTTCGGTTGCAGATCCGTGCAACGTCGGGATCTGCATAATCGCAGGTGGTGGGCGTCTGCTCTCGCGCCCGCGATCGGCTGTCTCAGGAGGACGGAATGACGCGCACGATCATCGTCGGTGCAGGAATGGTCGGTCTCGCCACGGCGTGGCATCTGCAGGAGCGCGGTGTCGACGTCACGGTCATCGACCGGGTGGGCGTGGCCGCCGGATCGTCGTGGGGCAACGCGGGCTGGCTGACTCCGGGCAAGACCATCCCGCTCGCCGACACCGGGCTGTGGACGTACGGGCCGAAGGCCCTGCTCGACCCTGATGCGGCTCTGCACGTGCCGTTCCGGGTCGACCCCGGGCTGTGGATGTTCCTCGGGCAGTTCGCCGCGCACGGCACCAACCGCGCATGGGACCGGACGATGGCCGATCTCACGCCGATCGACCGGATCGCGCTGGAGTGCTTCGACGAGCTTCTCGACGGCGGCGTCGAATCGTGGACCCGCGAGGGCCCGTTCGTGATCGGCTTCAGGCAGGAGGCGGACTCGAAAGGCTTCCTGCACGAGATCGAGGGCGTCGTGCGACACGGGCAGGACGTGCCGTTCGAGCGTCTCGAGAACCCGCGCGAGCTGGCGCCGGTGCTGTCGGACGCCGTGACGCATGCGTACCGACTCGACGGGCAGCGCTTCTTCGAGCCGGCGCCGTTCGTCGAGGCGCTCGGTGCCGCGGTCGTCGAGCGGGGTGCCGAGCTGATCACCGGGTACGAGGTCACCGACGTCTCGTCGACCCGCCGCCCCGTGGTCACCATGTCGAACGGGCAGCGACTCGAGGCCGATTCTGTCGTGATCGCGACCGGCGCCTGGATGCCCGCGCTGGCCCGCAAGCTCGGAGTGCGCACCCGTGTGCAGGCCGGCCGCGGATACTCGTTCACGGTCGCCACGTCGGTGCCACAGGAGCACCCGGTGTACTTCCCGTTCCAGCGCATCGCTTGCACCCCCTACCAGGGGCGATTCCGCATCGCCGGCACCATGGAGTTCCGTCGCCCCGACGAGCCCTTCCAGCCCCGCCGGGTGCAGGCGATCATCGCGCAGGCGCGGGAGATGTTCCAGGGGATCGACTTCGACGACCGTCAGGACGAGTGGGTCGGCTCGCGCCCGGTCACGCCCGACGGACTGCCGCTGGTGGGCGCGACGCAGGCCCCGAACGTGTACGTCGCCGGTGGGCACGGCATGTGGGGCATCGTGCTCGGCCCGGCCACCGGCAAGCTGCTCGCCGAGCAGATCACCACGGGCCGCATCGCCCCCGAGATCCGCCCCTTCGACCCCCTGCGCTGACCCGAGGCCCGCGCTCCCGGCATCCGGGGTCGGTTTCGTACGCTCATGCGTCCGAAACCGTACGCAATCGACCCCGCACCGGCGGAATCCAGCCCCGCGCGTCTGCATCCGCGGTCGGGGATGCATTCGTCCGGTCAGGCCCGCGAGACGGGCTGCTGCAGCTCGGTGACCCAGCGGGATTCGTCGTCGAGGGGCCACGACCGCACATACAGTTCGCGGCACGGACCCGAGGGCACGAAACCGCGGGCGAGCATCTCGGCGTGCAGCGCGTGCCAGGTCTCGCGGATGCCCGACATCGCGCCGAGGTGGATGCCGCACACCGCGCGCTCCTCAGCGGCGAGCTCGACGATCTCGAGACCCTCGACGGGATCGCCGTCGTACGCGTAGCCGATGGTCAGCTGCATCCCGTCGTCGGTCGGACGGTACTGCGCGATCGGCGTCTCGAGCATCCCCTCCGTCTCGGGCAGGCCGTCTTCGACCTCGCCGAACATGGGGCCGACGTGCCGGCTGACTTGGTCGGCGGGCACCACCGCTGTGCGGGCGATCAGGCGGACGGCGGGCAGAGGCTTCTCGATGAACTCGGCGGATGACATGCGATTCTCGCTTTCGATCAGGTGGAGGCGCCGTTCGACGTCGACGAGTCGCTCGGTCGCGATGCGATGCTCGCGTTCCACCGCATCCCGGTGTCCGCGCAGCATCTGCATGAGTCGATCCCCGTCGATGCCCTCATCGAGCATGACGCCGATCTGCTCGAGACCGAACCCCAGCTGGCGCAGCGCGACGATCCGGTGCAGTCGGTGCAACTGCGAGGGATCGTACGAGCGGTAACCGCTGTACTCGTCCACGTGCGCTGGTACGAGCAGGCCGGCGGTGTCCCAGTGCCGCAGCATGCGGTGGGTCACCTGGCCGATCTGCGCGAACGCTCCGATGGACAACATGACTCCACTCGACCGCCTCTCACCGTGTCAGGGTCAAGTCTGGCCGATGGATGCCGGGATCGGCGGGCCGCCCCTCGCGTGACGGAGATTGTACAAGAGCGTACAATCAAGACATGGTCAACATCAGTGCGAGCGTCGCTCGGCAGACTCTGCCGGCGCAGCTCGATCGCGTGGAGGCGGGCGAAGAAGTATCGATCTCGCGTCACGGCAAGGTGGTCGCGGTGCTGGTGAGCCCGGAGCGGCTGCGGAGCCGCCGCGCTCAGGGGGCGTGGCAGCAGACAGATGCGCTGCGCGAGCGCTTGGCGCGAGCGCGCTCAGAGCCGCCTGAAGCCCGCATCGATGCCGCGCGCGCGGACGAGCTGGCGCAGGCGATCGATGAGGGCCGCGCCGCGCGATGACCGCCGTGACGGCGTTCGATGCCGATGTTCTGATCTATGCGGCAGCGATCGGGCATCCACTCGGGGCGCCGGTGCTCGATCTGGTGCGAGACGGTGGCGGCGTGGGATCGGTGCTGCTGCTGCCCGAGGTTCTCGCGAAGCCGATGCGCACCGACCCGCAGTCTGCCGAGGTCGAAGCCCTTGCGCGGATTCTCGCCGCACTCGAGCTGGTGCCGTTCGACGAGGAGACGGCGCAGCTGGCTGCGGTGCTCGGCGCCAAGTACGGGTTGCGGGCTGCGGATGCAGCCCACCTCGCCACCGCTGTGGCGGCGGGAGCCGACCGCTTCATCACCAACAACCGCAAGGACTTCTCGCGCGAGATCGACGAGATCGACATCGTCTATCCCGACATGCTGCGGTAAGAGGGCGCCGCCCGGCATCCGGGGTCAGTTTCGTACGCTCATGCGGCCGAAACCGTACGCGATCGACCCCGCACCGGCGAAATCCAGCCCCGGCGCGGCGTCAGCTCATCGAGAAGTCGTAGCGCTCCGGCACGGCGCGGTCGGGAAAGGCCTGGCGCCACAGGTCCGACATGCTCAGCTCCCCCTCGCGGATATCGGGCACGTCGAACTCGTCTTCGAGCATCCGCCGGGCCTCATCGCCGGCTCCGGATGCCAGTGCCGCGCGCACCGCGAGTACGCGGAACCGGCCCCGCGAGCGGAGCTCGGCGGGTAGCGAGTCGACGAACCCGGATGCCGCCTCCGCCCGCCCCGCGGCCAGCAGGGCCTCTCCGAGTTCGAGCGCGAGCGGCGTGAGTCCGGGGGCCAGAGCGAGCGCATCGGCGAGGTCGGCGATGCCGGCATCCCTCTCGCCCGACGCCGTCCTCAGCAGGCCGCGCCCACGCAGCGCCCAGGCCGTGGGGGTGAGCCGCAGCGATGCCTCGTAGTGGGCCGCGGCCTCCGTGTGGTCTCCGCTCGCATGCGCGGCGACCGCTCGGTGGTAGTGCGTCAGCCACGTCGGCGGCGCCTCGGCGAGCAGTCGGTCCCAGAGCGGGCCGGCGACATAGCTCGGCGGGGCGGAGGCATCCGCGTCCCCGGCCTCGGCCAAGCCCAGCAGGCCGCGCCAGTACTCGGCATCCTCCCCCGCGGTCGCCTCGAACCGCACTCCCGGCAGGGTGTCGAACGGTGCGCCGTATCGCGCGGCCAGCGCGGCCTCCAGTGCACCCCAGGGCGAGCCGACGTTGAGGGTGCGCTCCGGGGCGAGATCGGCCACGGCGTCCAGGCGCGAGACGTCCGTGGCATCCGTCGCGCGGCCGACCTGTGCGCCGACGACGGCGCAGGCCGCCGCCCATTCCGCGTCGGCGAGGTCGACCTGCAGCGGCAGGAACGCCTCGGTCCACTCCCAGGTGGCCCCGCCCGGCATCCGCAGGTTCTCGTACTGCGTGGTCGTGAGGCCGCCTTGGATCTCGAAGTACGAGCCTCCCAGCCACTCCTGCCAGTGCCGTCCGCCGGTGGTGTCGCCCCAGACGAACAGCTTGCGTCCCGAGAGCCGCGCGCTCGAGACGTGCGCGAGTCCGGTGCCGTCGGGTTCGAGCGCCGCGATCCACGGCATCTCCTTCGCGGAGAGGTCGTAGAACCAGTCGGCCGCCTGCGCGGCGTGGGCCGGACGGCTCACGTCCGGTGCGGCGACGTCGACGTGCGCCAGCGTGCCGTCGTACTGCGTCTGATAGGCGTGCGTCGCGGGGGCGAACACCCGCGAGCCCTCGGTTTGGGCGACGGCGATGTTCGTCCACCAGTACATGCCGGTCTCGTCGGCGTGCGGATTGCGCACCCGCACGCGCACGTGCAGCGCGGCCGCGGCCGAGTCGAGCGTGGCGTCGATCTGCACGATCACCCCGCGCACCCGCTCGTACTCCCACATCCGCAGCACCGGTTCGCCGTCGGGCGCAGTCAGCGCGGCGGCGTACAGCGGCGCGCAGGTCAGCGGCCAGTGGCCGCGCATACCGATGTTCCACTCCACACCGCCCGAGAACCACGCGTTTCGCAGCCCGAGGTTCGCCGGCTGGAAGACGTCGTTGCGGTAGACCACGTCGCGCCCGGTCGCCTTGTCGAGCAGGCGCACCAGGCGGCCGCCCAGGTCGACGGCGAACTCCGCCCGCAGCAGGTCGTTCTCGAGCACCGCGACGCGCATGGGCTCGTCGGTGCGCTCGCGCGCGTACTGATCCTGCAGCAGATAGGGATGGATGCTGCCGACCTGGCCGTACCGGATGTTCTCGGCCAGGTCGTCGGGCAGCCCGTCGGTCGACGCCTCGTACGGCGCCTGCGGCATCGCGGCGACCGCGGGCAGCGGATTCGGTGCGCCCACCGGCGCCGACGGGAGGGTGACGGTGTCGAGAGTGAGCGTGGCAGTCATGATGATGCTCACGCTAGGGCATCCGGCACGGGACTGCCGCGCCGACCGATGTCGTGCGCGGCGCGGGTCACCCCCGCAGGTCGCGCCGTGAAAGGGCGAGGGCGGATGCCACGGCCAGCACGAGCGCGACGCCCCAGACGAGCAGCAGGCCGCCGACGTCGACGCCGTCCATCAGCGGCGGCTGGTGGTACACCCACGCATAGGGCGAGAGCGCGTTGAGCCACTCCAGATCCTTCGACTGCTTCGCCACGGCCTGGAACACGTACCCGAGCACGGCGACGCCCGCGGCGACTCCCGTGGCCCAGGCCCTGCGGCCGGTGAGCGCCCCGGCGAACAGGCCGGCCATCGCGCTGAGAAAGGCCAGTCCGGTCAGGGCGAGAGCCGCTCCGACGATGTGCGGAGGATGGATGCCCAGCTCCGCCGGATCGTTCAGCGCGAAGACGATCGCACCCGAGAACGCGCCCAGCCACAGCAGCCGCACGAGCACGGCGAGCGCCGACTCGGCGGCGTACTGCGCTCGCCCGATGCCGTGCGCGAGGTCGAGCTCGAGCCGGCCCGACTCCTCGGCGCCGGCGATCGCCGCCGAGCCCCAGAGAACCGCCGCGATCGTCAGCAGCAGAAAGCCCATCAGGCCGTAGAACGTGCTCTGCGCGTACCCGGCGCCCGTGGCGATCTGGTCGTAGCCGATCGTCTGGATCAGCTGCTTCGGCAGCGCCTTGATGACGTCTTCGAGCTGTCCGTTCGCCCCGAAGCTCGGAAACAGCGGCAGGTAGAGGAACAGCACGGCGGCGATGCCGAGGGTCCAGCCGATCACCCCGCGCCTCGACTCCCGGATGGTGCGCCGGAACACCGGCAGCACGGCGCTCATCGTGCACCTCCCTCGTTGCGGGTGGCCGACCCGTAGAGGCGCAGCACGCTCTCTTCGAGGTCGGGCTCCTCGACGGTCAGGTCGTTCACGGTCGTCTGCGCGAGCGCCTTCACGAACGGGTCGATCGCGCCCTCCACCGTCGCGGTGAGGTGCAGCATGTCGCCTTGCGCAGTGACATCCAGTCCCTGCACGCCCGCGATGCCCGCGAAGCGACGGCGCAGGGCATCCGGATCCTGCCCGCCGACCGCGACCCGCACCCGCCTCACCGATCCCAGGCGCAGCGACGCGACGTCGCCCTGCGCGACGATCCGGCCCGCGGCGAGCACCGCGACCTCGTCGGCGGTCTGCTGGATCTCGCTGAGCACGTGCGAGCTGAGCAGCACGGTCTGCCCGGCATCGCGCGCCTCGCGCACCATCGTGAGGAACTCCCGCTGCATGAGCGGGTCGAGCCCGCTGGTCGGCTCATCGAGGATCAGCAGTTCGGGCCGGTGCATGAACGCCTGGACCAACCCGATCTTCTGCTTGTTGCCCTTCGACAGGCTGCGCACCGGGCGCGTCAGGTCGACGCCGAGACGCTCGGCGAGCTCGGAGGTGTATCCGCGATCGCCCGGGCCGGACACCTCGGAGTAGAACGACAGCATCCGGTGACCCGTCACCCGCCCCTCGAGACGCAGCTCGCCCGGCACGTAGCCGATGCGGCGCCGCAGGCGCGCGCCGCCGTGGCGCGGATCCTCGCCGAGCACGCGGACGTCACCCGAGGTGGGACGGATGATGTCGACGAGGGTGCGCAGGGTTGTGGTCTTGCCGGCGCCGTTCGGCCCGATCAGGCCGTAGATCGTGCCCGGCCGCACGTGCAGGTCGAGGCCGTGCAGGGCGGTGTTGCGGCCGAAGCGCTTGTGCAGTCCGGCGATGTCGATGACGGAACTCATGATGCTCCTCCTTCGGTGGGATCCCCGGGTGTGGCCGCCGGGGCGGACGCGGCGTTGGCCGCGGGAGTGCTGTCGGATGCCAGTGCCTGACGCGCCCCGTCGAGGAAGGCCGTGCTCGAGTAGATGCCGTGCGTGAGCAGTTCCAGGGTGGGGAGGGTGCTGCGCATCATCCCGGCCGGGCTCAGCTGGTCCTGACCGAGCACGCGGCCGATCTGCGCGCGCATCACCACGGGCGCGAGGCCGATCATCGCCACGAGCAGCGTGGTCATCTCGGGGTCGCTCATCTCGACGAGCAGTCCCGCGTCGCGCTGCTCGTCGAGCACGTCGCGGGTGACGCGGATGATCTCATCGAAGAGGCGGTCGGCGGCCGGCGAGCTGTCGCCGAGCATGCGGCCGAGGTAGTCGATGTACGGCCCGTAGCGCTCGACGTCGTGCAGCGCGGCGCGGATGCGGTCGGCCGTCGGCGCCTCGATCAGCTCGTGCCTGTCGTCGATGAACGCGGCCACGACGTAGTCGTCGCATGCGGCGCGCAGCGCGTTCTTGTCACCGAAGTGGTGCACGATCAGAGCCGCGCTGACTCCCGCATCTTTCGCGATAGCGCGCATGCTCGCCGCGTCGAACCCGTCGCGGGCGAAGGCGCGGATCGCGGCCTCGCGAATCCGGGCTCGGGCGGTGAGATCCTCAGAGACTGAACGCATGTTCAGTACTCTAAACACGCGTTCGGTCGATGTCAATGCCGCTCGCCGCGGCGGCGATAGTGTGAGCGAGTGACGGGCTTCGACTTCCAGCGACTGCGGCGCTTTCCCGACGTCGAGGCGCCCAACCTGCAGGCGTGGGACGCCACTGACGAGCTGCTCGTGCGGCGCGCTGTCGAGTCCGGGATCGACGGCGACGAGGTCGCGATCATCGGCGACGAGTACGGCGCGATCGCTCTCGCCCTGACGGATGCCGGGATGCGCGGCATCCGGGTGCATCAGGACCTCATCACCGGCCGGCGCGCGCTTGCCGCCAACGCGCGGGCGCTCGACCTGTCGCTGCCGGCGGCGCACGAGCTCGACAGTTCGCTGCTCAGTGGGGTGCGTCTCGTGCTGCTGCAGCTGCCGAAGGGGCTCGCCGAGCTCGAGGAGGTCGCCGACGCCGTCGCCCGGTGGGCGGCGCCCGACGTCACGCTCATCGCGGGCGGGCGGGTGAAGCACATGGCGCTCACTCAGAACGACGTGCTTGCGCGGCACTTCGCGGATGTGCAGGCGCAGCGCGCGGAGCGCAAGTCGCGGCTGATCGTGGCATCCGGTGCCCTTCCCGTTTCCGACCAGCCGCCGTTCCCGGTCAGTCGCCGGCACGACGGCTTCACCCTGTGCGCGTACGGCGGCGCCTTCGCCGGCGCTCGCCTCGACATCGGCACGCGGGTGCTGATCGACGTGATGCCGACGCTCGCGCCGCCGGACCCGGCCGCCCGGGTCGTCGACCTCGGGTGCGGGACGGGCGCGCTCGCCGTCGCGTTCGCGCAGCAGCATCCGGATGCCGTGATCACCGCCACCGACCGATCGGCCGCTGCAGCGCGCTCGGCCCAGGCATCCGTCGTCGCGAACGGCCTCGCCGCACGCGTCACCGTGACCCTTGACGACGCCGGCTCGGAGCTGCCCGACGGTTCGGCCGACCTGATCCTGCTGAACCCGCCGTTCCATCTCGGCACGAGCGTGCATGAGGGTGCCGGTCATCGCCTG
>NZ_DAMDLU010000041.1:15357-20894 GCF_032084865.1 Microbacterium sp.
CGCTGCGCGCGTGCTGCGCCCCGGGGGTGAGGTGTGGACGGTGTTCAACTCGCATCTCGATCACCGCGGTGTGCTGACCCGCGACGTCGGGGCGACGGAGCAGGTCGCCCGCACCCCGAAGTTCACCGTCACGCGCAGCGTCCGTCGGGGCTGACCCGTCGCTTTCGAATCGCTCACATTGCAGTGTTCCGGGCCGGAACACTGCAATATGAGCGATTCGAACTGAGGGGGAGAACCCCCGGTGACACGCGAAAACCCTGACCCGGATTTGCCACCGGATCAGCCAATCGTTAGCGTTGACAGGTGGCCGTGAGGTCACCATGACCAGTCCGCGGTCGCGTCCTTCTTTCGACCCGAGCTGTACACGAAGAGGCGTGGGCGTACGGTCGATGTTCTATATCGGGGATCCGAAATCCCCGTCTGTGCCGCTGTGCAGCCCTGTCGGAACGGCCTTGAGAACGTCACCCGGGCGTAACCGAAGCGTCCCGCCGAGACCCGAAGATTCGGTGGGCTACGGGGGAAACGTGTCCGAAACCGCTCTTGAAGCGCGCAATATCTACAAGGTCTTCGGTCGGAATCCGCAGCAGGCCGTGAAGCGTCTGAAGGCCGGTGAGACCCGCACCGAGGTGCAGGATGTCGGCACCGCCGCCGTGATCGACGCGAGCTTCACCGTGAACCGCGGTGAGATCTTCGTCATCATGGGCCTGTCCGGATCCGGCAAGTCGACCATCATCCGCATGCTCAACGGCCTGCACGACGCGACCGCCGGCGAGATCACCATCGGCGGAGACGAGATCACGGGCATCCCGGCCTCGAAGCTGCGTGACATCCGCCGTGACCGTGTCTCGATGGTGTTCCAGCACTTCGCCCTGCTGCCGCACCGCACCGTCGCTGACAACGTCGCCTACCCGCTCGAGCTGAAGGGCATCGGCAAGACCGAGCGCCTGCGCAAGGCCGACGAGATCCTCGCCCTGGTGGGTCTCGACGGCTGGGGCGAGAAGCTGCCCAGCGAGCTCTCCGGCGGCATGCAGCAGCGCGTCGGCATCGCCCGCGCGCTCGCCGCAGACACCGAGATCCTGCTCATGGACGAGGCGTTCAGCGCCCTCGATCCGCTGATCCGCCGCGAGATGCAGGAGCAGCTGGTCGAGCTGCAGGCCAAGCTGCAGAAGACCATCGTGTTCATCACGCACGACCTCAACGAGGCGATGTTCCTCGGCGACCGCATCGCGGTGATGCGCGACGGCCGCATCGTGCAGATCGGCACGCCCGAAGACATCCTCACCGACCCCGCCAACGACTACGTCGAGCAGTTCGTGCAGGATGTCGACCGGGCCCGCGTGCTCACCGCCTCGAACGTCATGGAGCGTCCGCGCCCCGTCGTGGCCGAGTCGGCAGGCCCGCGCACGGCGCTGCGACAGATGCGGGATTCCTACATGTCGGCGACCTATGTGGTCGGCCGCGACCGCAAGCTCGTCGGCATCGTGACCGACCGCGATGCGGTGAAGCTCGTCCGCAAGGGCGAGTCGTCACTGGCATCCATCCTCAAGCCGGCACCGCAGGTGGTCGACGAGAACGAGGTGCTGATGAACCTCTTCATCCCCTCGGTCGAGTCGCCGCTGCCGCTGGCCGTGACCGACGGCGAGGGCCGCCTCACCGGCGTGATCCCGCGCGTCACCCTGCTCGCCGCGCTCGGCCCTGGGCCGGGAGCCACCGGTGAGCTGACCCTGCCGCTGAACCCGATGCCGCAGGCCGTGATCGATGAGGTGCTCGCCGAGGCCAGCTCGTTCACCGAGACGGCCGCCGGCTCCCCTGACGCCGGTACCCCTGCCGGCTCCCCTGACGCCGAGGAGGTGCGCTGATGGATTTCCGTATTCCGATCGGAACCTGGGTCGCCGGAATCGTCGACTGGGTCAAGGACAACCTCGACGGTCTGCTCGACGGCATCGCCTTCGTCTTCGGGTTCCTCGTCAACGGCCTCACCGCCGGCCTGCTGTCGGTGCACTTCGTCGCGATCATCGCGATCGCCGCGCTCATCGCGTGGCTGGTGCGCTCGTGGCAGCTCGCGATCGGCACGGCCGTGTCGCTGCTGCTGATCGTCGGCATGAACCTGTGGGTGCCTGCGATGCAGACCATGTCGCTGGTGCTCGTCGCGACGGTCGTCGCGGTGCTGATCGCCGTGCCGCTGGGCATCTGGTCGGCTCGCAACGCCACCGTGCGTGCGGTGCTCAAGCCCGTGCTCGACTTCATGCAGACCATGCCGGCCTTCGTCTACCTGATCCCCGCCATCGTGTTCTTCGGCATCGGCGTGGTGCCCGGCATGGTCGCGACGATCATCTTCGCGCTGCCTCCGGGCGTGCGACTGACCGAGCTCGGCATCCGCGGCGTCGACGCTGAGACGGTCGAGGCCGGTCAGGCGTTCGGCGCGAAGCCCGGGCAGATCCTGCGCGGCATCCAGCTGCCGCTCGCGATGCCGACCATCATGGCCGGCATCAACCAGGTCATCATGCTGGCCCTGTCGATGGCGGTCATCGCCGGTATGGCCGGCGCCGACGGTCTCGGCAAGATGGTCGTCGAGGCGATCTCGACGATCAATATCGCCAAGGGCGTCGAGGCGGGCCTCGGCGTCGTGCTGATCGCCGTCTTCCTCGACCGGGTCACCGCCGCCCTCGGCGCACCGGCCGAGAACCACGCCTCGCTGCTCGGCATCCTGGCCCGCCGCCGCGAGGCGCGGCGCCGCGCCTCGGCATCCGTCCCCGTGCCGGATGCCGCCCTGCAGCCCGCCTGAATCGAACACGCACTCACATACGGAACGCAAGAGAGAAGAGAACATGAAGAAGAAGCTCACAGCACTGCTCGCGCTCACCGCCGTCACCTCGCTCGCCCTCACCGGCTGCGCGTCGGGTGGGGCCGGAGGCACCGGAGGAACGGGTGACTCCGACGCCGGCTCGAAGGGCGACAAGGGCACCATCACGCTCGGCTTCCTGCCGTCGTGGACCGACGGCCTCAGCACCGCGTACCTGCTCGAGAACAAGCTCGAGGAGCTGGGCTACGACGTCGAGATGAAGACCCTCACCGACGCCGGTCCGCTGTACACCGGCCTCGCCCAGGGCGACGTCGACATCTACCCCTCGGCATGGCCCGAGCTCACCCACAAGAAGTACATGGACAAGTACGGCGACGACATCGAGGATCTCGGCACGTACTACGAGAACGCGAAGCTGACCATCGCGGTGCCCGAGTACTCCGAGCTCACCTCGATCGAGGATCTCAAGGGCAAGGCCGCGACCTACGACGGCAAGATCCTCGGCATCGAGCCGGGCGCCGGTCTCACCGAGCAGACCACGACCATGCTCGAGGAGACGGGCCTGAACAGCGAGTACGAACTCGTCACCTCGTCGACCGCCGCCATGCTCACCGAGCTGAAGAAGGCGACCGACGCGAACGAAGACATCGTCGTCACGCTGTGGCGTCCGTTCTGGGCCAACGACGCTTTCCCCGTGAAGGACCTCGAAGACCCGAACGGCCTGATGGGCGACGCCGAGGGCCTGCACTTCCTGGGCACGAAGGGCTTCGCCGAGAAGTACCCCGAGGCCGCCGAGCTGATCGAGAGCATCAAGCTCGACGACGAGCAGTACGGTTCGCTCGAAGACCTGGTCGTCAACGAGTACGGCGAGGGCAAGGAGCGCGAGGCCGTCAAGGCATGGCTCGAGGAGAACCCCGACGTCATCAAGTGACCCGGTAGCCGGTGCGCCGGTGCCGGTGCCGGTGCCGGTGCCGGTGCGCCGGTGCCGGTGCGCCGGTTACGAAACGGGGGCCGACACTCCAGATGTCGGACGGATCCACGTGTTCTGTCCGACGGGTGGAGTGTCGGCCCCCGTTTCGTATCGTCGGACGGACTGACCCACGGGAGCGTTCGAATCGCTCAATCGGCAACGTCGCGCGCAGGGAGACGGCCAGTTGAGCGATTCGAACGCTGTCAAGACCCCTCCGCTCCGCCGGGCCGCCGTCGTAGCCTGCCTACATGGACGGGTTCGCCGCCGTCGACTTCGGCTTCGCCCGCGAGGTCCTGCAGCGGGGCATCGCGGCGCTCTATCTGGTCGCGTTCCTCTCGACGCTGAACCAGTTCCGGCCGCTGCTGGGCGAGCGGGGGCTGCTGCCTGTTCCGGACCTGATCGCGTGGGCGACGTCGTCTCCCGCGAGGCGCCGGATGCTGCATCCGACGCTCTTCACGCGCATCCGGTACACCGACCGGCGTCTGGTGGCGCTGTGCTGGACCGGCATGGTCATTGCCGTCGCGCTCGTGATCGGCATCCCGCAGCTCGCGCCGCCCTGGGTGCCGATGCTCTGCTTTCTGGCGCTGTGGTTCGGCTACCTCTCGATCACCAGCGTCGGGCAGACGTTCTACGGGTTCGGGTGGGAGATGCTGCTCGTCGAGGCCGGGTTCCTCGCGGCGTTCCTGGGGTCGGCGGATCAGCCGCCGCCCACCGTGATCATCGTGCTGTTCTGGTGGCTCGTGTTCCGGCTGGAGTTCGGCGCCGGCATGATCAAGATCCGCGGCGGTCGGGAGTGGCGCGACCTCACCGCGCTGATGTACCACCACGAGACCCAGCCGATGCCTGGGCCGCTCAGCCGCCAGGCGCACCTGCTGCCGCGGTGGTTCCACAAGGGTGAGGTGCTCGGCAACCACGTCGCTCAGCTGGTGGTGCCGTTCTTCCTGTTCGTGCCGCTCGTGACGCTGTTCACCCCGGATTCGGTCGACGCGATCCTGCTGATGATCGGCGCGATCGCTGCGGCGATCATCATCCTCACCCAGCTCTGGCTCGTGCTCACCGGCAACTTCGCCTGGCTGAACTGGGCGACGATCGTGCTCGCGTTCTCGGGCATCGGCTTGGCCTGGGGCCCTGAGCCGGCCGAAGGGCGATTCGCGGCATCCGGCATTCCGCTGTACTGGGTCATCATCACCTCGGTGATCGGGCTCGCGCTGATCGCGCTCAGCTGGCCCGCGCTGCGCAACCTGTTCGCCCATCGGCAGATGATGAACGCCAGCTTCAACCGGTGGCAGCTCGGCAACGCCTACGGCGCCTTCGGCACGGTCACCAAGCAGCGCATCGAATACGTCGTGGAGGGGACGACGGATGCCGATCCGGATGCCGCGGACTGGCGCGAGTACGAATTCAAGGGCAAGCCCGGCGCGCTGCGTCGGATCCCGCGGCAGTTCGCGCCGTACCATCTGCGGCTGGACTGGCTGATGTGGTTCCTGCCGCTGGGCAGGTCGCTCGACGACTGGTTCACGATGTTCCTCGTCCGTCTGCTCGAGGCCGACCGCCCCACACTGCGGATGCTGCGCCACGACCCCTTCAACGGCGAACGACCGGCGTGGGTGCGGGTCGTCTCGTACCGCTACCGCTTCGCGACCCGCGCGGAGCACCGGGAGGCTGGCGTCGTGTGGGTGCGCGACCGCCGGCACGTGCTCGTGCGTCCGCTCGGCCTCGGGCGCTGACGCGCGCGCCGGCTGCCCCTTCCGCCGATACACATCG
>NZ_DAMDLU010000042.1:0-20487 GCF_032084865.1 Microbacterium sp.
TCGACGACGATGCTCGCCTCGTCGTCACCGTCGCGCGCACCGCGGCCGCGCTCGGCGCGAAGATCCTCACCCGGGTGCGCGCCCGCGCGCTGCACGCGCACGGCGCCGACGCCGAGGATCTGCTCACCGGAGAGAGCCTGCACCTGCGGGCTCGCGCCGTGATCAACGCCACCGGTGTCTGGGCGGGCTCACTCGACGACGGGATCCGGGTGCGACCCAGCCGTGGCACGCACATCGTGCTCGACGCCGCCGATCTCGGGCATCCCACCGCCGCCCTCGCCATCCCGCACCCCGGCTCGATCAGCCGCTACGTGTTCGCCCTGCCCCAGGCGGACGGACTCGTGTACGTGGGACTGACCGACGAAGACGCCCCCGGTGCGGTGCCCGAGGTCGCCGAGCCGACCGACGCCGAGATCACCTTCCTGCTCGACACGCTGAACCGCGTGCTCGACTCGCCCCTGCCGCGGGAACGGGTGCGGGGGGCGTTCGCGGGTCTTCGTCCGCTGGTCGACAGCGGGGATGCCGCCACCGCCGACATCTCCCGTCGGCATCTCGTGAGCGAGTCGGGCGACGGCTTCGTGAGCGTGCTCGGCGGAAAGCTGACCACTTACCGACGGATGGCCGAGGATGCCGTCGACCTGGCGGTCGAAGTGGGCCGGCTCGATGCCGGCGCGTGCCGCACAGCGTCCCTGAGACTCGTGCCGCTGCCTGAGCATCTCCCTCAGCGGCCCCTCGTCGACGGCGTGACGGCGACCGAGCAGGACGTCGTCAACGCCGTGCGGGAGGAGGGTGCTCTCAGCGCCGATGACGTGCTCGAGCGCCGGCTGCGTGTGGGACTCGTGCCGTCGCGGCGCGCGGCGCTGCTCTCCCCGGTCACCGAGATCGTCGAGCGGATGCTCGCAGAGCTCAGCGCTTCTGGATGAGTGAGACGTCGACGGCCTCGGTCTGCCCGGGAGCCTTCGCCACCGGGATGCGTGTCCCGCCCACCTGCGCGACGATGTCGGCCGCGATCTTGTCGATCGTCAGCCCGGCATCCTCGAGGATCTGCTCGCGGGACGCGTGGTCGAGGAACTCGTCCGGCAGGCCCAGCTCGTCCACCCCGGTGTCGATCCCGGCTTCCCGGAGCACCTGGCGCACGCGCGTGCCGATGCCCCCGACCCGGATGCCGTCCTCCAGGGTGATCACGAGCCGGTGCCGAGCGGCCAGCGACACGACCGCAGGCTGCACGGGCACCGCCCAGCGCGGGTCGATCACGGTGACGCCGACCCCGCGGTCGCGCAGCCGCTCGGAGATCTTCACGGCGATCTCGGCGAACGAGCCGATCGCGACGATCAGCACGTCCTCCTCGTCGCCGCGGGCGAGCACGTCGGTGCCGTCGGCGAGGCGCTCGACGGCGGTGATCGGGTCGGGCACGTCGCCCTTGGGATAGCGGATCACCGTGGGCGCGTCATCGACGGCGACGGCTTCGGCGAGGCATTCGCTCAGGCGCACTGCGTCGCGCGGGGCGGCGATCCGGATGCCAGGCACCATCTGCAGCATCGCCAGATCCCACACGCCATTGTGGCTGGGCCCGTCCGGTCCGGTCACGCCGGCACGGTCGAGCACGAACGTCACCCCGGCGCGGTGCAGCGCGACATCCATCAGCACCTGGTCGAAGGCGCGGTTCATGAACGTGGCGTAGATCGCCACCACGGGGTGCAGACCGCCGAACGCGAGCCCCGCGGCGGACGCGACGGCATGCTGCTCGGCGATGCCGACGTCGTACACCCGATCGGGGAAGCGCTCGGCGAAGGCGGCGAGGCCAGTCGGACGCAGCATCGCCGCGGTCATCGCGATGACCTTGTCGTCGCGACCGCCGATCTCGACCAGCGCGTCCGAGAACACCGAGGTCCACGACGTGCCGGACGATGACGACAGCGCACCGCCGGTCTTCGGGTCGATGCGTCCGACGGCGTGGAACTGGTCGGCCACGTCGTCGAGGGCGGGCTGGTAGCCGCGGCCCTTCTCGGTGATCGCGTGCACGATGACCGGGGCGCCGTAGTCCTTGGCGAAGCGCAGCGTCTCGATGAGTGCGTCGACGTCGTGGCCGTCCACCGGACCCAGGTACTTGATGTCGAGGTTGGAGTACAGCGCCACGTTGTTCGTGAAGCGCGAGAGGAAGCCGTGCGTTCCGCCGCGCACGCCGCGGAACACCGCGCGCCCGAGCGGACCGAAGGCGCGGAACAGCCGGTCGGACTTCCGGTGCATCTCGCGGTACACCCCCGCGGTGCGCACGCGGTTCAGATAGCGGGACATTCCGCCGATCGTCGGCGCGTAGGAGCGGCCGTTGTCGTTCACGACGATGACGAGGTTGCGCTCGTTGTCGTCGCTGATGTTGTTCAGCGCCTCCCAGGTCATCCCGCCGGTGAGCGCGCCGTCGCCGACGACCGCCACGACGTGCCGGTCGGCCCGTCCCGTCGCGGTGAGGGCCCGCGAGATGCCGTCCGCCCAGCTCAGCGAACTCGACGCGTGCGAGGACTCGACGACGTCGTGCACGCTCTCGGAACGCTGCGGGTACCCGGCGAGTCCGCCGCGGGAGCGAAGGCTCGAGAAGTCCTGGCGCCCGGTGAGCAGCTTGTGCACGTACGACTGGTGGCCGGTGTCGAAGATGATCGGGTCATCGGGCGAGGAGAACACCCGGTGCAGGGCGATCGTGAGCTCGACGACGCCGAGGTTCGGCCCGAGGTGACCGCCGGTGCGAGCGACGTTCTCGACGAGGAATGCCCGTATCTCGGCCGCCAGCTCGACCAGTTGCCCGCTGGAGAGTCGATCGAGATCTCGGGGGCCGGTGATGCTCGGCAGGATCGGCATGGACACCCTTCCGCGACGTTGATCGCCCGCCGGGGACGGCGCGCGCATCCGGATATTCTATCTCGGGTAGAGCCACGGGCCCCGGATGCCGACGCATCCGAGCCATCCGGGATGCGACAGGGGTCCGGATGCCGAAGCATCCGGACCCCTGTCGGCTCGCATCAGACCAGCGAACGCAGCACGTACTGCAGGATGCCGCCGTTGCGGTAGTAGTCGGCCTCACCGGGTGTGTCTATGCGGACGACCGCGTCGAAGGTGATGGGCTCGCGGCCCTCTGCCGAGAACTCGCTCGGCGTGGCCGTGACCTTGACCGTCTTCGGCGTGGTGCCCTCGTTGAGGGCCGTCAGGCCCTCGATCGAGATGACCTCGGTGCCGTCGAGCCCGAGGGACTCCCAGGTCTCGCCCGCCGGGAACTGCAGGGGAACGACGCCCATGCCGATGAGGTTGGAGCGGTGGATGCGCTCGAAGCTCTCGGTGATGACCGCCTTGACGCCCAGCAGGTTGGTGCCCTTGGCCGCCCAGTCGCGCGACGATCCCGAGCCGTACTCCTTGCCGCCGAAGATCACCAGCGGGGTGCCCTGATCCTGGTAGTTCTGCGACGCATCGTAGATGTACGCCTGCGGACCGCCCTCCTGCGTGAAGTCGCGGGTGAAGCCGCCCTCGATCTGCTGACCGTCGTTGACGGCCTTGACGAGCGCGTTCTTCAGGCGGATGTTCGCGAACGTGCCGCGGATCATCACCTCGTGGTTGCCTCGGCGCGATCCGTAGGAGTTGAAGTCGCGCTGCTCGACGCCGTGCTCGGTGAGGTACTGCGCGGCCGGGGTGCCCGCCTTGATGTTTCCTGCCGGCGAGATGTGGTCGGTGGTGACCGAGTCGCCCAGCGTCGCCAGCACGCGAGCGCCGGTGATGTCGGTGACAGGTGCCGGGGTCAGCTCCATGCCGTCGAAGTAGGGCGCCTTGCGCACGTAGGTCGACGCGTCGTCCCACTCGAAGATCGGACCGGTCGGCGTCGGCAGGTTCTTCCAGCGCTCGTCACCGTCGAACACGGTGGCGTACTGCTTGATGAACTGATCGCGCGAGATCGACGAGTCGATGATCTCCTGCACCTCTTCGGGGGCCGGCCAGATGTCCTTCAGGAAGACGTCGTTGCCGGCCTCGTCCTTGCCGAGCGGATCGGTCTCGAAGTCGAAGTGCATCGAACCGGCGATCGCGTATGCGACGACCAGCGGCGGGCTTGCGAGGTAGTTCATCTTCACGTCGGGGCTGATGCGGCCCTCGAAGTTGCGGTTGCCCGAGAGCACCGCCGTCACCGCGAGGTCGTGCTCGTTGATCGCCTCGGACACCTCTTCGATCAGCGGTCCGGAGTTGCCGATGCAGATCGTGCAGCCGTAGCCGACGGTGTAGAAGCCGAGACCCTCGAGGTCCTTGTCGAGGCCGGACTTCTCGTAGTAGTCGGTGACGACCTTCGAGCCGGGGCCGAGGGTGGTCTTGACCCACGGCTTCTGCGTGAGTCCCTTCTCACGCGCCTTGCGGGCGAGAAGACCGGCGGCGATCATCACCGACGGGTTCGACGTGTTGGTGCACGAGGTGATCGCGGCGAGCGTCACGGCACCGTTGTCGAGGATGTACTTCTGCCCCTCGGGCGTGGTGACGGGCACCGGGCGCGAGACGTTCGCCGGCGCGCCGCTGTTGATGTGCACCGGGCGCGTGGTCGGCGACTCCTCACCGGGGACCTGACCAGGGTCGGATGCCGGGAACGAGTGCTTCGACTCGAGGTCGACGATGTCGTCGCTGGTGGTGGCTTCCGCGTAGTTGACGATGTCCTTCTCGAACTGCTGCTTCGCCTCGGACAGCAGGATCCTGTCCTGCGGACGCTTGGGTCCGGCGATCGAGGGGACGACCGTCGACAGGTCGAGCTCCATGTACTCCGAGTACGAGGGCTCCTTGTCGACGTCGTGCCACAGGCCCTGAACCTTGGCGTACTGCTCGACCAGGTCGACGGCGTGGTCGTCGCGGCCGGTGAGGCGCAGGTAGTCGAGGGTCACGTCGTCGATGGGGAACATCGCCGCGGTCGACCCGAACTCGGGCGACATGTTGCCGATCGTGGCGCGGTTCGCGAGCGGGACGGATGCGACGCCGGCGCCGTAGAACTCGACGAACTTGCCGACCACGCCGTGCTGGCGGAGCATGTCGGTGATCGTCAGCACCACGTCGGTGGCGGTGACGCCGGCGGGGATCTCACCGGTCAGCTTGAAGCCGACGACCCGCGGGATGAGCATCGACACGGGCTGACCGAGCATCGCGGCCTCGGCCTCGATGCCGCCGACGCCCCAGCCGAGCACGCCCAGGCCGTTGACCATCGTGGTGTGCGAGTCGGTGCCGACACAGGTGTCGGGGTACGCGCGCAGAACGCCGTCGACGGTGCGGTCGTAGATGACCTTGGCCAGGTGCTCGATGTTCACCTGGTGCACGATGCCCGTCCCCGGGGGCACGACCTTGAAGTCGTCGAACGCCGTCTGGCCCCAGCGCAGGAACTGGTACCGCTCGCCGTTGCGCTGGTACTCGATCTCGACGTTGCGCTCGATCGCGTCCGGACGCCCGAACAGGTCGGCGATCACGGAGTGGTCGATCACCATCTCCGCAGGAGAGAGCGGGTTGATGCGGTTCGGGTCGCCGCCGAGTGCGGTGACGGCCTCGCGCATGGTGGCGAGGTCGACGATGCAGGGCACACCCGTGAAGTCCTGCATGACCACGCGCGCGGGCGTGAACTGGATCTCGGTGTCGGGCTCCGCGGCGGGGTCCCATGATCCGAGCGCCTCGATCTGCGCCTTCGTGACGTTGGCGCCGTCCTCGGTGCGCAACTGGTTCTCGAGGAGCACCTTCAGAGCGAAGGGGAGCTTCTCGTTCCCCGGCACCGTGTCGATGCGGAAGATCTCGTAGTCGGTGCTGCCGACTGTCAGGGTGCTCTTGGCACCGAAGCTGTTCACCGTGGACACGAATCCGTCTCCTTCTGATCGGATGGGAGCGACAGGCGCTTCCATCTTGCTCGCCGAATGATCGCCACGGCTAGCAAGGTTGTCCTTACCAGTCTGCGTCGGACGACCGCTCGACGGAATGAGCAATTTATCTTGACGTCAAGATAAATCTACCAGAACCGACGATCGTCGGCTGCTACTCGGCGCGTCGGTAGAGCGCGCGGACGACGAGCCACGTCACGGCGACCATGGGCGCGAAGAGCGGCAGGCCCATGACCAGCTTGAGCGTGCCCAGCAGGGTCACCTGATCCGTGAGGTACAGCGGCAGCTGGACCGACAGTCGCAGCAGGAACAGCACGCCCCAGGCCAGCCCCAGCCAGAAGAACGCGCGGCGCTTGCGACGGTCATCGCGCCACGCGGTGCCCTCGCCCATCAGGAAGCCGACCGCGAGTCCGATGATCGACCAGCCGACCAGGGCCGCGACGACCATCACCGTGCCGTAGACCGCGTTCGTGATCAGACCTGGCACGAAGTTGTCGGCCCCGCGTCCCGTCCACAGCGCCAGGCCGGCCGCTGCGGCCGCCGCCACCAGGCCTCCGAACGCCGCGGCGGGGGGCGACTTCTGCACGAGGCGGATGGTCGTGAACACGGCGGCGATCCCGACCGACACGCCGAGGGAGAGCATCAGGGGTTCCGGGCGCAGAGTGAACAGGATCACGAACGCGAGGCTGGGCAGCACCGACTCGACGATCCCGCGCCAGCCGCCCATCGCACTCCACACGATCCGGTGGGCGCTCTCGTCGGTCTCCGTGCTGAGTCCAGCCCGGCGCGCGGCGCCGCCGAGAGCGGCACCGATCACGTCCGCCGCCGTCGGGTCGGCGGAGCCGACCGGCTCGGATGACGGATGCCCGGGGGCGGGCGTATCGTCCCGGTCGTCGGCCGATGTCACGCCGATCCCGGCGTGGAGGGCATCTTCAGCGGGATCAGGTCTCGCGGCGGCATCGGCGTGGCGCCCCGCACGACGACGATCGAGCGGAACAGGTCCTCGACCTGCTCGGCCGCGGCCGGGTCGGAGGCGGCGTCGCCGCCGATGACTCCGCGCAGGAACCAGCGCGGGCCGTCGACGCCGACGAATCTCGCCAGTCGCATGCCGGATCCCTCCGCCGCCGTGGCGGGCACTTCGGCGAGCAGCTCCTTGCCCAGCGTGCCCTCGCGCTCCTCGACCCGCCCGCCCTGCGTGCGGATCTGGTCGCGCAGCTGCACGCGGGTCTCATCCCACAGCCCGCGCGAGCGCGGCGCGGCGAAGGGCTGCACCTGCAGCGACGAGCCGGCGTAGTCGAGGCCGACGGCCACGATCCTCTTGCTCTGCTCCTCGACCTCGAGACGCAGGTTGAGGCCCTCACGGGGCAGCACCTTGATGCCACCGAGGTCGATGTACGGGCGCACGGGGTTCGCCTCGCTGTCGTCGAACGGGCCAGCGGTCGCCCGGTCGGCCGGCGCGGACTTCAGCGTGGGTTCGATCTCTTCAGTCATTCGCTCTTTCCCTGGGTGTAGCCGGTCGACCCGAATCCGCCGTCGCCGCGGACACTGTCGGGCAGGTCGTCGACGGGTTCGAAACGCGCCTGCACGACGGGCATCACGATGAGCTGCGCGATGCGGTCGCCGACCGCCACATCGTACGCTTCCCTGCTGTCGGTGTTCAGCAGGCTGACCCTGATCTCGCCCCGGTAGCCGGCGTCGACGGTGCCGGGCGAGTTGACCACGGTGATGCCGTGCTTGGCGGCGAGGCCGCTGCGCGGCACGACGAAGGCGGTATACCCCTCGGGCAACGCGATGCGCACGCCCGTGCCGATCAGCGCCCGCTCACCGGGCTCGAGCCGGACCGCCTCGGTCGACACCAGATCGGCCCCGGCATCTCCGGGGTGCGCGTAGAACGGGACGTTCGCCGAGATAATGGGGACGGCAACGGAATGAGTCACCCCATGAGGCTAATGCAGAACCTTCACCCCGATACGCGCGAGACCTACCGCGAGCGACTGGCCCCCGGCCTGGCGCTGCTGATCACCATCGCCCTCGCCGGCCCGATGGTGTCGCTCGTGCTGACACCGCTCGACGCGAGCCTCGCGCTGATGGTCGGAGCGGCCGTCTCGCTCGTGCTCGTGGTCGTGAGCATCGCCCTCTCCCCCACCATCCGCGTGGTCGACGGCGTGCTGCATGCGGGGCGCGCGCACATCGACGCCGCCTGGCTGGGTGAGCCCGGCGAGTTCTCAGGCGAGGAGGCCAGGGCCAGGCGCACGCATCAGATCGCGAGAGACGGCTGGAATCTGCTGCGCGGCGGCATCGACGGCGTCGTCGTCGTGCCGGTCACCGACCCGGACGACCCGGTGAACAGCTGGACGATCTCCTCGCGCACCCCCGACCGCCTGGCGGCGGCGATCCGCACGGCGCGCGCACAGCGCGGCTGACGCGCCGGAATGCAGAACGCGCCCCGGGCCATCAGGCCGGGGCGCGTGCGTGTCGGTGATCAGGCGGCGCATTCCTTGCAGATCGGGCCGTCCGCGCCGTCGTGGTCGAGCTGCGAGCGGTGCTTCACCAGGAAGCAGCTCATGCAGGTGAACTCGTCCTGCTGCGCGGGCAGCACGACGACATCGAGTTCCATGTCGGAGAGGTCGGCGCCGGGGAGCTCGAACCCCGTCGGGTTGTCCGAGTCCTCGACGTCGCCGGCGCCGGACTGGGTGTTCGGCACGCGCTCCTTGAGGGCTTCGATCGACTCGGAGTCGTCTTCGCTCTTGCGAGGGGCGTCGTAATCGGTTGCCATGCGGTGATTCTCCACTTCCGTGGTGTGTGTGATCTGGGGGTGGGGGGATCCGATATCGGGTGATCGGCGGGCCATAGTTTGCACGACTGCGCACCAATAAGCAAATGCCTGTCGGCTCGGTCGGGAAAACTCGCGGCACGCCCGCCGTATTCCCCACTCGATCAGCCTGCCCGTGACACCATGAACGCACACCCATCAGAGGGGCATTGGCATGGAAAACGTCACCATCGTCGGAACGGAAGCGGGAGTCCTCGTCCTCGCGACCGAGTCCGGGCAGCGCTTCGCGCTCCCCATCGACGACGTCCTGCATCGAGAGGTGCGTCGAGCGACTCGCGAGGCCGAACCTGCTCCGGCGCGCCTGGCCGCGAGCCCGCGAGACATCCAGGCGCAGATCCGCGCGGGCCTGACGGCCGCCGAGGTCGCCGCCCTGCTCGGCGTGAGCGAGTCCGACGTGGCGCGCTTCGAGGGCCCCGTCCTCGCCGAACGCGAGCACATCGTCAACCAGGCTCTCGCCGTGCCGGTGCTGATCGGCAGCGAGGTGGAGCCCGATGCGCAGCCCACCTTCGGCTCCGCCGTGCGCGCCAAGCTGGCCGACCTGGCAGCGTCCGACGAGCGCTGGGCGAGCTGGAAGGACGAGGCCGGCTGGACGGTCAAGCTCGAGTTCACGGCGAACGAGGTCGCGCACGATGCACGCTGGGTGTTCGACCCGCGCCGCAGCACGCTGTCGCCGATCAACGCCGACGCCGCACAGCTCTCCCGGCAGGGTTCGCTTCCCGAGGGCCTCATCCCGCGCCTGCGCGCGGTCGAGGCGGAGCGCGTCTCGCCGTACAAGGACGAGAGCCGCTTCGACTCGGGGGCGTTCGGTCCGCGGCTGCTGCCCCCGCCGGAGGAGACCGAGGAGCCTCCGGTCGCCGAGCACTCCAGCGCTGCCGTTCAGGATGCCGCCGCCCGCCGCGCCCCCGATGAGCACCGCACGAGCTCTGAGACCGCCGACCTGCTCGAGGCGCTGCGCCGCTGTCGCGGCCAGCGCGAGTCGGCACCGTTGTTCGACGGCAGCGACGACGAGGATGCGTCGCCGCTGGCGCTGTTCGACGCGCTCGACGAGCCCGACGACAAGGCCGCCGAGCCGAAGCCGTCCGAGACGAAGCCCGAGCCGGCAGCCGAGCAGCCCAGCGGACGCCGGAAGCGCCGCAACGCGATGCCCTCCTGGGACGAGATCGTGTTCGGAGCGCGCACCGACGAGTGAGCGCCCGCCCGCCCGTCAGCGCCGGAAGTCGCCGAGTCGGATGAACGGCACGCGCCACTCCTCCGGCGTCAGTGCACCGTGCTGACCCACCATGCCGCGCCCACGCTGGTCGTCGGCCTCGGCGTCGTAGAGCGCGACATTGCCTCGTGCGATCACCAGCATGTCGCCGATGCGCTCGCGCACGGCATCGGACTCCACCGGTCCGAACAGTCCGGCGTCGATCGCCTCGGTGCGGCTGACCACGTCGGCCGCCCCTTCCAGGTCCCGTCGCCAGCGCGAGAGCAGACCTGCCTGGTCGGCGTCGGGCTCGGCGTAGACGTGCAGCATCCGCGGCTCGCCGCCGATGTGCCGGATGCCGTCGTGCCAGCCGCCCGCGGCGTCCAGCACGAGCTGGCGGTGGTGCGGCACGTCGATCATGCCGTGATCGGCGGTGACCAGCACCCCCACCCCGCCGGGAACCCGTCGCGAGAGCGCGGCATCGACGTCCTCCAGGGCGGCGATCCACTCGGCCGAGTCGACGCCGTGGCGATGGCCCGCCTTGTCGACCTCGGGCAGGTAGCAGTACACGAGGGCCCCGTCGTGGGCATCCGCGAGCTCCCAGGCCAGCTCCACACGCTCGGCCGCGCCGCGCGCCGACCGGAAGTCGGCGCCGCGCAGCGTCGCCCCGGAGAATCCGCTGCCGGCGTAGGCCGGGATGCCGACGGCGAACGCCGGATGCCCGGCCGCCGCGGCCTGCTCGAACACCGTCGCGCTGCTCTGCCACTGCACGGGGTCGATTCGTCCGGCCTCCCACCCGCTGAGCAGGTTCACCAGCACGTCGGACTCGGGGTCGCGCACGCGGTACCCGACCAGGCCGTGTGTTCCGGGAGCCACCCCGGTGAGCAGACTGGTCAGCGCGGCTGCCGTCGTGGTGGGGAACACGGATCCCGCGACGTCCTTCTTCGCCATGGCCGACGACAGCGTGCGCGCATGTCCGGCGTGCGCGCGCAGTGCCGGCGCGCCCAGCCCGTCCACGACCACCAGCACGACAGACCGCACCGTGCGAAGGTCGGCGGTTCCGCCGCGCAGCGAGGCGAGCAGCTGTGGCGCCACCCCGCTGATGCTCCGCGTCGAATCAAGGCTGGTCGGTAGGATGAGAGGCATCCGGGTCAGTCTCGCACAGGTGGCCCGACGCGCCGCGCCCGAGCGCCGTCGCGAGTCCGCACCGAGCGACCTGCAGGAAGTCCATGCCAAAGCCCTCGTCATCCGAGCCCGTTCAGGAGCGCATCCAGGACATCGACCTGTCGCAAGAGATGCAGGGCTCGTTCCTCGAGTACGCGTACTCGGTGATCTACTCCCGCGCACTGCCCGACGCGCGCGACGGTCTGAAGCCCGTGCAGCGGCGCATCCTGTACCAGATGGCCGAGATGGGGCTGCGCCCGGATCGCGGGCACGTCAAGAGCGCCCGCGTCGTGGGCGAGGTGATGGGAAAGCTGCACCCGCACGGCGACTCCGCCATCTACGACGCTCTGGTGCGCCTCGCCCAGGACTTCGCGCTGCGCGTGCCGCTGGTCGACGGGCACGGCAACTTCGGCTCGCTCGATGACGGACCGGCGGCGTCCCGATACACCGAGGCGCGTCTGGCGGCATCCGCTCTGGCGATGACCGAGAACCTCGACGAGGACGTCGTCGACTTCGTGCCCAACTACGACGGCCAGTTCCAGCAGCCCGCCGTGCTCTCGGCGGCATTCCCCAACCTGCTCGTCAACGGCGCCAGCGGCATCGCCGTCGGCATGGCGACGAACATGGCGCCGCACAACCTCATCGAGGTCGTCGCGGCGGCCACTCATCTGCTCGAGAACCCCGAGGCGACCACCGCCGAGCTGATGGAGTTCGTGCCCGGTCCCGACTTCCCGTCCGGCGGGATCCTGATGGGCCTCGACGGGGTCAGGGATGCGTACGAGTCGGGCCGTGGGGCCTTCCGACTGCGTGCGAAGACCTCGATCGAACCGCTCGGGCCGCGCAAGACCGGCATCGTCATCACCGAGCTGCCTTACCAGGTCGGGCCCGAACGCGTCATCGAGAAGCTCAAGGACGCGGTCACCGCGAAGAAGCTGCAGGGCATCAGCGATGTGCAGGACCTGACCGATCGCAAGAACGGCCTGCGGCTGGTCGTCACCGTCAAGACCGGTTTCGACCCGGCCGCGGTGCTCGAGCAGCTGTTCCGCTTCACCCCGCTCGAGGAGTCGTTCTCGATCAACAACGTCGCGCTCGTCGACGGTCAGCCGCGCACCCTCGGCCTCAAGGAGCTGCTGCGGGTGTACCTGCAGCACCGTGTCGAGGTCGTCACGCGGCGCAGCCGATACCGCCTGGCGCGGCGTAACGAGCGGCTGCATCTCGTGCGCGGTCTGCTGCTGGCGATCCTCGACATCGACGAGGTCATCCAGGTCATCCGCTCGTCCGACGACTCCGAGACCGCCCGCGCGCGCCTGCAGCAGGTGTTCGAGCTCGACGAGGTGCAGGCCGAGTACATCCTCGAGCTGCGCCTGCGCCGGCTGACGAAGTTCTCGCGTCTCGAGCTCGAGGCGGAGCGCGACAAGCTGCTCGCCGAGATCGCCGAACTCGAGACGCTGCTGGCCGATCCCGCCCTGATCCGTGCTCAGGTCGCGCAGGAGCTGGACGCCGTGGCCGACCAGTTCGGCACGCACCGGCGCACCCTGCTGCTCAACGCCGCGCCGCCGAAGGCGCGCACCACGAAGTCGGCTGCGGAGCTGCAGATCGCGGATGCCCCGACGACGCTGCTGCTGTCGACCACGGGTCGTGCCGTGCGGGTCGACCTCGAGCCGGGCGTCGTGATCACGACGCCACCGCGTCGCAGCAAGCACGACGCCATTCAGGCACGCCTGGAGACGACCACGCGCAGTGAGATCGGCGCGGTCACGACCGCGGGACGCGTCGTGCGGTTCACGCCCCTCGACATCCCCGCCGTGCCCGCCTCGTCGGTCGGTCTCGGTGCCGGTGTGCGCATCTCCGACTACCTCGGGCTCACCGACCGCAGCGAGCGGGTCGTCGCCCTCATCCGCTTCGACGACGACACCCCCGTCGCCCTGGGCACCAGGGACGGCGTGGTGAAGCGCGTCGTCCCCTCGACGCTCGCGGTGCGACCCGAGCTGGAGATCATCGGGCTGAAGCCGAAGGACGTGGTCGTCGGCGCCGCGCCTGCTCCCGACGACGCGGAGCTCGTCTTCGTCACCTCGGATGCCCAGCTGCTGCACTTCGCGGCGTCGAACGTGCGACCCCAGGGGGCACCCGCCGGCGGCATGGCCGGGATGAAGCTCGGGGCGAAGAGCCAGGTCATCTCGTTCACGGTGGTCGGCGCGGCAGACGACGCCGTGGTGGTGACCGTCTCGGGTGCGGAGGGCACCCTCGCGGGCGCCGACGCCGGTCGGGCGAAGGTCTCGGCATTCGCCGAGTTCCCCGCGAAGGGCCGTGCGACCGGAGGGGTGCGGGCGCACGCGCTGCTGAAGGGCGAGGATGGTCTTCGCCTGGCCTGGGTGGGTGCGGATCCGCGCGCCGTCGGGACCGACGGCGCGGCTCGCGTTCTGCCCGAGTCCGGCGCGAAGCGTGATGGCTCGGGCCAGCCGCTGGAGGCCGTGATCGGGTCGGTCGGCACCGCGATCGGCTGACCCTCCGGCGCGGTCAGGGCCCTTCGACAGGCTCAGGGACCCAGGTGCGATCATGCCCTTCGGCAGGGTCAGGGGCCTTCGGCAGGCTCAGGGACCCAGGGTCAGGCGTCGATGGCCTCGCGGCTGAGCCGGTCGCTCGAGCTCATGATGAACTCGCGGCGCGGCGCCACCTCGCTGCCCATCAGCAGCTCGAAGGTGCGCACCGCGGCATCCGCCGACTCGGCGTCCTCGATCGTCACGCGGCGCAGCAGCCGGCCGGACTTCTCCATCGTGGTGTTGGCCAGCTGATCGGCATCCATCTCCCCCAGGCCCTTGTAGCGCTGGATCGGATCCTGCCAGCGCTTGCCAGACTTCTGCAGCTTCGCGAGCAGAGCGTGCAGCTCGGCCTCGGAATAGGTGTAGATGGTCTCGTTCGGCTTCGAGCCGGGATTCATGACGATCACGCGGTGCAGCGGCGGGACGGCGGAGTACACCCGACCCGCCTCGACGAGCGGGCGCATGTAGCGGAAGAACAGGGTGAGCAGCAGGGTGCGGATGTGCGCGCCGTCGACGTCGGCGTCGCTCATCAGGATCACCTTGCCGTAGCGGGCGGCGCTGAGGTCGAACGAGCGACCGGAGCCGGCGCCGATCGTCGTGATGATCGCCGCGCACTCGGCGTTGCCGAGCATGTCGCTGACCGACGCCTTCTGCACGTTGAGGATCTTGCCGCGGATCGGCAGCAGAGCCTGGAACTCGCTGTTGCGGGCGTGCCGTGCGGTGCCGAGCGCCGAGTCGCCCTCGACGATGAACAGCTCGCTCTGCTCGAAGTCCTTCGACCGGCAGTCGACCAGCTTCGCGGGCAGCGACGACGACTCGAGCGCCGTCTTGCGCCGCTGCGTCTCCTTGTGCGCGCGCGCCGAGACGCGGGCCTTCATCTCGGAGACGATTTTGTCGAGCAGCATCGACGCCTGGTTCTTGTCGTCGCGCTTGGTCGACGCGAAGCGCTCGGCGAGCTGCGTGCGCACCACCTGCGCGACGATCGTGCGCACGGCCGGCGTGCCGAGCACCTCCTTGGTCTGCCCCTCGAACTGCGGCTCGGGCACGGTGACGGTGAGCACCGCGGTGAGCCCCGCGAGCACGTCGTCCTTCTCGAGCTTGTCGTTTCCGACCTTGAGACGGCGGGCGTTCTGCTCGACCTGGCCGCGCAGGGTCTTCAGCAGCTCCTGCTCGAAGCCCTGCTGGTGCGTGCCGCCCTTGGGCGTGGCGATGATGTTGACGAACGAGCGCACCGTGGTGTCGTAGCCGGTGCCCCAGCGCAGGGCGACATCGACCTCGCACTCGCGCTCCACGGAAGTGGACTTCATGTGCCCGTCGGCCTGCAGCACAGGAACCGTCTCGGTGAAGCGTCCGCTGCCGTGGATGCGCCACGTGTCGGTGACGGGCGCGTCGGATGCCAGGTACTCGACGAACTCCGAGATGCCGCCCTCGTACAGGTAGGTGGTCACGCGCGCGCCGGCGGACGCATCCGCTTCGGAGGCTCCTTCCACATGGGTCGTTGAGCCTGTCGCCGGGCGCTCGTCGCGGATCTCGAACTCGAGCCCGGGAACGAGGAATGCCGTCTGACGCGCGCGGGTCTCGAGCTCGGGAAGCTGGAAGGCGGCGTCCTTGGTGAAGATCTGCCGGTCTGCCCAATAACGCACCCTGGTGCCGGTCACGCCCTTGGCCACCTTGCCGACCACGCGCAGCTCGCTCTTCTGCTCGAACGGCGTGAACGGGGCGTCGGGGCGCGGCTCGCCGTCGTCGGCGAACACGCCGGGCTCACCGCGGTGGAACGACATCGCGTATGTCTTGCCACCGCGGTCGACCTCGACGTCGAGGCGCTCCGAGAGCGCGTTCACGACCGAGGCGCCGACACCGTGCAGACCGCCGGATGCCGCGTACGAGCCGCCACCGAACTTCCCGCCCGCGTGCAGCTTCGTGTAGACGACCTCCACGCCGGTGAGTCCGGTGCGGGGCTCGACGTCGACAGGCACCCCGCGACCGCGGTCGGCCACCTCGACGCTCCCGTCGGCGTGCAGCGCGATGTCGATCTTCGAGCCGTTGCCGGCGACGGCCTCGTCGACCGAGTTGTCGATGATCTCCCACAGGCAGTGCATGAGGCCCGGCGACCCGTTCGAGCCGATGTACATGCCGGGGCGCTTGCGCACGGCCTCGAGGCCCTCGAGAACCTGGAGATGGTGGGCGGAATACTCGGCAGTCACAGTCATCCATCTTATTTCCGGGCGACCAGGGGTCGGACCGCGACACTCCCCGCACAACAAGGCGGCGCACCCGGCGTACGCGCACAGCGAAACACGCCGCGATCCGGGCATGCACTCAGGGCGCGCGTGGTTGTATTGACTACGACCACAAGGGATCCGACCCGCTGAGGAGGCACCGAGATGAACGCCACGACTGAGCGCGAGACCGTCGAGTACCGCCTCACTGCCATGGACCGCTGCGACTCCTGTGGGGCGCAGGCGTACATCGCCGCCGAGGTCAACGGCACCGAGATGCTGTTCTGCGCGCACCACGGACGCAAGTACGAAGAGAAGCTGCGCGCCGTCGCCACCTCGTGGCACGACGAGACCGCCCGCCTCATCGAGGCCTGAGGCGGTCAGTCGACCACGAGTCGACGCACCGCGGGAGTGAGCCTGGTGATGATCTCCTCGCCGACCGTGTCCACGTGCTCGGCCAGGGCGGTGGCGTCCGGCTCGCCATCGGCACCCGGCCCGAAGAACACCACACGCTGACCCGCGGTCACTCCCTCCCATCGCTCGACCGTCACGGCGGTGCCGCTGATGTCGACGATGCGACGGAGCCCGCCCGGCGTGGCGATCTGCGCGCCGCGCAGGGTCGAGGGCAGACCGTGGAAGGCTCCGATGCCGACGCGGACCACGTCGGCGTCGATCTGCTCCACGGGGGCACTGAGCCGGGCGATCAGACGGAGGCCGTCGAGCGGCGGCCCGTCGGCCGAGCGGATGCCGTAGCAGAACGCGCCGATGCGGCTCAGCGAGCCGCGCAGCTCGGGACGCCACCACGCGGCGGCGGACGCCGTGAGGTGCAGCACCTCGGGCTCGCCCCCGGCGTCGACCAGCTGGGCGACCGCGTCGAGGAACACCCGCTGTGCGGCGTCGTCGTCCGCATCGCTGGCCTCGGACAGGTGACTCCACACGCCCGAGACCGTGACGCTGCCGCGACGCTCGGCCGCCAGCGCGGCGGTGACGGCGTCGGGCCACTGCTCGGGGCGGAACCCGTTGCGGTGCAGGCCGGTGTCGATTTTCAGGTGTACCCGTACGCGCGCGCCGGCGGCGTCGGCCTCGGCGATCACGTCGTCGAGATAGGCGGCCGATCCGACGCCGAGGTCGATGTCCGCCGCGATCGCCTGGGCGATCTCGGCGCGCGGTGACGTCGCCCACGCGTACACGCGCCGATCGGTGAGAGCGCGGATGCGCAGGGCGGTGGGGATGTCGTAGCCGCCGAACCAGGTCACTCCGACCGCGGATGCCTCGCGCACGGCCCAGTCGATGCCGAGGCCGTACGCGTCGTCCTTCATCACGAGCAGCAGGTCCGACGGCGAGAGGCGCCGCTGCACCGCGGCGATGTTGCGGCGGAACGCGCCTCGCGAGATCTCGAGCAGAGCTCCTGTCATGCCGTCCACTCCCTCTGCGTGTGCCGCCCGATGACCACGGCCATCTCCAGTGCGGTGAGCCCGCTCACCGTCGACCACCGAGCGAGAGCGTCGCGTGCACCGCCCGGACCGCCGAAGTAGACCACGGATGTGCCGTCTGCGACATCGCCGCCCTCCAGGTCGACCACGCACACGTCCATGGCGATGCGTCCCACGATCGGCAGCATCCGTTCGCCGATCTGAACCCGCACGCTGTTTCCGAGCACACGGGGGATGCCCTGGGCGTAGCCGCCGGTGACCAGCGCGACGCGGGTGTCTTCCGCGGCACGGTGCGTGTAGCCGTACGAGACGGCCTCTCCGGCGCGCAGGGGCTTGGTGGAGAGCACGCGGCCGTGCAGGCTCATCACCGGCTCGACGGGAGCCGAGCCCGCGGCATCCGGGATTCCGAACAGCCCGGCCGGGTCGACGTCGGCGGAGCCATCGGTGTGCACGCGCAGGTCCGGGTTGCCGGAGACGACGGCGACGTGCTCGGGGTCGACGATCACGTCGGTGATCCCGGCATCGGCGAGGATCCGGGCGGCCTCGACAGCGCCGTGACCGAAACCGTCGTGCCGCAGGTCGACGAGCGCGCCGGGCGCGACGAGCGCACGCGCCGCTCGCTCGAGCGCTCCTCCGCAGAGGAGCACCCGTGGCAGCGCGCTGCTGACAGTCATGACGATCTCCCGCTCTCAGAGCTGGATGGTCTTGAAGCCCTTGTCATGGACGAACCGCTCGATGGCATCGCGTGCGCCCTTCGCGTACTCGTCGAACGGGCTCGGCGTCGCATCCGGAAGCTGCAGTCCGCGGCGGGCGGCCACCGCCCGAACGAGCACATCGGCCAGCGCCGGGTTGAGCGGAAGGACGGGACCCTGCACGTTGCCGGCGACGGCGTTGCGATGGCGCACGAACTCGCCGCGGGAGTCGCCGCGCGAATAGCTGCCGCGACCGGCGACGACCGTGCCGTACGCGGCAGCCCCATCGGCAAGGGTCCATTCGGAGGCGTGATCCTCGAAGCCGACGACGGCCGTGTCCGGGGTGCGGACGGTGATGTACCCGACCCGGCGGTCGCGGGTGCGCGCGACCCGATACGGCATCACGCCGAGACCCGGCACGCTGTCGCCGTCGGTGAGATCGATGCGCTCGCCGAGCAGCTCGGCCGAACCGCCGATCGCGAACAGCGTGCGGTCGTCGGCGAGGAAGGAGCGCAGCTCGTCGGCACGGGCGAGGAAGTCGGTGTGCACACCGCGCAGCGCCGACAGCGGGCCGTTGCCGATCACGACGATGTCGACGTCGTCGGGCAGCCGCTCGCCGACGCCGACGTGTGCGGTGGTGTACTCGACGCCCCTCGCACGAAGGCGCTCCTCGAGGGTGCGGACATTGCCGCGGTCGCCCGTGATGCCGAGCTCGGCGGGGTACAGCTGGACGATGCTGATCTTCGTCATCGGCGCGCCACCTCCTGGTCGCCGTACCCGAGGATGCGACGACCGATCATCATCAGCTCGTAGTTGACGAACCACGTCTGCCTGCCGGCCGCGGTCTCGGGGAACGAGCGCATTATCGCGACCGCCTTCTCCATGGCGGGCTCGACCGCGCCGATCTCGACGCCCGCGTATGCCAGGGCGAGAGCCAGCTGATGAGCCTTGTCCCCTGTCACCACGTCGACGCGCGGCAGCGCCGTGAAGTCGACGTCGTACAGCCACGAGACGTCGGGGGTTCCCTCGTCGATCGCGATGAGGGCGCGCTCGGGGGTGCCGTCCAGCGCGTCCAGATTCATCTGGATGCTCGGGGCGTTCTTGAACATGACGAACTCGACCTGCTCGCCGGCGGCGTCGCGGCGCAGCGGGATGACCTCGCCGCGGCCGTAGGCCGGTGCCATGTTCGCGAAGCCGGTGGCGGCACGCTCGGTGTCGAACGCGGCGCCGAGCACTCCGGATGCCACCGCGAGGGCGGCCGCGGCGTCGGCGGCGTAGTGTAGACCTCGGGCGGGAAGCGTGATGCGGGCATCCGCTCCCCCGATGTTCACGACCACGTCACGGCCCGACACCTCGCGGACCTCGGAGAACGCCTCGCGGTCGATGATGCCGGCCGTCCCGCTGCGGGTGTCGACCGCGTTGGCGAGACCGTTCCTAGAGGATGCCACGATGTCGGACGCGACTCCGAAGAACGTCACCGGGGCGCGCATCGCCTCGACGTCGATCTTCGACAGGTACGGGTCGTCGCGGTTGATGATCACGTGTGCCGATGCGCGCCGGGACGCGTCGAGCATCATGTCCGCGACACGCTCGGTCTCGTAGAAGCGGTACAGCTGATCGACCTGCACGTTCAGCGACAGGATCACCGAGGGCGAGAGGCGGTCGGCGAGATCAGCCGCGAAGCCCTCGTCGATCTCGAGCACGGCGACGTCGGCGTTGATCCGGCCGGTGAGGGTGGCATCGGCCAGCAGCGCGCTGGTGACACCCTGCGGCAGGTTCGCGCCGGTCGGGTTGGTGAACACCGTCAGCCCGTGCGCACGCAGCACCTCGCTGATCATGTGCGTCGTCGTGGTCTTGCCGTTCGAGCCCAGCACGAAGACCACGCCGTAGCGGAACTGGTCAGCCAGGGTCGGCAGCAGGGTCGGCGCGAGACGGTTGGTGAGGTAGCCGGGGAAGGCGGACCCTCCCCCGCGCAGACGGGTCGCGAAACGCGCGAGCTTTCCCGCCAGCACGGGGAAGACGTACCGCAGGCCGGCTGAGCGCGCCTGAGGTGCGGGCGAACTCATTCGAGGTAGTCCCGCAGCGACTGCGACCGGCTCGGGTGACGCAGCTTCGCCATCGTCTTCGACTCGATCTGACGGATGCGCTCACGCGTCACGCCGAAGGTGTCGCCGATCTGGTCGAGGGTCTTCGGCTGACCGTCACCGAGCCCGAAGCGCATCCGGATCACACCGGCCTCGCGCTCGGAGAGGGAGTCGAGGAGCTGCTCGAGCTGACGCTGCAGCATGGTGAAGCCGACCGCATCCGCAGGGACGACGGCCTCGGTGTCCTCGATGAGGTCACCGAACTCGCTGTCGCCGTCCTCGCCGAGCGGGGTGTGCAGCGAAATCGGCTCGCGGCCGTACTTCTGCACCTCCACGACCTTCTCGGGAGTCATGTCGAGCTCGCGCGAGAGCTCTTCGGGCGTGGGCTCGCGGCCCAGGTCCTGCAGCATCTGACGCTGCACGCGGGCGAGCTTGTTGATGACCTCGACCATGTGCACCGGGATGCGGA
>NZ_DAMDLU010000043.1:0-20394 GCF_032084865.1 Microbacterium sp.
CAGCGTGGCGCGAGGTCGCCGACACCATGGCCGACCTGGGGCTCCCGCTGCACGCTGCCGAGACCGCGCGGACCCGGGCACACTCGCTCTCGACAGGGCGCGGTGTCGACGCGGACGCGCTCGGCGATCTCGTGACGGCCGTCGAGCGCGTCAGCTATGCCGAGAGCGGCCCTGCCGGAGGCGAGCTGGACGCGTCGCTGCGTCGGGTGATCGGCGATCTGCAGGGCGGTGTCGACGGACGCCGGCGCCTGCTCGCATGGCTGCTGCCCGCGTCGCTGCTGCGTCGCTGACCGGGGTCAGGCGCGGGCGGCCGCCGCGTGATCCTCGCACGGCACCGTGTCGCAGTCGGCGCAGACCACGAACTGACGGCGGCACGAGAGGTCAGGGCAGTTCGCGGTGCGGCTGGTCGCCGCGCCGCACCCGACGCAGGTGCCGATGACGGCGGCGTGGTCGCTGAAGTCGACGGATCCGCGCTTGTCGAACACGTAGAGCGATCCCTCCCACAGACCGTCATCACCGTACTTCTCGCCATAGCGGACGATGCCCCCGTCGAGCTGGTAGACCTCGCCGAAACCGCGCGAGACCATCAGGCTCGACAGCACCTCGCAGCGGATGCCGCCGGTGCAGTAGGTGACGACGGGCCTGCCCTTCAGGTCGTCGTACGCTCCCTCGTCGAGCAGCCGGACGAAGTCGCGCGTGGTGTCGGTGTCGGGCACGACCGCGTTCCGGAATCGGCCGATCTCGGCCTCGAGCGCGTTGCGTCCGTCGAAGAACACGACCTCGTCGCCGCGCTCGGCGATCAGGCTGTGCAGCTGCTCGGGGTCGAGTCTGGCCCCGCCGCCCACCACGCCGTGCACATCGACCCGCAGCTCGCCCGGCGCACCGAACGAGACGATCTCGTCGCGCACCTTGACGCTGAGCTTGGGGAAGTCGGTGCTGTGGCCGTCGGCGTCGATCGCCGTGCCCTCGCTCCATTTGATGTCGGCATCGGCGAACGCCGGATGCTGGCGGAAGCGCCGCACCCACTTCTTCACCGCCGGGAGGTCGCCGCCGAGGGTGCCGTTGATACCGTGCTCGGAGATGATGATGCGGCCCCGAAGCGCGAGCGACTCGCACAGGTCGCGCTGCCAGAGACGGATCGCCTGCGGGTCCGCGAGCGGCGCGAACGCGTAGAACAGCACGATCTTGGGGGTGGGCACCAGGAGATTCTACGTGGGCGCACTGAACGCCGAAGGCCCCCACATCGTAAGGGCCTTCGGCGGATTCTGGCGGTGACGGAGGGATTCGAACCCTCGGTTGCTTGCACAACACACGCTTTCCAAGCGTGCTCCTTCGGCCGCTCGGACACGTCACCAGGAAACAACCTGTCCATCCTATCCGATCGTGCGCGTCGCTTCGGACCAGAGCTGACTGCTCACTCGAAGCGCACACCGTACATCGTGGTGTCGGGATCCGACTCCAGCCGATGCATGCCGAGACGCTCATAGAAGGCGCCCGCCCCGGTGTTCGCGGGGTTCATTCCGAGGTGCAGTCCGCGCACTCCCCGGCTCTGCAGCTCGGCGAAGAGCGTCTCGATCAGCCGACGGCCGAGCCCCTGTCCCTGCGTCTCGGGCAGCAGGTCGATGTGCAGGTGCGCGGGATACTCCACGGCGTGCGTCTCGCGGCCGGGTGCGCGGCGGCTGGCGTAGCGGATGATGCCGTCCTGGCGAGTGGGCTCGTCGGCGCCGGAGAGCGAGTACGCCCTCTGCTTCGAGGGCCACCACTCCTCGCGGAACCACCGTTCGAAGGCATCCGTGTCGTCGGTGGCGACGACGTACCCGATGGTCCGGCCGTCGTCCGACTCGACCACCCACGACAGATCCGGATGCCGCACGACGTACGGCACGGCGAAGACGTCGCCCCACAGGCGATCGTCGGTGAAGATGCCGGTCGCATCGCCTCCGGCATCCGCCGTCTTCACGCAGATGTCGTAGAGCGCGTCCCGATCGGCATCACGGTACGGGCGGATCGTCGTCACGGGAACTCCTCGATGCGGGTGCTGTGGTCGGCGCCCAGCCTAGCGACGCCCAGCTCAGCACGAACGCGCCGACGAGCAGCGCGGCCGACGCGCCGACGAGCGCACCGCCGACGGTGTCGGTGATCCAGTGCACGGCGAGCAGTGTGCGCGACAGCGCCATCACCACGACCCAGACGGTGCCGATGATCGCCATCCAGACCCGCGGGAAGACCAGCCAGAGGACCACGGCGATGGTGGCGGCGTTCGAGGTGTGCCCCGACGGGAACGAACCGAAGTCCGAGGTCACCAGCATGTCGTCGGGACGCGCTCGGGCGAAGATCTCCTTGAGCAGCTGGGTGAGTCCGGCACTGACCACGAACGCGATCGCCGCGAAGACGGCTCCGCGCCATCGTCGCAGCAGCACGAGCAGCAGCACGATCAGCAGCGGCACGAGGATGATGGCGACCCACCCGCCGCCGATCCAGTTCAGCAGATATGCGGCCGAGAGCATCCAGTCCTGTCTCACCTGCGACATGAGGTCGTTCCAGAACACGTCGAGTCCGATCGTGGCGCCTCGAGGCAGCAGCACGACGAGCACTCCGAGAAGTGCAGCGAGGGTGAGCGTCGCGCTTCCGGCGATCAGCAGCGTGCGTCTTCTCATCGTCCCATTCTGCCCCGCGACCGCGCTAACCTTCGGCTATGAGCGCCGATACTTTCCAGCTTCTCGGCGGTTCGGCCGCCGATCTCGTCGAGGCCCATCCCGTCGATCCGGGCCGCGTCCGCCCGCACCGGGTCATCGACGGCGACGGGTTCAAGATCCGGATGCTGACGATGGACGCCGGCACGACCATGCGCGAGCACCGCGCGCCGGTGCCGATCCTCGTGCAGGTGGTCGCAGGCGGCATCCGGTTCCGCGTGGCCGGAGCAGAGCACGTGCTCTCCCCCGGCGGGACGATCACCGTCTCCGCCGGGGTGCTGCACGAGCTCGAGGCCGATCAGCCGTCGCACGTCCTCCTCGTGCTGCTGGGCTGACCGCCCGGCGGTCAGCCCTTCGTCGCTCCCGCGAGGAGTCCGCGGACGAAGAACCGCTGCAGGGCGAAGAACACGATCAGCGGCACGATGATCGAGATGAAGGTTCCCGCCGACTGCAGGAACCAGCGGTTGCCCCACGTGCCCGACAGCGAGTTCAGCGCCTGGGTGATCGGCAGCGCGCCGGGCGAGGCGAAGATCGTCGCGACCAGCAGGTCGTTCCACACCCAGAGGAACTGGAAGATGCCGAACGAGGCGATGGCCGGCATCGCCAGCGGCAGGATGATGCGGAAGAACACCTGTCCGTGGCCGGCCCCGTCGACGCGCGCGGCCTCGACGATGTCGCCGGGGATCTCGGCGATGAAGTTGTGCAGCATGAACGTCGCGAGCGGCAGGGCGAAGATCGCGTGGGCGATCCAGACGCGGGCGAAGCTGAACTCGACGTCGTTGAGCGTGAGTCCCGGGAAGACCATCACGTCGTTGATCGTGAGGCCCTCCGAGAACAGGCTCAGAAGCGGCACCAGTGCCATCTGCAGCGGCACGATCTGCAGGGCGAACACGAACACGAACAGCAGGTTGCGGCCCTTGAAGTCGATCCACGCGAAGGCGTAGGCGGCGAGCGCCGCGATCACGATCGGGAACACGGTCGCCGGGACCGTGATCGCCAGCGAGTTGATGAACGCCGTGGCGAGCGTGGTCGAGGTGCCGCCCGCGTTGAGCGCCTCGGCGTAGTTGTCGAGGGTGAACTCGGGGTTCGTGAAGGCGGTCCACCACCCGGTCGACTGCGTGTCGGCGCCGGGGCGGAACGATGTGACGAAGAGGCCGAACGTCGGGATGGTCCAGAACACCGCGATGATCACCGCGGCGATGGTGGCGCCCTTCGACGTGAGCTTCTTGTGTGCGATCGCCTCGTTGCGGCGGGTGTCGCGGGCGATCTGGCGCTTGGTGCGGCCGTCGCGGACGACGGCTTCTGTGGCGGTCATCAGCGGATCTCCCTCTGCTTGGCCAGCGAACGGGCGTTGTAGATGATCAGGGGCAGCACGAAGATGAACAGCACCACGGCGAGGGCCGACGAGTGCCCGTAGCTCTGGAAGCGCTGCTGCTGGTTGACCATCTCGAAACCGAGGACGGTGGTGTCGTCGCGTCCGCCGGTCATCACCGCGACGATGTCGTATACCTTCAGCGACATGATCGTGATCGTCGTGAGCACGACGATCAGCGACGAGCGGATGCCGGGCACGGTGACGTTCCAGAACCGCTGCCACGCGTTCGTGCCGTCGAGCTCGGCGGCCTCCAGCTGTTCGGCCGGGACGGCCTTGATCGCGGCGGAGAGGATCACCATCGCGAAGCCCGTCTGCGTCCAGATGAAGACGATCAGGAGCATGAAGGTGTTGATCAGCGGCTTGACCGCCAGCCAGCTCACCGGGTCGCCGCCGAACAGCGTGACGATGGCGTTCAGCAGACCGATCTGGTCGCCCTGACGGTAGTCGTACATGAACTTCCAGATGATGCCCGCACCGACGAACGAGATCGCGACGGGCATGAAGACGAGCACCTTCAGCACCTTCTCGCCGCGTGCGCGGTCGATGAAGACGGCGTAGGCGAGACCGAAGGCGACCGAGATCGTCGGGGCGAGCAGCGCCCAGATCAGGGTGTTGACCACCGACCACGTTCCGACCGGGTTCGTGAACACCCAGATGTAGTTCTCGAGTCCGACGAACTGGTCGCCCGTCTTGTCGAAGAACGACTTGACGAACGTGGAGACCGCCGGGTAGATGAGCCCGAGCAGCAGCATGATCGCCGCGGGGGCCATGAAGAGGACCAGCTGGAACAGATAGCCGGCTCCCTGACGTGAGCGGTAGTCGGCGAAGAAGAGCAGCGCGCCCGACAGCAGGGCGATCGCGACGACGTACAGCACTGCGTTCGAGAACGGCCGCAGCAGCATCAGGGCGAGCACCGGGATGACCAGGCACGCGACCAGCCGCATGACGAAGTAGCCGCGGCCCGGGCGCGGTGCGAACTCGATCAGCACGAGCACGATCGCGACGACGAGCCCGAAGGCCAGCAGGACGGCGGGGATCTGGACGAGCGGATGCAGCCCGCCCAGCCACAGGAAGAAGTTGTTGAGAGAAGCGGGCCCGAGAGCGATGCGGGCGGGGTCTTCGACCGGTGCCGAGATGATGAGCAGGAACAGCATCGCGGCGATGAGGACGAACCCGGCGATGACCACGATCTGCGTGATCCGGCGCCCCTTGGCATCCACACCGTGCGTCGTCTTCGGCAGTTCCGCCGTGTCTTTTTCCTCGGCTGTCAGCAGTGACATGGGGTCCCCTTCTGAGTAAGGATGCGGGGTCGGGCATCGCTGCCCGACCCCGCCTTCACCAGCGGATTGCGCTCAGACTAGCGCGCCCGACTAGTTCTCGTAACCTGCCTGGATGTCGCTCAGCACCTGGTCGGTCGACTTGCCGTCGACCCAGTCGACGATGCCCTTCCAGAACGAGCCCGAACCCACCGTGGACGGCATGAGGTCGGACGCGTCGAAGCGGAAGACGGTCGCGTCATCCTGCAGGATGCCCATGGCCTCCTGCAGGAACTCACTGCTGGCCAGGCTGGCGTCGGCCTTCTTGTTCGCCGAGATCACGCCGCCGAGCTTCACGCGTGCGTCGGCGAACTCCGGCGACGCCATGAACTCCTGCACCTGGACGGTGGCGGCGTCGTCGTTGAACGCGGCGACGAACTCGCCGCCGCCCTCGACCTGCAGCTCACCCTCGGTGATGCCGGGCGTGATGAACGCGTAGACGTCGCCCTCCGGGCCGACCTCGGGCGTCTTGCCCTCCGCGTTCTTCACATCGAGGAAGTTGGCCGAGAGGAACGACGCCTGGTGGGTCAGCGCGCAGCTGCCGTCGGCGACCTTGGCCGCGACGTCCGCGAAGGCGGTCGAGTTGATGCTCTTCACGTCGCCGAAGCCGGCGTTCACGTAGTCGGGGTTCAGGATGATCGACCCCACCGCGTCGAACGCGTCCTTGATCTCGGGGTCGGTGAACTTGACGTCTCCCGCCACCCAGTCGTCGTACACGTCAGGGCCGGACTGGCGGAGCACGAGGTCCTCGATCCAGTCGGTGCCCGGCCAGCCGGAGGCGTCACCCGAAGCGAAACCGGCGCACCAGGGGGCCTGACCCGACTTCTCCCTGATCGTGTCGGTGAGGGCGATCATGTCGTCCCACGTCTTGGGAACCTCGACGCCCCACTCCGTGAACTTCGCCGGCGAGTACCAGACGTAGCCCTTCAGGTTCGCGAGCATGGGAGCTGCGTAGAAGGTGTCGTCGAACGTGCCGTACGCCTTCCAGTCCTTCGACCAGTTCTCGTCGACCGCCTTCGACACGGCATCCGGAGCCTCGACGACCTTGCCGGTCTCGACCAGCGTCTTGAGCAGACCTGGCTGCGGCACGATCGCGATGTCGGGGGCATCGCCACCGGTCACCTTGGTGACGATGTTGCCCTCGAAGCCCTTGTCGCCGGTGTACTCGACCTTGATGCCGGTGTCCTTCTCGAATGCGGCGAAGGTCTCGTTGAGATCGTCGGCCTCGGTGCCGGTGATGCCACCGGAGATGCGCACCGTCGCGCCCTTCACGTCGCCGTCGCCACCTCCCTCACCAGGGGACGCCTCCGCGCATCCGGTCAGGGCGATCGCCGTCGCTCCGACCAGGGCGAGGGGAGCAAGCAGGCGGTATCGCTGTGACAGAGCCATGTGATTTCTCCTCTTCCAGGGTGTGCCGGGCCTCTTCGAGCGGAGGGTCTCCGCAGCGTTGAGGAACCGATTCCAGGACAACCTACTTGCCCCGAGCGCCCCGAGGCAATGCCACGCGCAGACAACCGCACAACCGTTGTGCATACGTGATCACTGCTTTGGGAGCGCTCCCACAGCGTAGCGTATGGAACCGGTTCCCTCTACGCCGGATGCCGGATAGCCTGACGGAGCCGACTCGAGGAGACCCATGAGCACGATCGCCGACGTCGCCGCGAGAGCCGGCGTGTCCAAGGCCACGGCGAGCCGCGCGCTGAGCGGGGGCGGCTACGTCTCGTCCGAGGCCCGGCAGCGAGTGCGCGACGCCGCTCGCGAGCTGCACTACGTCGCGCATTCCTCCGCCACGACGCTCGCCACCGGACGCTCGCTGTCGGTCGGCGTGATCATGCCCGCGCTGGACAGGTGGTTCTTCGCGGAGCTGCTCGCCGGCATCCAGAAGGGACTGCTGGATGCCGGACAGGACCTGATCCTCTACGGGATGCGGGAGGGATCGGACGAGCGCGACCGGCTCTTCTCGGACGTGCTCCCCCGGCGCCGGCTCGACGGGATCATCGCCGTCGGCATCCAGCCCAGCACGCATGAGCTGTCGCGTCTGGTGCGGGTCGGGTCACCGCTGGTGAGCGTCGGCGCCTATCGCGAGGAGAACAGTTCCATCTCGATCGACGACGCGGCGGCGGCGCGCATCGCGACCGAGCACCTGATCGACCTCGGACACCACGACATCGCGTTCCTCGGCGGCCGTGACGATGCCGCCACCCACGCCTACGGCGACGAGCAGCGACTGCGTGGCTACCGGTCGGCGATGACGGCCGCATCCCTGCAGACGGCCATCCTACACGCCCCCGGCGACTCCACCACGCCCGGCGGCTACGAGGCCGGCGTGCGCATGCTCGGCGACCGGCAGAACCGGCCGACGGCATTCGTCGCGGTGTGCGACGAGGCGGCGATCGGCGGCATCATCGCCGCCAGACGCCTCGGTCTGTCGGTGCCGGCCGAGCTGAGCGTGGTCGGGATCGACGACCACGCGCACGCGGAGATGTTCGCGCTGACGACGGTGCGTCAGAAGCCGCGGATGCAGGGGCTCGCCGCGGTCGAGCTGCTGCTGCGCAGGATGGATGCCCCGGACGCCCCCGCCGAGCAGCTCGCGGTGCCGTCCGAACTGGTCGTCCGCTCGTCGACAGCGGCGCCTCGCCCGTAGCCGACGCGCCGACTCCGCGTCCCGCATACGCCTAGAAGGAAGGCCCGGATACGCCAGAAGGCCCCCGGCGTGAACCGGAGGCCTTCTGTACGCGGTGAAGCGTGATTACTTGAGGGTGACCGTGGCGCCGGCGGCCTCGAGGGCCTCCTTCGCCTTCTCGGCGGTCTCCTTGTTGGCGCCCTCGAGGACGGCCTTCGGAGCACCGTCGACGACGGCCTTGGCCTCGCCGAGGCCCAGCGAGGTGAGCTCGCGGACGGTCTTGATGACCTGGATCTTCTTGTCGCCGGCGGCCTCGAGGACGACGTCGAACGAGTCCTTCTCCTCCTCGGCCTCAGCAGCGCCAGCGCCACCGGCAGCGCCGGCAACGGCGACCGGGGCGGCCGCGGTGACGTCGAACTTCTCCTCGAACGCCTTCACGAAATCGCTGAGCTCGACGAGGGTGAGGCCTGCGAACTGCTCCAGCAGCTCCTCAGTGGAAAGCTTCGCCATGATGTTTCTCCTAGATAAAGGTGTGGTTTTGGTGAAGAGATCGCCGGACGCTCACGCGGCCTCTGCGGTCTCCAGCTTTTCGCGAAGCGCGTCGATGGTGGCGGCAGCCTTGCCCATCGTCGCCTTCATCATGCCCGCTGCCTTCGCCAGCAGAACCTCACGGCTCTCGAGCGAGGCGTACTTGTCGACCTCGTCGGCGTCGAGGGTCTTGCCCTCGAAGACGCCGCCCTTGATCACGAGAAGCGGGTTGGCCTTGGCGAAGTCACGAAGAGCCTTGGCAGTGGCGACGAAGTCACCGTGCACGAACGCGACGGCCGACGGGCCCTTGAAGCCGTCGTCCAGCGTCGTGATCCCCGCGTTGTTCGCGGCGATCTTGGTCAGCGTGTTCTTCACCACGGCGTATTCCGCGTCCTGACGGATGTTGGTGCGCAGCTCCTTGAGCTGGGCAACCGTCAGACCGCGGTACTCGGTCAGCAGGACGGCGTTCGAGTTCTCGAAAGACTTCGTGAGCTCGGCAACCGTTGCATCCTTCTGCGCCATGGTCACTCCTTACGTGTACGGACGCCACGCGGATGCGGGGCGTCGACCTCGACCACCCCACGACATGAGAAAAAGCTCCGGCGCAAGCGCACGGAGCTTCAAGAAGAATTTCGCACACCTGCGCGGGCCCCTGCTGAGCAGTGCTTCGATCGTCACGTTCGCACACGACGATGACCGGCGGTCTTCGGTTACGACAAGCCTACGGCATCCGCCCGCAGCGGCAAAATCCCGCTGTCCTCCCGCACGTGGGGACTCCTCCCCATCGTCGCGTTCGGCGCCTTCGCGTAACGTCGAGACATCGAACAACACCCGGGGGATCACATGCCTGACGTCAGTGTCGACTACTCGGCTCTCGAGAGCACCCGCAGAACACTCGGAGACATCGGCGACGTGCTCTCGTCCTCGACGGATGCCGTGAGCGATGTCCCCTCGTCGGCGGTCGCGCAGGATGTGCTGCGCGACCGACTGCAGAGCATGGGCGGCTTCTGGGGCAACAGCCTCCGCAGACTCTCCAGCTTCGCGTCCGACGCCGGCAAGGGCCTGGAGGGCATCGTGACCGCGTTCCAGGACTTCGACGCCGAGTTGGCCGCCGGCATGGAGCCGGAAGGCGGGCAGTCGTGAGCTTCCCCGCTTTGGGTTTCGACCCCGCTCCCGGTGACGTCAGCGTCATCGAGCAGCTGGTGGACACTCTCACCACCACCGTCGACGACGTCGACGAATCTGCCCGGATCCTGCACAGTGACGAGGACGGCAGCTGGGTCGGCGAATCGGGCGACGCTTTCCGCGCGACGCTCAGCGAGGACTTCCGGCCGCAGCTCCTGACCTCCGCAGGCGCTCTGCGCCAGTCACGCGACGCCCTCGCGGGCTGGGCGATGGCCCTGGGCGGGCATCAGACGACAGCGAAGCGGCTCGAGGAGCAGGCGGCTCAGGCCGAGGCGAACGTCGCCACCCGCGCACAGCAGAGCTCGCAGGCTGCCGATGCGGCGGAGGCTCCGGACGCAGCGCCAGAGGCCGCCGCCGACTCGGACGCCGCCGCGACAGCGCTTGCGGGCGCACGCGACGAGCTCGCGGCCATCCGCCAGCAGGCCCGTGCCCTGCTCGAGCAGGTCAATGCGGATGCCAGTGCCACCGCGTCGCAGCTCGCGTCCGCGCAGGACGATCTGAACGCCTACCAGGAGAGCGACTGGGACGCGTTCTGGGGCGGTGTCGGCGATGCCGGCGCCTGGTTCATGGACAACGTCGTCCCCATCGTCGAGGACATCCTGCGCGCTGCGCTTCCGGTCATCGCGATCCTGGCGCTGTTCCCGCCGCTGACCGGCCTCGGTCTGGCTGCCACCATCATCGCCGGCGTTCTGGTGGGGATCGACGCTCTGCAGTGGGCGACCGGTCGCGGCTCGTTCGAGGACTTCGCGATGGGCGCGCTGGGTATGGCCCTCGGCGGCGCGCTCGGCGGCCTGGCGAAGTCGGTCCTCGGACCCGGCGGATCCGTTGTCGTCCCCTCCATCCAGCGCATGACCCCGGCCCTGGCCGGGGGTGGAACCGCCGCCGGCTCGCTGGCGGTCGTGCTGCAGCTCAACTTCCGCAACATGGTGTCGAACTCCTATTGGATGACGAACACGCTCAAGGGAGCGCACGACAACGGCACCAGCTTCGTCGACAGCCTCTCCGGCCCGTGGCAGAACCTCTTCGAACGCGTGCACAACACCGTCGACGGCAATGGTCCCCGCACCGACGAGGAGCTGAGCGCGTGACCTCCACGACACAGCACCAGGTGCGCCAGCGCCTTCCCCAGGGGTGGATCGAGTTCATCGCGCACGGCGAGCGAACGCCCTCGGAGTGGCTCGAATGGTATCTGGCGAGCAGTGAGGGCTGGATGTCCGACGAGGGCCGCGCGTCTGTCACGGCGGGCTTCCACGCGGGAGTGCAGGCGTTCGCAGACGCATCGTTCGCCTTCGCCGGTGTCTCCATCATCCTCGGCGAGCACCCGTCGATCTCCTTCATGGGGACCCAGGTGCTGGTGCACCCCGAACAGGACGCAGCCAAGGGCCTGCACAGCCTCCTCCCGCTCGTCAGATTCGGCGAGGACAGCGTGGCCGAGACCTTCCGATCCCCGGATGAGCGAGTCGGCACGATCGTCCGCGGTACACGGGAGATCGACGGGCGAGCGTGGCTTGTCGCCATAGGAGAGATGGCTCTGCCCGACGATGCCGGGACGGTCGTCGTGACGGGGATCGGATCCGACCCCGAACAGGAGCAGGTGCTGCTGCTGTCGGTCGCCTTCGCTCTGGTCACCACCCAGCTGCTCGCGGACGGCGAGTCGCCTCAAGAGGTCCCGATGTTCCCCACGGCGGCCGTCTGATGGCATTCCGGCTGATCAGCCCCGCATCTCGCCCATGGTTGGAGCAGGCGGAATCTCCGACCGCTCGAGCCGTTGACGCCGACCGGGCGGTCGCGGCGCTTCGAGGCGACTACGAACGCTGGAGCCGCCTCGCCGTGGGCATCCTGGCCTTCGTCGTCACCACGGCGGCGCTCGTCGTCGGCTCAGCGGCCTGGTCGTTCCTTCTCGGGCCCTCGCCGCGCGAAGCCGCAACCGTCGCGATCGCGATCATCGCACCGGCCGTGGCCGCCGGCGGCGTGTTCGTGCTCTGGAGGCTGCACCGCTCCGGCCGACAGCTGGCCCGCGCCGCAGCCTGGTGGATGCGGATGCCGTATCGCGCGGGCGCCCGTTCCCGCTCCGCGCGCGGTTACGTGCTGGCCCGCACCATATACCTCGAGCCCGCGCTGCTCGTGCGCTCACTGACGATGAGCTGCACGCTGCTGCTGCTCATCTTCGGAGTGTCCGGATTCGTCCGCGGCGTCGTCACGACCGATCAGCAGCTGTCGGTGACGATCGCCCTCGCGGCCGTCACCGTGGTCAGCGCGGCCTGCCTGATCGGGCAACTCGGCGGACTCGCGCGCATCGGCGCCGGCGCGTCCGAGGCGGACCCGCTGTGGGTGCGCGCGCGGGACGCGTTCCGACGCCGCTGACCCGGGGCGCGCGACACCACGGCGTGTGGAGGCCGGGCGACGGACCCTCCGCGGGTACCCTCGTAGGGTGACTCCCGAACTCCAAGCGCGCATCCTCGCGGACTCCCGCGACCGGGTCGCCTGGCTCCGGGCGCGAGCGCGCGGGATCACCGCCACCGACGTGGCCGGGCTCTCGAGCGAGGCCTCGATCACACGCGCGGCGGATGCGAAGCTCGGTGCCGGCCCCCGGTTCGGTGGCAACGCTTACACCGATCACGGGCGACGCCGCGAACCGGAGATCGCGGCATGGGTGGCGGCCACCCACGGCATCCTGCCTTCGTCGGCCCTCTTCCACGCCGAGGTCGAGAAGCGCCATCTGGCGACCCCGGACGGCATCTGCGTGGATGGCGACGGACGCGTCCTGCTCGCCGAGATCAAGACCACGAACAAGTCGTGGCGCACCATCCCCCGCACCTACCTTCGTCAGGTCTGGTGGCAGCAGCACGTGCTCGGCGCTGAGCGAACACTGTTCGTGTGGGAGGAGCACGACGACTTCAACCCGATCCACGATGAGCCGCGCTCGGTGTGGATCGATCGCGATGAGAAGGAGATCGGTCAGCTCGTCGCTCTCGCGACCCGCCTGATCGATGAGCTCTACCGTCGCACCACGGGTCACGCGCCCCCGGCGCGCGCGCCCCTCGCGCCGAGCCGTCGCTCCGCGCTTCGCGAACGTGACATGTTCCGCGCATTGGCCCTGTCGGACTGAGCGGAGGGCTGCGCCCGATGCCCGGTCACAGCGGGGCCAGCACCCGGGCGGCCTCTGCCGCCACCTCTTCGGCGATCGCGTCGAGCAGCGGCGAACGCAGGTTCCACTGCTGCCAGTACAGCGGCACGCGCACGTGCGGCTCACCCAGCGCGGCGAGATCATCAGAGATGTGCGGGGCGGGGATCAGCCCCCATCCGAGTCCGAGCCGGACGGCTTCGGAGAAGTCGTGCGACGCGGGCACGTAGTGCCTCGGCACCTGCCACGGATCCACGCCTCTCGCCCGCAGCCAGCCCTGCTGCAGTGCGTCACGGCGGTCGAAGTCGACGAAGGGCGCACGGGCGAGCGCGTCGGCGGTGACGCCGTCGGCGAACCAGCGGGAGATGTAGTCGGGCGTCGCCATCGCGCGGTACTCGAGCACGCCGAGGGGCGTGACCGCACTGCCGCCGACCGGTTGGGCCTCGCTGGTGACGGCCGCCATCACCTCACCTGACTCCAGCATGCGAGCGGTGTAGTCCTGATCATCGCGGTGCAGGTCGACGTCGATCGGATGCTGCCGTGCCACCCGCGCGAGCGGGGCGAGGAACCAGGTGGCCATCGAGTCGGCGTTCACCGCCAGCGGGATGCGCACTCGCGGGGAGTCGAGCGCGGCGTCACCGAGGCCGAAGGCCGTGATCGTGTCGTGCTCGAGCAGCGCGACCTGCCTGGCCAGCCGCACGAGCGCCTCGCCGGCCTCGGTCGCCCGGACCGGGCGCGAGCGCACCACGACCGCACGACCGATCTGCTGTTCGATCGCCTTGATGCGCTGGCTGACGGCGGACTGCGTCACGTGCAGCCGGCGGGCGGCGGCGTCGAAGCTCCCCTCGTCGACGACCATCGCGACGGTGGCGGCCAGCTGGGCGTCGATCTTCACATAAGCCATGCTAATGCTGATGCAGTTCTCTTCGCTGGCGCTGATGCGAGCGCACTTCTAACGTGGGTTCGTGCTCACCTTCCTCGCCGGCCTCGGCGTCATGTACTCGCTGATCATCGCCGTCGGAGCGCAGAACGTCTTCGTCCTGCGCCAGGGGCTGCGACGCGAGCACGTCCTTCCCGTGGTGCTGATCTGCGCGGCCTCCGACGCGGCGCTCGTGCTGGTCGGCACCGCCGGGCTCGGCCTCCTGATCGCCGAGCTGCCCTGGCTCGTCGTCGCTGCGCGCTGGCTCGGAGGCCTGTCGCTCGTCGCGTACGGGCTCCTCGCCGCGCGGCGCGCGTGGCGAGCGGAGGGCGAGACCCTCGTGGCGGATGCGGCACCGACATCCGGATCGGAATCCGCGGGGCGCGGCGGCACCGCGACCGCGACCCGTGCCCGCCTCGCGCCGGTGCTCGTCGCCACGCTCGCCTTCACCTTCCTCAACCCCAACGTCTACCTCGATACGGTGCTGCTGATCGGCTCGATCGCGGCGACGCACGGTGACGCACGATGGACCTTCGCGGCGGGGGCGATCCTCGGCAGCATCACCTGGTTCTTCGCCCTCGGGTTCGGAGCCAGGCACCTCGGCCGGTGGCTGCGCACGCCGCGCGCCTGGCGGATCCTCGACACGGGCATCGCCGCGCTGCTCGTGCTCATGGGCGTGCTGCTGGTGCTGCCCGTCTTCACCGGCTGACCTCCCGACCACGCAGAAGACCCCCGCCGGCGAACCGGCGGGGGTCTTGCATCGACGGGCTCAGCGGCCCGGTCGATCAGCGTCAGATGGAGTTGACGTCCAGCGGGATGCCGGGGCCGAACGTGGTCGACACGGCGCCCTTCTGGATGTAACGGCCCTTCGCGCTCGACGGCTTGAGGCGCACGATCTCCTCGAGCGCTGCGCCGATGTTCTCGTTCAGCTGCTCAGCGGTGAACGAGGCCTTGCCGACGATGAAGTGCACGTTGGCGTGCTTGTCGACGCGGAACTCGATCTTTCCGCCCTTGATCTCCTCGACGGCCTTGGCCGGGTTCGGAGTCACGGTGCCCGTCTTCGGGTTCGGCATCAGGCCGCGGGGGCCGAGCACCTTGCCGAGACGACCGACCTGGCCCATGAGCTCAGGGGTCGAGACGGCTGCGTCGAAGTCGGTCCAGCCGCCGGCGACCTTCTCGATGAGCTCGGTGCTGCCGACCTCGTCTGCGCCTGCGGCGATGGCTGCCTCAGCAGCCGGGCCGTTGGCGAACACGATGACGCGGGCGGTCTTGCCGGTGCCGTGCGGGAGCATGACGGTGCCGCGCACCATCTGGTCGGCCTTGCGGGGGTCGACCGAGAGCTTCAGCGCGACCTCGACGGTCGAGTCGAACTTCGCCGAGCCGGTCTCCTTCGCGAGGGCGACAGCCTCGGACGGGGTGTAGAAGCGGTCGTCTCCGATCTTCGCGAGAGCCGCCTGGTATGCCTTGGACTTGGTAGCCATTGTTATCTCCCTCAGCCCTCGACCGTGATGCCCATCGAGCGCGCAGTGCCCTCGATGATCTTCGATGCGGCGTCGATGTCGTTCGCGTTCAGGTCAGCCTGCTTCTGCTCGGCGATCTGACGGACCTGGTCCTTGCTGATCTTGCCGACCTTGACGGTGTGCGGGGTGGCCGAAGCCTTCGCGACGCCTGCGGCCTTCTTGATCAGCTCGGCTGCCGGCGGGGTCTTCAGGACGAACGTGAAGCTGCGGTCCTCGTAGACGGTGATCTCCACCGGGATGACGTTGCCGCGCTGCGACTCGGTCGCGGCGTTGTACGCCTTGCAGAACTCCATGATGTTCACGCCGTGCTGACCGAGCGCGGGGCCGATCGGCGGCGCCGGGTTGGCTGCACCGGCGTTGATCTGAAGCTTGATCAGGCCGGTCACCTTCTTCTTGGGTGCCATGATTTTCCTTTCATCGAGCTGCGCTGGTGGCCCGCGGGCAAGCTCAGGGGCCCAGCGCTCTCTCCCGCTTCCCCGGCATCTCCGGGGCGCGGTGCCCTTCGACCGGCTCAGGGAGCCGTATCGAAGAAGTACACAAACCACGACAGTCTACCGCATGCGAAGTGCCCCGCCGGACCAGCCGGCGGGGCACTTCGACAGGCTCAGTGACCCATCGGGGTGTCAGATCATCTTGGTGACCTGCTCGAACGACAGCTCCACCGGGGTCTCGCGCTCGAACAGCGAGACGAGAACCGTGAGCTTGCCGCTGGCGGCGTTGATCTCGCTGATCGTTCCGGGCAGACCCGCGAACGAGCCCTCCTTGATCGTGATGGTCTCGCCGACCTCGAAGTCGACCTCTGCCGCCATCGGACGGGCGACGGCGACGCCACCCTTGGCAGCGATGGACTTCGCGGTGGGGACGTCCTTGACCTCGACCAGCGACTTCAGCATGTTGAACGCCTCTTCGAAGCGCAGCGGGGTCGGGTTGTGGGCATTGCCCACGAAGCCGGTCACGCCGGGCGTGTGGCGCACGACCGACCAGGTGTCCTCGTTGAGTTCCATGCGCACCAGCACGTAGCCGGGGATGCGCACGCGGTTGACCATCTTGCGCTGGCCGTTCTTGATCTCGACGACGTCCTCCATCGGGACCTCGATCTGATAGATGTCGTCCTCGACCTCGAGCGTCGACTTGCGCTGCTCGATGTTGGCCTTCACCTTGCGCTCGAAGCCGGCGTACGAGTGGATGACGTACCACTTGCCGGGCAGCATGCGCAGGTCCATGCGGAACGCCTCGTACGGGTCTTCCTCGACGGCGTCGTCATCGACCTCGGGGCCGTCGTACGGGGTGACCTCGTCGGCCGCAGCCGCCTCGGCCTCGGCGGACTCCTCCGCCACTGCGTCGTTGAGGACCTCGGCGGCTGCTTCAGACTCAGCCGCTTCGTCCAGGTTCAGAGCGTCGTTCACGATCGCGTCCGCCTCCGGGTCTTCGATTTCGATGTCGTCGGTGTCGTCGTACTCCACGTCGGTCTCACCCTCGATGTGCAGAGCGGTGTGCTCGGCGGCTGAGGACGACTGCTCCTGCTCGGCGAGCACGTTGCCCTCCTGGGCCTCGTCCTCTTCGCTGGACTGCTCGGCGGCGGTCGCCCAGTCGGCGTCGTCGGAATACTTGTCAGACACTTTGCTTCTTTCCAATCGCTGCAACGGTCCGGCGCGCGGACCGTCGACGTGGGTTCATCAGCTCAGCGGAACTCCGAAGACGTAGTGCGCTCCGGTTCCGAAGATCCAGTCGAGTCCGTAGACCAGACCCATGACGATCAGCACGAAGACGAACACCACGGTGGTGAACTTGGCGAGTTCCTTGCGGGTCGGCGTGACGACCTTGCGAAGTTCGCTGATGACCTGGCGGAAGAACAGGGCGATGCGTCCGAAGAAGCCGAGCTTGCTGTCGCGCAGGGCGTAGGTGCCCGAGGCGGCGATGTCGCCGCGAACGTCGTCCTGGTCCATGCACGTACCTTTCGTGAGTCAGCATGCGCTGACGCGCAGGGCGGACAGGAATCGAACCTGCAACCTGCGGTTTTGGAGACCGCTGCTCTGCCAATTGAGCTACCGCCCTAGAGACCGGTCGGCCTCTGGGTCCGCCTCCCCGCCGCGGCCCTGAGGCACGGTGAAGGATGCAGACAACTGCCCCTCAAGTGTACGGCATCCGCAACCGTGGGCAGAACCGGCGGTGACGCCCGCGTGAGTCGCGCGCGTCGGGCAGACTGGATGAGCCGGTCGCGACCGGCCGAGAACCGGTGACGAGAGGGGCGCAGTGGGCGCGGATGTGCAGCAGTTCCAAGTGGATCTCCGGGGAGTCGTCGATCTGCTGAGCCGGCACATCTACTCCGGCCCTCGCGTGTACCTGCGCGAACTGCTGCAGAACGCCCGAGATGCCGTCGCCGCCCGCGCCGAGGTCGATGGCGGCGGCACCGGCATCCGGATCACCCCGCTCACCGACGACGGGGGCGAGTTCGTGCTGCGCGACGACGGCGTCGGCCTGACGGCGTCCGAGGTCGCCGACCTGCTCGCCACCGTGGGTCGCAGCTCGAAGCGCGACATCTTCGACATGCCGCGCAGCGACTACCTCGGGCAGTTCGGCATCGGACTGCTGAGCTGCTTCATGGTCTCGGATCGCATCGTCATCCGCTCGCGCAGCGCGCGCGGCGGTGCGGCAGTCGAGTGGACCGGCAGCTCCGACGGAACGTTCCAGGTCGTCGAGCTCGACGATGAGGTGCCGGTCGGCACCAGCGTGCACCTCACCCCGCGTTCCGAGCACATGGACCTGCTGCGCCCCGCGGCGGTCAGGCAGCTCGCGCAGGACTTCGGCGAGTTCCTGCCCGTGCGGGTCACGATCGGGATGCCCGGCGGCGACGTCGATGTCACCCGCCCGGCTCCGTTCCTCGGCGAGGGCGACGCGGATGCCGCCCTCGCGTACGGCCGCGACCTCATCGGCGCGACGCCGATGGACGTCATCGAGATCTCGGAGCCGGCCACCGGAACCCGCGGCCTCGCATACGTGCTGCCGTTCGCGCCGCCGCCCAATCTGCGCCAGGCGACGCGCACCTACCTCGGCCGGATGCTGCTGGCCGAGCGCTCGGCGGAAGTGCTGCCCGACTGGGCGTTCTTCGTGCGCGCCGTCGTCGACTCGACGGGCCTCTCCCCCACCGCGAGCCGCGAGTCCCTGGTCGAGGACGCCGCTCTCGAGCACGTGCGCGAGCAGCTGGGCGCGGGCATCCGCCGCTGGGTGCTCGAGCTCGGACTCACCGCACCGCACCTGCTCACCCAGTTCGTCGCGGTGCACGAGCTGGGCCTGAAGTCGCTCGTGCGCCACGACGACGAGCTCGCCCGCTTCATCACCCGCTGGCTGACGGTCGAGACCAACCACGGCAGTGCGCGGATCGGTGATCTGGTCGAGCAGCACCGCCACGTCCGCTACGCGCGCACCGTCGACGAGTTCCGTCAGGTGGCCGGCATCATCCCGGCATCCGAGGTCCTCGTCAACGGCGGCTACCTGTACGACGCCGACCTCATCGCCGGCCTGCCGGGGCTGTTCCCCGACGTCACCGTCGAGCAGCTCGACGTCACCGGCGAGCTCGACCGGCTCGACCCGCCTCCCCTCGACGACCGGGAGGCGGCGATCGCGCTGGAGGCGCGCGCGGGCGCCGTGCTCGCCGACTCCGGATGCGCGGTGATCGTGCGGGCGATCGACCGCGCCGGTCTCAGCGGACTGTACGTCGCCGATCCTCGCGTGCTGCGCGCGATCGACCGCGGCCGCACCAAGGGCATCGCCGGTGGGCTGTGGGGCGGCGTGCTGTCGCGGATCGACGACGCGGTCGGCGGCACGTCCGACGACGACCTGCGCGCGCGGCTGTGCCTGAACTGGTCGAACAGCGTGGTGCGCACCCTCTCCGCAGTCGAGGACGACGCCGTGTTCTCGCGCACGGTGCAGCTGCTGTACATCCAGGCGCTGCTCGCCGGCCACCACCCGCTGACCGATGCCGACCGGTCGATGCTGACCACGGCCCTGACCGACCTCGTCGCGCTGTCGGCGGGGGTGCGCGACGACTTCCCGTTCGACGGGCTCGATCTGCCGCGCAGTCTCACCGAGGAGCCCTGATGACCGACTCGACGACACGATTCCGGCAGCTGCTCGACGAGATCGACAGCACTCCGTGGGGTCCGCACGAGCAGGCCCTCACCGCCGAGGCCGTCGCCCTCGCCCAGGAGCTCGGCGACGAGCAGCTCGAGTACCAGGCGCGCATGCGCCAGACGGCGTCGGCGAACATGGGCGGGCTCACCGACGTGATGCTGAACTCGTTCGCGTGGTGCCTCGCCCACCACGACGCCGACCCGCAGCGCTTCCCGCTCGACATCGAGAACGGGGCCGCCGACCTCATGTGGCAGTTCAAGTGGATGGCCGCGACGCTGCGCGCGTCACCGGCGTTCTCGAGCGAGCAGATCGCGGCCGTGCTCGATGACATGGAGGCGCACTACCGGCGCGCCGGGATCGGCATGAGCGGGGTTCTCACGGCCCGCTTCGAAGACGCCTGGGCGTCGGGCCGTATCGACGACGCCGAACGGCTGCGCGGTCTGCTCGAGACGACGCCCCGCGACGACTACAGCCATTGCGATGCCTGCGGACGCAGCCAGAACGCCGGGTTCTTCGCCGTCACCGATCGGGACGAGCAGGCGATCCACCTGGTCGAGGAGATGCTCGAGGGCGGCTTCTCGTGCGGCGAGGAGCCCGAGCACGCCCTGTCGCGCGTGCTGCTGCCGTATCTGCGCACCGATCGTCTCGACGACGCGCGGTCGGCGCATCTGCGCAGCTACCGGCTCGCGAAGGACAACCCCGACAATCTCGGCATCGTCGCGGACAACATCGTGTTCGCTGCGGTCACGGGCAACGAGGCTCGGGCGCTCACGCTGGTCGAACGTCATCTGCCATGGCTGGCGCACGACCAGCTCAACGTCGACGGGCATTTCGCGATGCTGTCGGCCGTCTCCTTCGCCCTCGACCGCGTGGCCGCGGTCGGGCACGGCGACGCGATCGTGCGCGGCGCGGACGCCCCCGGCCTCGGTGCGTTCTTCGGGGAGCACGACGCCGACTGGACGGCATCCGCTCTGGCCGCC
>NZ_DAMDLU010000044.1:0-19874 GCF_032084865.1 Microbacterium sp.
GCCGCGGCTGCGGAGGCGGTCGTCGCGCGACGCGGCGCGCGCTTGCGTGCCGGCGCCGCCGTCTCGGTCGCCACCGACTCGGTGGTCGGGGTGTCGTTCTGGGTCTCGGAGAGGTTCTCCACGAGTACTCCCTCATATGTCGTGGGAAGACGAGCAATCCGAAGTTGCACGCAGCAGATGCTGCGGGCATCACACGCGCCGACGCAGAGCGCCTGCCAGCCAGTACCTGGATGTTCCTGGGGATCGCGTGCGGACTTCGCAGAAGTGCGAAAGGGCGAGAATCACGAAGTTACGTGGTGCCCTCCGCTCGTTCCCTCACTGTACCACCCTGAACGTCGACGGCGAGCATGTGCGCCTGCCACGGAGTGTCCGTCACGACGTCGGCCAGCTGCACGGCTCGCTGCCGCGCTCCGGGCCCGTCCGCCAGCACGAGAACGCTGGGCCCGGCGCCCGAGACGACCGCCGCGAAGCCCTCTGCGCGCAGCGCCTGCACCAATCGCAGCGTCTCGGGCATCGCGGGTCCGCGATAGTCCTGATGCAGTCGGTCGTCTGTCGCGTCAAGCAGCAGTTCGGGGCTCTGTGTCAGGGCCGCGATCAGCAGGGCCGAGCGCGAGACGTTGAACACGGCGTCCTCGCGCGAGACCTGCGGCGGCTGCAGCGAACGGGCGAGCGACGTCGACATCGTGAAGCCGGGCACGAACACGAGCGGAGCGACGCCGCGGTGCACGAGCAGCTTCTTGTGCTGTGGGCCGCGCTCCCCTGTCCACGCGATCGTCAGACCGCCGAACAGGGCGGGTGCGACGTTGTCGGGATGCCCTTCGAGCTCGGTCGCCAGGCGCAGCAGCGCCTCGTCGTCGAGGTCGACGTCTCCCGCCAGCAGGCCCTTCGCGATCAGGATGCCCGCGGTCACCGCGGCACCGGACGAGCCGAGGCCCCGCCCGTGCGGCACGCCGTTCTCAGCTTGCAGGTGCAGACCGGGCATCCGGCGCCCGGCATCGGCGTAGACGTGGGCGATCGAGCGGACGACGAGGTTGCTCGCGTCGGTCGGGATCTCGTCCGCGCCCGACCCGGTCACCTCGATCACGAGACGGTCGTCGTCGAAGGACGACGCCGTGAGCGTGTCGTACACGCTGAGGGCGAGACCGAGCGTGTCGAATCCGGGCCCGAGGTTGGCGCTGGTCGCCGGGACGGTGACCATGACGGTGCGGCTCGCACCGGCGACCTGCGGCGCCTGGGAGGTGACCGGCTCGGCCGGCACCAGGGTGACTCCCACGCTCACTCCCCCTCGACGCGCAGCACCGACACGACCCGCTCGACGACGTCGCTCGCCGTGAGGCGGTCGACGGCGGCGCTGAGCGCGCTGTCGGTGGCGCGGTGCGTGCCGATGATCAGCCGCGCGGTCTCTCCGTCGGTGCCGTCGGCTGCCGGGATGACGGTCTGCACGAGCGTCGCGACCGAGACGCCGCCGTCGCTGAGCAGCCCGGCGATCGTGGCGAGGACGCCCGCTTCGTCAGACACCTCGAGGGTGATCTGGTAGCGGGTGAGCACGTGGCCGATCGAGACGATCGGCAGGTTGGCGCGGGTCGACTCGCCGACCCCCGTGCCGCCGGCGATGTGACGGCGCGCGGCCGAGACGACATCGCCGAGCACGGCGGACGCCGTCTGCACGCCGCCGGCGCCGGCGCCGTAGAACATCAGCGAACCCGCGGCCTCGGCCTCGACGAAGACGGCGTTGTTCGCACCGTGCACGGCACCGAGCGGGTGATCGCGCGGAACGAGAGCCGGGTACACCCGCACCGAGATCGATTCGGATCCGCCGTCGCCGAGTCGCTCGCACACGGCGAGCAGCTTGATGACGAACCCGGCCTCGCGGGCCTCCTCGATCATGTCGGCGGTGACGCCCGTGATGCCCTCTCGGTGCACGGCATCGAGCGGCACGGCGGTGTGGAAGGCGAGGGATGCCAGGATGGCCGCCTTCTGCGCGGCGTCGTAGCCCTCCACGTCGGCGGTGGGGTCCGCTTCGGCGTAGCCGAGCCGCTGCGCGTCGGCGAGCACATCACCGAAGTCGGCGCCCTCGCTGTCCATGCGGTCGAGGATGTAGTTCGTCGTTCCGTTGACGATGCCCATGATGCGCACCACGCGGTCGCCGGCCAGCGAGTCGCGCAGCGGCCGGATGATCGGGATCGCCCCGGCGGCGGCGGCCTCGTAGTACACCGAGGCGCCCACACGCTCGGCCGCTTCGTAGATCTCGGGTCCGTGGGTCGCGAGCAGCGCCTTGTTGGCCGTGACGACATCCGCACCGGAGCCCAGGCCCAGCAGGATGTGCGAGCGCGCCGGCTCGATGCCACCCATGAGCTCGATGACGATGTCGGATCCGGTGATCAGCGTCTCGGCGTCGGTGGTGAACAGCTCACGAGGCAGGTCGACGTCGCGCGGGGCGTCGACGTCGCGCACGGCGATGCCGGCCAGCTCCAGGCGGGCTCCCGCGCGGTCGGCGAGCTCGTCGCCGTGGCGCAGCAGCAGAGACGCCACCTGAGAGCCCACGGCTCCGGCTCCCAGCAGCGCCACGCGAAGTCGTCGGTAGTCAGTCATCTGCGCTCCTCAGCACGGTCGGGTCGGGATGTTCGGTCTGGCCGCGGACGGCCACGGCTCACTGCGGGATGCCCGCGTCGCGTGCGAGCAGATCGGCGATCGACTCGCCGCGCACGATCACGCGCGATTCGCCGCCGGAGACCGCGACGATAGGCGGTCGGGGCACGTGGTTGTAGTTGCTCGACAGGGGCGCGCAGTACGCTCCGGTGGCGGGGACGGCGAGCAGGTCGCCCGCAGTCGCATCGCTCGGCAGATATTCGTGGTCGACGACGATGTCGCCCGATTCGCAGTGCTTGCCCACGACGCGCACGAGCACCGGCTCACCCGTACCCGTCCGTGAGGCGAGGCGCGCGGAGTACTGTGCGCCGTAGAGCGCCGGACGCGCGTTGTCGCTCATGCCCCCGTCGACGCTGATGTAGCGTCGCGTGGTCGTCTCGAGAGCGACGTCCTTGATCGTGCCGATCTCGTACAGCGTCACGCCCGCGTTGCCGACGATCGCCCTGCCCGGCTCGAACGAGAGAGCGGGCATCGGGATGCCGCGCGCCGCGCATCCCTCGGCGACAGCCGCGACGATGCCCTCGGCGAGGTCGTCGATGGGCGTCGGATCGTCGACCCGCGTGTAGGCGATGCCGAACCCTCCGCCGAGGTTGAGCTGCGGGATGTCCCCGCCCGCGAGCAGCTCCTGGTGCAGGTCGAGCAGGCGTGAGGCGGACTCGCGGAACCCGGCGACGCCGAAAATCTGCGAGCCGATGTGGCAGTGCAGGCCGGCGAAGACGAGTCCGTCGACCTCGCGGATCCGCGCGACGGCCGCGGGCGCCTGACCGAGCGGGAAGCCGAACTTCTGATCCTCGTGCGCGGTCGCGAGGAAGTCGTGGGTCTCGGCGTGCACGCCGCTGTTGACGCGCAACATGACTCGCTGGGACGCATCGGTGCGCGAGACGATCGCGGCGAGACGCTCGATCTCGATGACGCTGTCGATGATGATCGTGCCGACACCCGCATCCACCGCACGCTCGAGTTCCGCGACCGATTTGTTGTTGCCGTGGAAGCCCAGCCGCCCGGCATCCGCTCCCCCGGCCAGAGCGACCTCGAGCTCGCCACCGGTGCAGACGTCGACGTTCAGGCCCTCCTCGAGCACCCAGCGCACGATCGAGGTGTTCAGCAGGGCCTTGCCCGCGTAGTAGATGCGCGCCGTCGTGCCATGGGCCGCCGCGGCACGCGCGAAGGCCGAACGCAGCGCCGCAGCCCGGCGCCGCACCTCGGCCTCGTCGATCACCTGCAGGGGCGTGCCGTAGGCGCGGACGAGCTCGCCGACCCCCACGCCCGCGAGGCGCAGCGCGCCATCGGCATCGCGTTCTGCGGAGAGCGGCCAGATCCCCTCGACCAGGTCGTTGGCGTCGTCGGGGACGACCAGCCATCCGGGGGCGGGAGAGGAATCAGGGGAATGCACGCAGCGCCAATCGGGTCACGGGGTTCGACCCCTGATTCTAGGACACCGCCGAGTCAACCCCCGTTCACATTCCGATGCACTCAATAGTGTGGTGCAGATGGAGAGGCCGACGAGTTCCGACCCCGGTTCACCCCCCGAGCAGAAGGGGTGGGTGGCGCGGACGTCCGCGAACGCGATCCGCCGACTGCTGCGTCTGCGCATAGTGCGTGCCGCGCTGCTCTACATCGGAAGGCGCGGGCCCATGCTCGCCGATGCCGTGACGTACCGGGCGCTGTTCAGCGTGTTCGCCGCCGTGCTGCTCGGCTTCTCGGCCGCGGCACTGTGGCTCTCGCAGGATGCCGCCGCCTGGACCGCCGTCGTCTCCGCGGTGGACTCGGCGGTGCCCGGGCTCATCACGACCGGTGACAGCAAGGGCATCGTCGATCTCGACGACATCAGCGCGCCGGGCGGCCTGTCGGTCGCGGGCGTGATCTCGCTGATCGGTCTCGTCGCATCCGCACTCGGGGCGATCGGCTCGATGCGCAACGCCGTGCGCACGATCGCCGGAACGGAGACCGCGGATGTCGTCTGGTATCTGGTGCTGCTGCGCAGCCTGCTGCTCGCGCTGATCATCGGCGGCACGTTCGTGGCCGCTGCGGGGCTCACCTTCGCCGGTGAGCTGATCGTCGGCTGGTTCGCCGGGATCGCGGGAGTCGCGAACGACGCACCCGCGGTGTTCTGGACGGTGCGCGTGCTGTCACTGATGATCGTGTTCGCTCTGGACGCGGTGCTGATCGCCGCGGTGTACCGGATGCTCTCCGGCGTGCGCGCATCGCGGGGGGCGCTCTGGGGCGGGGCTGCACTGGGCGGGGTGGGTCTGCTGATCCTTCAGGAGCTGTCGGGGCTGTTCGTCGGCGGCGCGAAGGCGAACCCGCTGCTCGCCACGTTCGCCTCGCTGCTGGCGCTGCTGCTGTGGCTGAACCTGTCGTCGCAGGTCATCCTGCTGACCAGCGCTCTGATCACGATCTCGCACCGCGAGCAGGGCGATCGCGTGGCGCAGCGCTTCGGCGCCGAGACCCTGCCGGAGTTCGCGCTGCGTCGAGCCGAGGACGACGTGCGAGCCGCCACCGCGAATCTGCGCACGGCGCAGAAGGCCGCAACCCCCGACTGAGCCCTCCTTCGGGTCCCTGAGCCCGACTTCGGGTCTCTGAGCCTGCCTTTGGGCCCCTGAGCCTGCCGAAGGGCCCGACTTCTTGGGTCCCTGAGCCCGCCGAAGGGCCTGAACCATACCTCGATCCCTGACCATCTTGGGCCCCTGAGCCTGCCGAAGGGCCGCCATCTTGCACCCCTGAGCCACACTCCGGTCCCTTTCCCCTTTGGGTCCCTGAGCCTGCCGAAGGGCCTGACTTCTTGGGCCCCTGAGCCTGCCGAAGGGCCACTCCCCTCACCCCTGAGCCCCTACCTCGATCCCTGACCATCTTGGGCCCCTGAGCCTGCCGAAGAGCCGCATCACGGATCGGGCTCGTCGCCATCAGCACCCGGCCGCGACAGCGCAGGAAGCTCGTCCACCCGGCCTTCGATGAGCGCCAGCTTCTTGCGCCGGCTCCAGCCCTGCACCTGCTTTTCCCGAGCGAACGCCGCGTCGACCGTCGGGTAGTCCTCGGCGTATACCAGCCTGACAGGGCGTCTCTTTCGGGTGAAGGCAGCGGAGTGCACATCATCGAAATTGTGCGCCCAGACACGCGCGGCGACATCGCCGTTGGTGCTGCCGGTATAGAAGGCGCCGTCAGCGCACTCGAGGATGTACATCCAAGGCATGACTCCATGTTCGCGCGGTTGCAGGGGCGTCTGTGATTGCTTGTGGATAACCGGCGGCGCCAGCATCTCCCGGCGGGTCGTGGGTGCGGCAGAATAACTGTGCCGACAGGGGGCGGCCCTTCGACAGGCTCAGGGACCCAAGATGGGAACCAAGAGGGCGGCCCTTCGACAGGCTCAGGGACCCAGATGTGCAGAAGGCTCAGGGACCCAAAAGGGGTCAGGGGCGGGGGCAGGCGCCGGGATCGAGGAGCGTAGGGTCGACCGTGATGCGGCCGTCGGCGGCGATGTCGGCCACTGCCCTGCTGCCCTCGATGCGCAGGCCGGTGAGGGTGATGCCTGCGGGAAGACGGTCGGCGATGCAGATGCGCTGGGGCTGGGTGATCACCGCTCCCGCGGCACCGGCCAGACCGGAGACGGCGTTCAGATCCACCGCCGTGCCGTTGAGCATGATCGCGACGGGAGTCAGCAGCAGATCGCCGTCGTCGGCTCCCGGAGTGACGGTGAGGCCGACGGGAATCCGACTGCCGAAGAGCTCGAGGTCGGCCTCGACAGTCGCGTTGGGAGCCGCCAGCTCGATGCCCGAGATGGGCAACTGCGACGCGTCGAGCAGCGACGCGAACTCGCCCTGATCGACCGAGACGGTGCCCTGCGCTGCTCCCAGCGCGCCTCCCGAGACGGGGACCTCGCTCGCGGTGACGCGGGCGGAGCCGGTGATGCCGCCGATCGTCACCTCATCCGATGCGAGCTTCACCTCGTCGAGGGTGCCCGAGATCAGCTGCGGCAGCAGCACTCCCGGCACCTGCACGTCGAGCTGCTGATCGGCGGGCAGATCGAGGTTGGAGATCACGAGCGAGCGGATCGTGTTCGGCACGATCGCCCGCGCGACGAACTCACCCGCGGCGACGAGCGCCGCCAGCACCAGCACGATGACGAGCACGACCCACGGCCAGCGCGGTCGACGTCTGACGGCGGTCGTGTTCGTCATGCCGTTCACATCCTCTCTGGGGCCGAGACTCCGAGCAGGTCGAGGCCGTTGCGCAGCACCTGGCCGGTGGCGTCGTTCAGCCACAGACGAGTACGGTGCACCGTCTCGATCGGGTCGTCGCCCTTCGGGATGACCCGGCAGTTGTCGTACCAGCGGTGGTAGAGACCGGCGAGCTCCTCGAGGTGGCGCGCGATGCGGTGCGGCTCCCGCACCTCGGCGGCGAACGCGACCAGACGCGGGAACTCCTGCAGCGCACCGAGCAGAGCGCTCTCGGTCTCGTGGGTCAGCAGCTCGGGAGCGAACTCCGAGCGGTCGACGCCCGAGTCCGCGGCATTGCGCGCCACGTTGTGCGTACGGGCGTGCGCGTACTGCACGTAGAACACCGGGTTGTCGTTGGTGCGCTTCTGCAGCAGATCGGGGTCGAGATCGAGCGGCGAATCGGCCGGCGAGCGCTCGAGTGCGTAGCGCAGCGCGTCGGTTCCGATCCACGCGCGCAGGTCGTCCATCTCGATGATGTTCCCCGCGCGCTTCGACAGCCTGGCACCGCGCACCGAGACCAGCTGGCCGATGAGCACGTGGATGTTCTTCTCGGGATCCTCGCCCGCCGCTCCCGCGATCGCCTTGAGGCGGTGCACGTAGCCGTGATGGTCGGCGCCGAGCAGGTAGATCTTGTCGCGGAACCCGCGATCACTCTTGTTCAGGTAGTACGCGGCGTCGGCGGCGAAGTACGTGTATTCGCCGTTCGAGCGGCGGATGACCCGGTCCTTGTCGTCGCCGAAGTCGGTGGTGCGCACCCATACGGCGCCCTCCTCGTCGAAGACGTGCCCCTGCGCCCGCAGGCGGTCGACGGCCTGGTCGACGAGGCTGGTGCCCTCGGGCCCGGGCGCGTGCAGCGTCCGTTCCGAGAACCACACGTCGAAGGGCACGTTGAAGGCGTCGAGCGATGCTTTGATCTCGGCCAGCTGATACTCGTACGCCTGATCGCGCGCGATGACCAGCTGCTCCGCCTCGGGAAGAGCGAGCAGCCCGGGGTGCGCGGCGAGCACGCGCTGCGCGAGTTCGCCGATGTACTCGCCGGGGTACCCGCCCTCCGGCGTGGGATCACCGTTGGCCGCCGCGAGGATCGACAGTGCGAAGCGCTCCATCTGCACACCGGCGTCGTTGATGTAGTACTCCCGAACCGCGTCGGCTCCGCTGGCCAGCAGCAGTCGGACGATCGAGTCGCCAAGTGCCGCCCAGCGGGTGTGCCCGATGTGCAGCGGTCCCACGGGGTTCGCCGAGACGAACTCGACGTTCACGGAGACGCCTGCCTGCGAGTCGTTCGTGCCGTACGCCGGGCCCCGCTCGACGATCGTCTTCGCCAGCGAGCCGGCGGCGCCGGCCTCGAGACGGATGTTGATGAATCCGGGACCGGCGATCTCGACACCCTCGATCCCGTCAGCACGGGCGAGACCGTCGGCGATCCGCTGAGCGAGGTCGCGGGGGTTCGTGCCGAGCCGCTTGGCGAGCCGCATCGCGATGTTCGTCGACCAGTCCCCGTGGTCGCGGTTGCGCGGACGCTCGAGCACGATGTCCGCGACGTCGACGCCGAGCGTCTCATCCGGGCGCAGCGTGGCCGCGATCGGCTCGAGGACGGCGAGGACTGCGGCGGAGAGGGCTTCAGGGTTCATAGGGAATCAAGTCTACGGCTCGCCGTATCTCCAACCGGAAACGGATGAGGCAGTCGGGCCGCAGCGCTTCGTGATTCATTCGTGACGTGGCGGCATTTGACGTTTTCGTCGCATGAGAATAGTTTTCAGTGCAACGGGGATCCCGGACGAGATGCTCTCTCGTCCCCCGACGAACCTGGAGGCAATGGTGCCACGGACTCGCGACATCGCAACCGGCCTGACGATCGCACGGCGCATCGCAGACCGTCGTCGTGCCATGCCTGCCGCCATGAGCAGGATCGCCGACGTCGTCGCCGAGCATCCGGCCGCTCCTGTCGAGATGACTATCACGGAACTCGCCGATCGCGCCGGCACATCGGCCGCCACGGTCACCCGCTTCTGCCGTGCGCTCGGCTTCGACGGGTACACGCAGTTCCGCGTGGGCGTCGCATCCGAGATCGGTCGGGGCGGTGCCGACGAGAGCTGGCATGCCGACATGGGTCGCGAACTGAGTCCGTCGGACGAACCGTCGAAGGTGCTGAACACCCTGGTGGGTCTGCACGTCGAGAGCCTGCAGAGCACGGCGATGGGCCTCGATCTCGATGCGGTCCTACGCGTCGCGGACGCGATCACCGCCGCCCGTCACGTCGACATCTACGGTGTCGGCGGGAGCGGGGTCATGGCTCGGGAGTTCCAGGGGCGGCTCTACCGCATCGGCGTCAACGCGCACAGCTGGTCGGACGTGCACGACGGTCTCACCAGCGCTGTCCTGCAGGATCACTCGTCGGTCGCGATCGGCATCTCGAGCACCGGCCGCACCGAGGAGACGGTGCAGATGCTCTCCCAGGCGCGCTCAGCAGGGGCGTTCACCGTCGCGATCACCCACGACATCGATTCGCCCCTCGCCACACTGGCCGACATCTCGCTCGCCACCGCGGAGCCCACCGCCTATCTGCGTCCGGATGACCTGTCCGTCAAGCACTCGCAGCTGCTCGTCCTCGATCTGCTCTACGTGCTCGCCGCGCAGCAGACGTTCGGTGTGGCCGCCACCCGTCTGGCCGCAAGCGCCATGGCCGTGGCCCCGCACCGCCGCGCCCCGCGCACGCAGCGGGCTGACGCCGCCGCGCAGTGAGCGCACCGTAGACCCCCACCCGAATACCGATTCACACCCATAACGGAAGGTAATGAGATGGACATCAAAGACGCATCCATCAGCCGTCGCAACCTGCTGCGAGGTGCGGCAGCCGCAGCGCTGCTGGTGCCGTTCAGCGCCACCCTCGCCTCCTGCGCCGCCCCCGGCGGTGGCGGCGGCGACAAGGCACCGGCCGGCGAGGTCACCGCCGACAACCCGTTCGGCGTCGCAGCGAACTCGAAGGTCGACGCGGTGATCTTCAACGGCGGCTACGGGATCGACTACGTCGAGAACTCGGCGAAGCTGATGGAGAAGAGCAAGGGACTCGACGGCGTCAGCGTCAAGGTCTCTCCGTCGACCAAGATCGCCACCGAGCTGCAGCCGCGGTTCGTCGGCGGCAACCCGCCGGACCTCATCGACAACTCGGGCGCGAACTCGATCGGCTGGAACACCATCCTCGATCAGCTCGAGGAGCTCGACGACGTGCTCGACGCGAACAACAGCGACGGCGAGAAGATCGCCGACACGGTGTTCTCGGGAGTGAAGGACCCGGGTACGTTCGACGGCAAGTTCGTCGCGCTCAACTACGTGCTGACCGTCTACGGAATCTGGTACTCCTCGAGCCTGTTCGAGGAGAACGGCTGGTCGGCACCGACGAGCTGGCAGGATCTCAAGGACCTCGGCGCGAAGGCCAAGGAGCAGGGCAAGTACCTGTTCCTGTGGGGCAAGGAGGCGGCGACCTACTACCAGACGATGGTCATCGACTCGGCCGTCGTGCAGGCCGGCGACGATGTGCGCCTGCCGCTGGAGAACCTCGCCGAGGACGCCTGGTCGCACCCCGTGCTGCAGGACATCCTGAACATCTTCTACGAGCTGATCCAGGCCGGCTACGTCAAGCCGGGCGGCTCGGGCACGCAGTTCACCGAGGCCCAGGCGCAGTGGAGCAACAGCCAGGAGGCTCTGCTGTACCCGTCCGGCTCGTGGATCGAGAACGAGATGAAGGACCAGACCGCGGACGGCTTCAAGATGAAGGGCATCTCCGAGCTGCCCCTGGACGGCAACCAGACCACGCCCGCGGGCACCGCGCGCGTGGAGGCCGGCGAGCCGTTCATCGTGCCCTCGAAGGCGAAGAACCCCGAGGGCGGCAAGGAGCTGCTGCGCACCATGCTGTCGAAGGAGGCGGCGACCGCCTTCGCGAAGAGCAAGCTGGCTCCGACCGTCGTCAAGGACACCGTCCCGGCCGACGGCTTCGGCTCCACGGCCCTGGTCTCGCAGTCTGAGATCATCGACGCCGCCGACGGCAACGTCTTCACAATCAAGTCGACGAACCTGTACGGCATGAACAGCGACCAGCTGCCGATCTGGAACTCGTTCCTCGACGGCAAGATGGATGTCGCCACGCTCACCAAGCAGCTGCAGGCGCTGGTCGACAAGGTCCGGGAAGACGACTCCGTCAAGAAGATCGAGATCAAGTGACCACTGCTCCCGGTGTCGACGCGGCGCTGGACACCGTCGCGGTGACGGCAGCCCGGGCGGGGCGGCGCAAGCCGCCCCGCCTCGGGCGGCGCCCGCTGACCTTCGACTACGTCACCTTCCTGCTGGTGTTCCTCGGCCTGCCGGTCGCGGTGTTCGTGATCTTCGTGATCTCGCCGTTCGTGCAGGCCGTGTACTACTCGATGACCAACTGGACGGGTTTCACCGCCGAGATGGACTTCATCGGCGTGAAGAACTTCGTGAAGCTCTTCAACGACGCGACCTTCATGCAGGCGATGGGCAACAACATCCTGCTCGCCATCGTGCTGCCGCTGATCACCCTCACGATCGCGCTCGTCTTCGCGAGCATGATCACCATCGGCGGACCCAGCAGCGGCCAGGTGCGCGGGCTGCGCGCCTCGAGCTTCTACCGTGTGGTGTCGTTCTTCCCCTACGTCATCCCGGCGATCGTCATCGGCATCCTGTGGAGCATGATCTACACGCCCAGCGGCCTGCTGAACGGCCTGCTCGGCGCGGTCGGCATCGACATGAACGACTTCGCCTGGCTCGGCGACGAGCGCACCGCGATGGGCGCATCCATCTTCGTCATGGCCTGGGGCATGATCGGCTTCTACATGGTGCTGTTCATCGCCGCGATCAAGGGGGTGCCCGCCGAGATCTACGAGGCGGCGCGCATCGACGGCGCGGGCCGATTCCGCACGACGGTGTCGATCACGCTGCCGCTCATCCGCGACAACGTGCAGACGGCGTACATCTACCTCGGCATCATGGCCCTGGACGCCTACGTGTACATGGTCGCGCTGAACGCGACCGGCGGCCCCGGCAACAGCACTCTGGTGATGAGCCAGTACCTGTTCCGCACGGCTTTCGAGAAGGGCCAGTTCGGCCTCGCCAGCGCCATGGGCGTGGTGCTCGCCGTGATCACACTCATCTTCGCCGCGGCAGTGTTCCTCGTGAACCGCCTCACCGGCGGCAAGGACGACGACGGAGGCCGATCATGAGCCAGCAGACCCGGACATTGATCGCAGTCGACCCCGCACGCGCGCGACGCGAGGGCGGCGTGGATCGCAAGCCCCGCATGACCTCCGGGGACCGCGTCGTCGGCGCCGTCTCGCACGTGGTGCTCTCCATCTGGGCGATCGTGGTGATCCTGCCCATGCTGTGGACGCTGCTGAGCTCGTTCAAGGCGACGAAGGAGATCTTCGCCTCGCCGTTCGGCCTGCCCGCAGAGTGGAACTTCGACAACTACGTGTCGGCGTGGAGCAAGTACAACTTCGGGCAGATGTTCCTGAACACGGTCATCGTCGTAGGCTCGGCACTCATCCTGGTGATGCTGCTGGGCGCGATGTGCGCGTACGTGCTGGCCCGATTCTCGGTTCCCGGCAGCCGCGTCATCTACTACCTGATGCTGGCCGGGCTCACCTTCCCGGTGTTCCTCGCGATCGTGCCGCTGTTCTTCATCCTGCAGGGCATGGGACTGCTCAACAGCCTGCCCGGGCTGATCCTCACCTACGTCGCCTTCGCACTGCCGTTCACGGTGTTCTTCCTGTTCTCGTTCTTCAAGTCGCTGCCGTACGAGATCCAGGAGGCGGCCTACGTCGACGGCGCCAGCGAGTGGCGCACGTTCTTCCAGGTGATGCTGCCGATGGCCAAGCCGGGCCTCGCCGCGGTGGCGATCCTGAACTTCCTCGGGCTGTGGAACCAGTTCCTGCTGCCGGTCGCGCTGAACACCGACCAGGCGAAGTACGTGCTCTCCCAGGGCATGGCCGCGTTCGCGTCCGCCGCCGGCTACGCGGTGGACTTCGGGGCGCTGTTCGCCGCGGTGATCATCACGATCGCCCCAGTGCTGCTGGTGTACATCTTCTTCCAGCGTCAGCTGCAGGGGTCGGTCACGCAGGGAACGTCGAAGTAGCAGCATCCGTCGCTTACGCTCTTCTCATGACCCTGCACCCGCCGACCCGACGGCGACGCACGGCCCTCGCGATCGGCGGCGCCCTCGCGGTGGTGCTCGCCGTCACCCTGGGCATCACCCGTCCCTGGTCTCCGCCGGCGGAGACCGCTCCGGTCGCCGCGGCGGAGCACGGCATCTCCCCCGTGGCGCTCACGCTCCCGGACGATCCTGAGGTGCTCGTCTTCGGCGACTCGTGGACCTACGGTTCTGCGGCGACCGTGCCCACAGACGGCTACGCCTATCGTCTCGCCCGGCTCATCCCGGGCGACACGGTCGTGCGCGGGGTGCGTGGCAGCGGGTATCAGCGCCCTGGACTCGACGGACCGGACTTCCTCACCCGGGTCAGCGAGCTGGAGTCATGGATCGATCCGGACCTGATCATCCTGCAGGGGTCGATCAACGATCGCCTGTCGGATACGGCGGCGTACCCCGCCGCCGTGAATGCGGTGTGGGATGCCATGGTCGCCAGATACCCCGGGGTGCCCATCGTCATCCTGGGGCCGGCGCCGCACGAGCTGCCGGTCGGTGCGTCGACGGCACGCATCGACCGCGACCTCGCCGACCTCGCCGCGGCGCGCGGCTGGTGGTACATCTCGCCCGTGCAGGAGGACTGGATCACCGAGGCGAACTACCTGCAGCTGATCGACGTGGGCGCCGGGCGCAGGCATCCGTCGGATGCCGGCCACGCCTACCTCGCTGAGAAGGTCTCGGCGGCGCTGGAGCGCTTCCGCACGGCGCCGGTGACCGCGGCCGACGAGGCGAAGCCGGAGCCCGCCAAGTAGTCAGTCAGCCGCGGAATCAATCGGCCGACGGGTACTCGACCGCGCGGCTTCTGATCACGGCTCCCGGCGTGAGCGACGCCTGCGCCACCCGGCCGTCGGGCATCAGGTGACCGACCGCGAGGTCGCGCGCCAGCAGGTGGTCGGCGATGATCCGCCGGTGGCAGCGCCACCAGACCGCCTCCGAGCACATCACCGCGGCCCGCCCGTCGATGCTGTCGGCGACGGCCAGCAGCTGCTCTATCCCGTCGGCGAAGTCGGCGCCCAACGCGTAGTCGGCATAGTTGTGAAAGCTGCGGTTGCGCCACATCCCGTTGACCTCATCCGGGATCTGACGCTGCAGGTTCCGGCGTCCGCCGAGCTGTTCGATGCGCAGGTACCGGATGTCGTGCTCGGGCATCGACGCAGCGAGAGCGTCGGCGTTGAACCACGGGTATCGGTTCGAGCCCGGCAGCCGGCGCACATCGATCAGCGCGCCCACCTCGGCTGCGCTCAGCAGCTCGGTGAACTCGTCCAGAGGGTGGGTGGAATGACCGACGGTGAGGATCATCGCTCAGTCGTCGAGCAGCGTCAGTGCGGTTCCCTTGTGCGCCGCGACGTGGTCGGTCTTGTCGCTCTTGATCTCGTACTGCGGGTCATCGTCGCTGGCGCGTCGCGTGCGGCCCATGAACTCGAAATCGGACGTGTGCACCTTCGTGATGCGCCCGCGCACGCGCCCCGCCTCGGAGTTCCAGCTGACGTGCTCTCCGACCTTGTACCTTCTCGTCATCGCCGCGCCCCTCTCGAGGATCCCGCTGCCGAAGACGAGAGAAGACCGCCCGGTGAGCGGTCTTCTCTGATGCGTGCCCCCGACAGGAATCGAACCTGCGACCTACGGTACCGGAAACCGGCGCTCTATCCGCTGAGCTACGGAGGCGTACCGGTCGAGCCTACCAGTTGCGGGCTCCGTGGAATGCACGCGCGCGACGTCCCCATGCCCGCTGCTCAGAGCATCGAGATGGTCAGCGCGATCACGACGAGCAGCGGCACCGTGCCCTGCGTCGCCGCGGCCCGCAGCTTCGTGCGGTCCGAGAGGACGAGCACCAGGGCCGCGGCGAGCATCATCGCCGTGCCGGCGAGCACGAGCGTCATGCCTGCCGTGTACCCACCCAGGATGACGAGAACCACCCCGAGGAACGTCGCGATGGCGAGGAACAGGTTGTAGAAGCCCTGATTGAACGCGAGAGCGCGCATCGTCTCGGCCTCGGCCGCGCTTCGCACCCCGAAGATCCGTCGTGTGGCCGGCTGCGTCCACCGAAGGGATTCCAGCACGAAGATGTAGACGTGAAGGGCGCCGGCGAGCACGGCGAGCACGAGACCTGCGATCCGCATCGCTCGATTCTCCTCCGCCGGGCGCTGCCGGACAATTCCCCGCATCCCGCTTCCTCGCCTCGGGCGAGGTGACCCTCCGCCGCCGCTGGCCGGGAGCCGGATGCCGGCCATGCGCCCGCCGTACCCGGCACCTGGCTCCCCGCTCCGGCCCGTCTGCCCGCCGGGAATGCCTCAGACGAGGAAGAACGGCAGCAGGCCAGGGTTGTGCGCGTGCACGAGCACGGCGAACACGACGGCGTCGAAGAGCAGGTGCACGGTGACCACGTAGGCGAGCGAGTGCGTGCGCAGGAAGATCCAGCCCTGCAGCAGTGCGAACGGGATCGTCAGCACCGGTCCCCATTCCCGGTAGCCGAGCTCCCAGAGGAACGATACGAACACGACCATCTGCAGCAGGTTCGCGCTCAGAGCCGACATGTGCCGGCGCAGCAGGGCGAAGACGGTGCAGATGAAGAACAGCTCGTCCCAGATGCCGACCGCGCCGACGCCGACGAACAACCGGGCGATGAGGTCGGGCGTGTCGACGACCGGCCAGTTCTGGTACACACCGCTGGTGATGAAGTAATACGGCAGGATCAGCCAGCCGAGCACGAGCACCGCGACCAGCCAGCCCCACTGCCACCGCGTCCAGCGCGTGCGCGCGCGCCAGGGAAAGACGATCGCCCGATCGCGGAACACGAACCGCGACACGAGATACGGCACGAGCACCGCTCCCCCGAGCGCGAGCGTGAAGCGCAGCATCGACAGGTCGTCGAGCTGAGCCTCGAGCGAGATCGCGTGCACGATGAGCATGCCGATCCCGATCAGCGACAGATCACGGGTCAGCGACGGCTCCGCAGAGGTCACTGAGCGCCGTTCGATCAGCGCCGCGATCCCGACCCCGGCCCCGAGCAGCAGCCAGCCGATCCAGGTCCAGCCGAGCACGAAGAACGCGGGAGCAGCAGCGCACACCAGCGCCGCCGGAGGGATGCTGTGCCAGGCGGACTTCGTCACACCCGTGGCGCCCGACGGTAGGTGAGGTCGCGGATCTCGCGTCCCTTGGCGATGCCCTTGCGCTCGAAGGCCGTCATGACGCGCCCGTCGAAGCGCTCGGCCCACTCGCCGTCGAAGGCCCGCTCGAACTCGGGCGCCTCGTCGAGCACCTCGCGCATCTGCAGCGCGTAGTCCTCCCAGTCGGTCGCCAGACGCAGCACTCCCCCCGCGGCGATCGCGCGCGCGGCGGTCGCCGGGAACCCGGGGCGGATGAGTCGCCGCTTCGTGTGGCGCTTCTTGTGCCAGGGGTCGGAGAAGAAGATCCACACCTCGGATGCCGACCCCTCGGGCAGGTATGTCGAGAGCACCTCCGGAGCGTTCGCCTCGATCAGGCGCAGGTTTCGAACGTCGGCGGCTGCCGCGTCGAGCATGGTGCGCGCCAGCCCAGCCCTGAAGACCTCGACCGCCAGGAAGTCGGTGTCGGGCGCCGCGGACGCGGCCGCGACGATGGCGTGGCCCTGACCGGAGCCGATCTCGACGATCAACGGCGCCTCGCGCCCGTACTCGGCCGCCACATCGAGCCGCGCCTCCGGGTGCACCGAGGTGAAGGCCACATCGCGAGGGACGTCGAGCAGATAGAACGGCGCGTGCTGCTCGAACGCCCGCTCCTGCGCCTCGGACATGCGGCCGCTGCGGCGCACGAACGAGACGGGCTCATCGCGGAAGGTGCGTGGTTCAGGCATCCCTCCAGGGTACCGGGGCACCGCGCCCTCCCCCATCGGGATGCCCCGCGAGCGGCCGGTCACGGCGCCGGCGCCGTGACGAAGTCGATCAGCTCCTCGACCCGGCCGAGCAGCGCCGGCTCGAGGTCGCGGTAGGTGGTGACGCGCGAGAGGATCCGCTTCCAGGCGTGCGCGATGTCGGTCTGGTCGTCCGCGGGCCAGCCGAAGGCGCGGCAGATGCCCGTCTTCCAGTCGGTGCCGCGCGGGATCTCGGGCCATGCCCGGATGCCCATCGCCACCGGTGTCACGCACTGCCACACGTCGATGTACGGGTGCCCCACGATCTTCAGATGCCGGCCGTGCGGGCCGTGCATGATCTGCTCGACGATGCGCGTCTCCTTCGAGCCGGGCACCAGATGGTCGACCAGCACGCCGTAGCGTCGTGTGGCGGACGGCGGCGAGGCCGCGAGCAGCTCGTCGAGAAGATCGAGACCCTTCAGATACTCGACGACGACGCCCTCCACGCGCAGATCCGCTCCCCAGACCTTCTCGACCAGCTCGGCGTCGTGACGTCCCTCGACGAGGATGCGGCTGGGCAGTGCCACCTTGGCCCGGTCGTCGGTGACGGCGAAGGACCCGGATGCCGTGCGGCGGGGCCCCGATCTCTTCGCCACGGGTGCGACGAGCTTCACCGGTCTGCCGTCGATCATGAATCCGCCGCCGAGCGGGAAGCTGCGCCGGCGGCCCTTCCAGTCCTCGAGCTCGACCATCCCCGCCTCGATGCGGGTGACCGCGCCGCAGTAGCCGTCCTGCGCCACCTCGACGACGAGATCCTTGTCGGCGGCGACCTCGGTCGTCTTGGCGAAACCGCGCTGACGCCAGCCGTCGGCGAGCACGTCGGAGCCGTACATGTCGTCCATGCCTTCCAGCGTATGCGTCTGCGCTGACGGCGAACGGCGAACCCGCCGTGGGTGCTGTCGCCGGTCGGACCCAGTGCATAGACTCGTGCCATGGTGCACGCCTGCCGGTTGGAGGGACCGCAATGAGGAATCGGTGGCGGACTGCGGCCGCGATCCTGCTCGGTGTTCTGCTGGGGGCGCTGTCGCTGAGCACGGCATCCGCGACCGACCCCGGCGAGCTCGACGGGCAGATCACCGATCGCAGCGGCGTCGTCTCCGCCTCCGATCGAGCCGACGCGCAGGCGACGCTCGACAGGCTGCGCGAAGAGGCGGGTATCGACCTCTTCTTCGTGATGGTTCCGCAGTACACCTCCCCGGAGGATCCCGCGGAGTGGACGACCCGCACGGCGCAGGGCAACGGCTTCAGCGACACCCAGTACCTCATCTCGGTCGCGACCGAGGGCCGCAACTACACGATGTATCGCCCCGACGCGGGGCGGATGAGCGTCGAGCAGCGCGACGAGATCCTCGCCGCCATGCGACCGGATCTGTCGAACAGCGACTTCAGCGGTGCGGTGGTCGCGGGCGCCGATGAGGCATACGACATCTTCGTGCTCGCGCCGCAGCGCTCCGCTCGCACCGCGGTCATCGTCGGGATCGTCGTGGTGACCATCGCCGTGATCGTCGTGATCCTGCTGCTCGTGCGCCGCGCTCGCAGGCGCGCGGCAGAGAAGGCCGAGCGGCAGGCGCAGCTGGCCGAGCTCGGCAGGCAGGCCAGCATCGCGCTGGTCCGCACCGACGACCTGGTGCGCACCAGCGAGCAGGAGATCGAGTACGCCCGCGCACAGTTCGGCGACGAGGTGATCGGACCCTTCGTGCTCGCCCTGCAGACATCGCGCACCAACCTCGACGAGGCGTTCTCGCTGCAGCAGAAGCTGGACGATGAGATCCCCGACACCGACGAGCAGCGGATCGAGTGGAACCAGCGCATCCTGCAGCTGTGCTCGGACTCGACGCAGGTGCTCGAGGCGCGCAAGGCCGAGTTCGACGAGCTGCGCGAGCTCGAGCAGAACGCCCCGGCCGCGCTCGAGAACGTGCGCCGTCTGCGTGCTGCGGCGGGCGCTGAGATCGAGCGCGCCGATCGGATCCTCGCCGATCTCGCCGCGGTCTATGCGACCTCGGCGATCTCGCCCGTCGTCGGCAACACGGCCGAAGCCCGCTCTCGGATGGCATTCACCGACGAGCGCATCCACGAGGCCGACGCGTTGATCGCGGCCGGCGAGACAGGTGATGCCGCAGTCGCCATTCGTGCGGCCGAGGCCGCCGTGCAGCAGGCCACCCAGCTCGAGGACGCGATCGAGAAGCTGCAGAATGACCTGCGGGCGGCGGACGACCGGGCTGTGGCGCTGATCTCCGAGCTGAACGCCGACGTGCAGACCGCTCGTTCCCTGCCCGATTCCCAGGGCGGCATCGCTCAGGCCGTGACCGGCACCCTGCAGGGCATCCAGCGCGCGCAGGCGATGCTCGCGACATCCGGCCGCGAACCTCTCGACGCGCTGCGGGTGCTGGAGGCGGCCAACACGTCGATCGACGCGGTGATCGAGCAGGGCCGCGACGAGCAGGCCCGGATCGCGCGCGCTGTGAACATGCTCGGCGATGCGATGCGGCGGGCAGAGGTGCAGATCTCCACCGCGGAGAGCTTCATCCTCAATCGGCGCGGATCGATCTCGTCGACCGCGCGCACCAGGCTCGCCGAGGCGCAGGCGACGCTCGACCAGGCGCGATCGACCGCGCAGGTCGACCCGGTCCAGGCGCTCGCGCTCGCGCAGCGGGCGGATGCCCTGGCATCCGAGGCCATCCGGATCGCCCAGAACGACTACTCGGGTTTCAGCGGCGGCGGCAGTGGGGGCGGCGACACGCTCGGCGCCCTCCTCGGCGGCATCCTCATCGGCCAGGCCACCGGCGGTCACCACGGCGGTGGCTGGGGCGGCGGCTGGGGCTCGGGAGGGGGAGGCGGTTGGAGCTCCGGCGGCGGCAGCGGCGGCGGCGGCTTCTTCGGAGGCGGAGGGGGCGGCGGCGGCTTC
>NZ_DAMDLU010000045.1:0-19863 GCF_032084865.1 Microbacterium sp.
GCGTGCGGTGCGCAGCATGGACGACCTCGACGGGTGGCTGCCCGCGCACGGTGGGGCGCATCTGCGCAGCGGCGCCGAGATGGCCGCCCGGTTCCGCCGCTATCCGGGGGCGATCGAGCACGGGCTGCGGCTGGCCTCCGAGTGCGCCTTCCCGCTGCGATCCGCCCGCCCTGCACTGCCGAAGCAGGAGGTGCCCGAGGGGCACACGCCGATGACCTGGCTGCGCCACCTCGTCTGGCAGGCGGTGCCCGAGCGGTACCCGCGTCTCGACGCGGCGGGGCGGGCCAGGATCGAACGCGAGCTCGACGTCATCGACGAAAAGGACTTCCCGGGGTACTTCCTCATCGTGCACGGCATCGTGCAGGAGGCCAGGCGCCGGGGCATCCTCTGCCAGGGGCGGGGGTCGGCCGCGGCGAGCGCGGTCTGCTATCTGCTGGGCATCACCGCGGTCGATCCGATCCTGTACGGGCTGCCGTTCGAGCGCTTCCTCGCCACCACCCGCACCGAGGAGCCCGACATCGACGTGGACTTCGACTCCGACCGCCGCGAGGAGATCATCCAGTGGGTGTACGAGACCTACGGCCGCGAGCGCGCCGCCCAGGTCGCGAACGTGATCCAGTACCGGCCGAAGAACGCCGTGCGCGACATGGCGCGGGCGCTGGGGTACTCGCCGGGCCAGCAGGATGCCTGGTCGAAGCAGGTCGACGGGTGGAGCTCGGGGCTGCAGCCGGTGGAGGGCCACGACATCCCCGACGACGTGCTGGGCTATGCCGACGACCTGCTGCGAGCGCCGCGGCATCTCGGCATCCACTCCGGCGGGATGGTGCTCACCGACCGTCCGGTGGGCGAGGTGGTGCCGGTCGAGCACGCCCGCATGGAGAAGCGCACGGTGATCCAGTGGGACAAGGACGACGCGGCATCGATGGGCCTGGTGAAGTTCGACCTGCTGGGACTCGGGATGCTCGCAGCTCTCCAGCACTGCTTCGACCTCATCCGGGCGTCTACCGGCGAGCGCTGGACGCTCGAGACGATCCCCAAAGAGGAGCCGGGGGTCTACGACATGCTCTGCCGGGCCGATTCGATCGGGGTGTTCCAGGTCGAGTCGCGGGCGCAGATGGGTCTGCTGCCCCGGCTGCAGCCACGCTGCTTCTACGATCTCGCCATCCAGATCGCACTCATCCGCCCCGGCCCCATCCAGGGCGGGGCGGTGCACCCGTTCGTGCGTCGCAAGATCGAGAAGGACAGGGTGGATGCCGAGAACCGCGAGCGGCTGCGCCGTGGCGAGCAGCCGGTGCGCCTCGACATCCCCTACCCGCACCGCGACCTGGAGCCGATCCTGAAGCGCACGCTGGGCGTGCCCATCTTCCAGGAGCAGCTGATCCAGATGGCCACCGCGATCGGCGACTGCACCGCCGACGAGGCGGATCTGCTGCGCCGGGCGATGGGCTCGAAGCGGGGTCTGGAGAAGATCGAGAAGGTCAGGGTGAAGCTGTACGCCGGGATGAGCCGGCGCGGACTGAGCACGGAGGTCTCGGATCGCATCTACGCGCAGATCCAGGCGTTCTCGAACTTCGGCTTCGCCGAGTCGCATTCGCTGTCGTTCGCGCTGCTCGTCTACGCCAGCTCGTGGATCAAGCTGCACTATCCGGCGGCGTTCCTGGCCGGGCTGCTGCGGGCGCAGCCGATGGGGTTCTACTCGGCGGCATCCCTCACCGCGGATGCCCGCCATCATGGCGTGCAGGTCCGCCGGCCCGACCTGCACGCGTCCGGGGTGATGGACGGGCTGGAGCCGGTCGACCCGCCCGATTCCGGGGCAGGCCCGGATGCCGGCCCGACCGGCAGGTCATCCTGTGCGGCGTTCGACCAGCCGACGCCTCTGCGGTTCGACAGCTCCGCCCCGGACGAATCGGCTGCGCACCGCCGCGACGGCCGCTTCGCCGTGCGGCTCGGACTGTCGGGGGTGCGCGGCATCGGCGTGAAGCTCGCCGAGCGGATCGTCGCGACACGAGACGATCACGGGCCGTTCCGCGACCTGCACGATCTGGTGCGGCGCACCGACCCCACCACGGCGCAGATCGAGGCACTGGCCACGGCCGGGGCCGTCGAGTGCCTGGGGCTGAGCAGACGCGAGGCCATCTGGCTCGCGGGCGCCGCCGCTGAAGACCGGGCGCGCTTCCTGCCCGGCACGGCGCTCTCGGTGCAGCCCCCGCTGTTCTCCGATCAGACCGGGTACGAGCGCCTGGCGGCCGACCTGTGGGCGACCGGCGTATCGATCGACGATCACCCGATGTCGCACCTGCGAACCTCGCTCGACGAGCGGGGCGTGCTGACCTCCGCCGGGCTGCGCACCCATGAGACGGGGCGGCGCATCGAGGTCGCCGGAGTGGTCACGCACCGGCAGCGTCCGGCGACCGCCAGCGGAGTCACCTTCCTGAATCTGGAGGACGAGCACGGGCTGGTGAACGTGATCTGCACGACGGGCGTCTGGGCCCGCTATCGCCGGGTGGCTCGCGACTCCCCCGCGCTCATCGTGCGGGGGCTTCTCGAGCGCTCCCCGGAGGGCGTCACGAACGTGCTCGCCGACGCGTTCGAAGACCTGCGCACCGGGCTCGCGCACCGCTCGCGGGACTTCCGCTGACCGTCAGTCCGCGGCGCACGTCCGGGTGCGGGTCACCAGAACCGCTCGGGCACCTCGGCCGGCGGCCGGTCGGCGCCACCCCAGCGATCGGATTCCGCCTTGGCCGCAGCGGCTGCGGCATCCGCTTCGCTGAGGGCCTCCTCGGCCGCCGACACCGCGTCCGAGAAGCCGACGACGAGCACAGTGCGCGGCTCACGCGCCGTCTCGGTCACGCGGCAGTCGCGCACGACCGCGCGCCAGATATCGAGCTGTTCGCGCGTCGTGTCTCGCACCTCGTACTGGATGCCCCGGTCAAGGTCGCGCACGGCGATCACCGCCCCGTCGGCGGCCTGCGCGATCTCCACGTGATTGCCTCTCGGCACCGGAGCGGATGCCGCGATGACGAGTGTTCTCTGCATGCCTTCATGCTAGGCCTGTCAAGTCCTCCGCCGACCTCTGTTCGGGCCGGTACCGTTGTGCTGACGAGAGGACACCAATGACGACGCGAGCACAGCTCCGCACAGAGCAGCAGAAGAAGCCGCGGACTGTGTGGCGTGTCCTGATCTCGGCCGCACTGATCCTGCTCTGGCTCACCGGAGCCGGTCTCGGCGGCCCCCTGTTCGGCAAGATCGACGAGGTCTCCTCGAACGACCGCACGACCTACCTGCCCGACTCGGCCGACGCGACCGAGGTGCAGCGCGCCCTCGACGACTTCCTCGGCTCCGACTCGATCCCGGCGGTGGTCGTCTTCACCTCCGACGCCGAGATCGACGACGCGCTGAAGGGCGAGCTGACGTCCGCCCTCGAGGATGCCACGACCGCCGAGGGTGTGAAGGACGGCTCTTCCCCCGTGATCGTCTCCGACGACGCTCTCGCCGCCCAGGCGTTCGTGCCGATCGACACCAACGCCGACATCGGCGACGTGTCCACCGCCCTCTCATCCGACCTGCGTGAGAGCGTGCCCGACGGCGTGAAGGTCTACATCACCGGGCCCGCCGGCTTCACGGCCGACCTCGTCGCCGGATTCGCCGGCATCGACGGCATCCTGCTGCTGGTCGCCCTTGCGGCCGTGCTCGTGATCCTCGTGATCGTGTACCGCTCGCTGCTGCTGCCGGTGGTCGTGCTCAGCACGAGCCTGTTCGCGCTGTGCGTGGCGCTGCTGGTGGTGTGGTGGGCGGCGAAATTCGGCATCCTGCTGCTCAGCGGGCAGACGCAGGGCATCCTGTTCATCCTCGTCATCGGCGCCGCGACCGACTACTCGCTGCTGATGGTCGCGCGCTTCCGGGAGGAGCTGCACGTCACCCAGAGCCGGTGGACGGCGGTCGCGGCAGCCTGGCGCGGCTCGTTCGAGCCGATCCTCGCCTCGGGCGGCACCGTCATCGCGGGCCTGCTGTGCCTGCTGCTCAGCGACCTGAAGTCGAACAGCACGCTGGGCCCGGTGGCGGCGATCGGCATCGTCTTCGCGATGCTCTCCGCACTCACGCTGCTTCCCGCCCTGCTCGGCCTGTTCGGCCGCGCGGCGTTCTGGCCCCAGCGCCCGAAGTACGAGCCCCAGCGGGTCGCCGACGCGAGCCCGCTGGAGGGCAGCGGACTCTGGCCGCGGCTCGCGCGCGGCATCCGCACCCGCCCTCGCCTGATCTGGATCTCGACGGCCGTCGTGCTCGCGATAGCCGCGGTCGGGGTCGTGCAGCTGGATGCCAAGGGCGTGCCGCAGTCCGATCTCGTGCTCGGCGCCTCCGAGGCGCGCGACGGCCAGAAGGCGCTCGGCGAGCACTTCCCCGGCGGCTCGGGCAGCCCCGCGTACGTGCTCGTCGACGAGGGACGGCTTCAGGATGCCGCCGACGTGCTGCTCGCCGACGACGGCATCGACGGCGTCAGCGTGACCGCCGAGGACTCGCCGTCGGGCAGCGCCCCGGTCACCGCGGACGGCATCACCGCGTTCGGCCCTCCCGGCACCCCCGCTCCCGAGCCCACGGTCATCGGCGGGCGCGTGCTGCTGCAGGGCACGCTCACCGACGCCGCCGACTCGGCGGATGCCGAGGCGACGGTCGACCGGCTGCGCGCCGAGCTCGACGAGACGGGAGCCAAGGTCGGAGGTGTCACGGCCACCGCGGTCGACACGAACACGGCGTCGATCCACGACCGCAACCTGATCATCCCGGTGATCCTCGGCGTGATCCTCGTGATCCTCATGCTGCTGCTGCGGGCGGTGCTCGCCCCCGTGCTGCTGATCCTCACCACCGTGCTCTCGTTCGGCTCGGCGATGGGCGTCGCCGCGCTGCTGTTCAACGGCGTCTTCCGGTTCCCGGGAGCCGACCCCGCGGTGCCGCTGTTCGGCTTCGTGTTCCTCGTCGCGCTGGGCATCGACTACAACATCTTCCTGATGACCCGTGTGCGCGAGGAATCGAAGCGGCACGGCACGCGCGAGGGCATCCTGCGCGGCTTGGCGGTGACCGGCGGTGTGATCACCTCCGCGGGGCTCGTGCTGGCCGCGACGTTCGCGGCGCTGTCGGTGATCCCCATCCTGTTCCTCGTGCAGCTGGCGTTCATCGTCGCCTTCGGCGTGCTGCTCGACACGTTCGTGGTGCGCTCGCTGCTCGTGCCGGCGCTCGGCTACGACATCGGTCGCGCGATCTGGTGGCCGTCGAAGCTCAGCCGCCGCGATGCCGAGCCGACTCCCGACCGGGATGACGAGCGGGCCGCCGACGTCGCGAGCACGGAGGAGCCGGGCCGCGGGTGAGGATCTGGTCGCTGCACCCCGCGCATCTCGATCGGGCGGCTCTCGTCGCCTGCTGGCGAGAGACGCTGCTCGCCCAGGCGGTTCTCGCGGGGCGCACGAAGGGATACACCAGACATCCGCAGCTCGAGCGGTTCCGCGCGCAGGCCGACCCGCTCGCGTCGGTCGGCGCGTATCTGTCTTCGGTCGCGGATGAAGCCGATGCCCGTGGCTACCGCTTCGATCGGCGGCGGATCATCGCACCCGGACCGCCCGTGGACGTCATCCCGGTGACCGACGGTCAGCTGATGCTGGAATGGCAGCATCTGGGCGCGAAGCTCGACCAGCGCAGTCCGACGGATGCGGTGCGGTGGCGGGCGTCGACGCCTACCGCGCACCCGCTGTTCACCGTCGTGCCCGGGCCTGTGGAGCTGTGGGAGCGGGCCATCTGATCGGGCGATCGAAGACCCTCTCGCCGTGCGGCGGCGAGGAGCGTACCGTCGATTCATGACCATCGATGCATCGGACCGCGCGGCCGTCGCGCACTTCGTCCGCGTGTGCGGGTCGGGCGTCGTGGCGAGCGTCGGGCGGGACGGCGCACCGCAGGCCGCGTATGTCGGGCTCACCGCCACCGACGAGGGCGTGCTGATCTTCGACGCTGCCCGCGACTCGCGCAAGGTCGGCAACATCCGCGAGCGCCCGAACGTCGCGATGGCCGTCACCGGAGCGGACACATCGGTGCAGCTGGAGGGCAGGGCCCGCATCACGCACGATGAGGAGCGCTGGCGGCTGGGCGAGGTGTACTGCGAGCGCTTCCCGGATTCCCGGGCGCTGGATGCCGGATTCGAGATCATCGCCGTCGACGTGCACTGGGTGCGCGTGTACGACGCGGCCGAGCATCCGCCGCGTGTCGTCGAAGCCGCCTGGCGCTGAGCGGCGGGCGGTTGCCGACAAGGCGGTGAGCGGATAGGCCGCTTCTCTCGGGGTGTCAAGGCCGTTCGACTCCCGCAGCGCCGTGCGTAGGGTCGTCCCCAGTCGCGGACCGCGACGTCCGAAGATCCGAGGAGGCGGCGATGCCGAACCAGCCAGAGCTCAAGGACGAAGAGCTGTACGAGAAGCTGCGCGATGACGGTGCATCGAAAGAGAAGGCGGCTCGCATCTCGAACGCGGCCGCCCGCGACGGCCGCTCGGCGGTCGGACGTCGGGGAGGGAAGTCGGGCGACTACGACGACTGGACGGTCGACGAGCTGAAGAAGCGCGCGAAGGAGCTCGGCATCGAGGGATACTCCGGCAAGCGCAAGGCCGAGCTCATCAGCATGCTGCGCGACCACTGAGTACGCCTGCGCCGGCGCCCGACCGGCCGCCGTACGATGACGGGGTGACTGTCACCTCGCCGATCCGGACGCTCGGCATCATCGGCGCCGGCCGTCTGGGGCGTGTGCTGGCGGCGCTCGCGGTGGATGCCGGCTACCGGGTGGTCGTCGCGAGAGCGGGCGATCCCGCTCCCATCGCACGCGCGATCGCGGCGATCGGAGCCGAGGCGGTGAGCGTCTCGGACCTGGTGACGGTCTCGGATGCCGTGGTGCTGGCGCTTCCGCTCGGCCGCTACCGCACGCTGCCGGCGGCGCAGATGCGCGGGATGCTGGTCATCGACGCCATGAACTACTGGTGGGGCGCCGACGGAGATCGGCCCGACCTCGACGACCCGCGCACCTCGACGAGCGAGCTGGTTCAGCGGCACCTCGCGGGCGCGCGCGTCGTCAAAGGTCTGGGGCACATGGGGTACCACGATCTGGAGGACGAGGCTCGCCCCGCCGGGGCAGCTGGGCGCAAGGCCATCGCGATCGCCGGGGATTCGGCCGACGACCTGGATGCCGTGTCGCGACTGATCGACGACCTGGGATTCGATCCCGTGATCGCCGGCCCCCTGGCATCCGGCATCATGCTCGAGCCGGGAGCCGACGCGTTCGGCGCCGACGTGAGCGTTGCGCAGCTGCGCGAGATGCTGGAGGGGTTCGAGACGTCGCGGCGCGGCATCGTCGTCGCACGGGCGCGGCGCTCCGACCGCCCCTGACGGATCTTCGCGGCGCTCGCGCGCCGCCGGACGGCCGCGGGCAGGGCATCCGTCTTGGTGCGTCGCCGGCGCGGCGACCAGGTCGACGCGTTCGACGGTGCTGAGAAGGCATGGCGGTGCGCGATCTGCTCGAGCAGGTGCACCCACCAGAGGATGATCGCGAAGGCGATCGCCTCGAAGACGGTGAGCGAGATGACCTCGGCCTTCAACGCGGCGAGCGCGACGATCATGATGACTGCACTGATGATCGTGGCCCGGCGCAGTGCCCCATCGAGCTGCCAGAGCAGCACACGGTGCGAGAGCAGCAGGAAGGCGAAAGACAGCACGGCGCCGTTGGTGGCCCGCTCGTGCGCGACCGGGTCGACCGAGAGCGGGTAGGCGCCGATCGCGAGCAGGCTGATGCCGAGACCGGCGATCGCCGGGGGCATCAGACGCATGGCGACCCGCGAGCGCCGGGAGTGCGGCAGCACGCCGGCGAGGCGGATCCGCAGCATCCACGACGAGCCGGCGATGATGGCTCCACTCGCGATGAGTCCTCCGTTGAACGCGAAGCTGGAGAAGTCGCCCATCATGCCGAGTCTGCTGAAGTAGAGATGCCACCAGTCCGCGTCGGTCGTGGTCGCCGCCGAGACGAGGATGCACCCGCAGAGCAGCAGAGCGGCGCACAGCACCCACGTGAGTCGCGGCACCGCGCCTTCCCTCCGGGCCGGCGGGTCTTCCGCTCGGATCTGTGCGGCGCGCACGCCGATCACCGGTATTGTCAGCAGAGCTTGTCCACTCATCGGTCCGCCTAACACCCGCGCAGGAGAGACGCGGGTGTGACCATCCCCCGGAAGCGCGAAACGAGTGCGGAGCGGCTCGAGAAAGCTCCGCCTCTTGGAGCCTATTGGGCGATGCCGAGTTCGGGCGACCATTATCACGGAATAACCCTCGCTGATATGGTTCGCCGCGCTTTCAGAGAATCGATCTCGGTGATCCGCCTCGGTGGACGCGGATCACCCGTCGCGGTTCACCGGGAGCGGCTCACCGTCGCGGTTCACTCGTCGCGGTTCACCGGGATCAGCGTGACGTCGAGCGCTCCCCCGTCGATGCGCACGCTCATCATCGTGCACGCCGGCTGACGGCGCCGATCGGTCGGCGACCCGGGATTGAGCAGACGCAGGCCGCGTGGCGTGACGGTGTCCCACGGTATGTGCGAGTGCCCGAAGATCAGCACGTCAGTGTCGGCGAACACCCGATCCATGCGCTGCTCGCGCTTCCCCGCCGGGCCCGTCTCATGGATGACCGCGAAGCGCAGGTTCCCGACGGTGAAGCGCGCGATCTCGGGGAGCCGCTCGCGATGCTCGGGCCCGTCGTTGTTGCCGTAGACGCCGTGGAATTCTCGGGATCGCGACTCGATGAGGTCGAGGGTGGCGATGTCGACCCAGTCCCCCGCGTGCACCACGACGTCGGATGCATCGATCGCGTCGAGCACAGCGCGCGGCAGTCGTCTCGCCCGCGCCGGGATATGCGTGTCGGCGAGCAGCAGCATCGTCGTCGTCATGGTGCCGCCAGTATCCCATCGACGCCAGACCGAGCGTCTCGCCGCGGTTCACCGCATCCCCGACGACGGGCCCGCGCCCGATCTCACCCGATGGCGGTCAGGGTGAGATCGCGCGAGGCGCCGTCGCGACACGTCACGGTGACCGTCGTCGCCTCGCCGGCCGCGTTCACCGTCACGCCGTCCTCGTCGCACGACCACCGCCCCTGCACGGTGAGGCTGATGTGCGACGGCGCGCTGGTGTTGCGCCGCCACGGGCGGGAATAGCTCGTGTTCGCTCCGACGTAGCTGCCGTCGGCGGCGAACTGATCCGGGTCGTCGCCCTCGTACAGATGCAGGTCGGGGTCGGTCACCGACAGTGCGAGCGTCTGCTCGTCGCTGCGCCACATCAGCAGGCACGGTGCGTCGACGGCGGTGATCGCCGCGTCGAGGTCCGTCACGTCGGCGAAGACGACCGCACCGGTGATCCCGGTGTCGCGATGGTGCACGATGTGCGCGGCGGCATCCTTTCGCACCACGGTGTAGGGCGCGTCGTCGGTGCTCATCCGCGTGGTGAAGTCGGCCGTGCGCTGCTCGCCCGCCCCGACGAGCAGGGCGTACTCGTACGCCCCACCGCGGGGTGCCGCTCCGTGATCGATGAGCGCCGTGGCGTACGGAACGGATGCCGTCGTGGTGTCCTTCTCGTCGGGAGCGCTCTGCACCGCACTGATGCGGCGCAGCCGCTGCCCGGCGGGCAAATGGAAGCCGTTGCCGAGGGGGTCGACGACACCGGTGGGCCGGGTGAGCTGCGCCGCGTCGTCGGTGCCGTCGGCGGTCGGCACGGCGACCTGGAACAGGGTCGTCTCGGTGGTGTGGTGCGGGTCGTCGTTCGCGATGTCGCTGCCCAGGCAGACGATCAGATCGTCGAAGCTGAATCGCGACACCTTCGCCGTGTGCGTGGGGTCGAACGTCGGATGCTCGATCAGGTGCATCCCGAAGACGCCGTGCTCGCCCTGGAACGAACCGGCCCCGCCGAACGCCGATCGCGTCAGCGGCATGATCTCGATCGTGCCGCTCAGGTCGCCCTTCAGCAGCTCCCACGGCAGGTGCTTCGTGGTCGCGCCGGGGATGCGGTTCCAGTCCCATCCCGGGTGCACATAGCCGTTGGCCGGATGCGTGATCTGCCCGCTGTCGTCGGCTCGGGCGAGCACCTCGACCGACGCGTAGGCGAGGTAGCGACCGTAGAGGTTGTCGGTGGCGTAGATCTCGCTCGACCACAGGTAGCGGTTGTGTCCGCGCAGCGCGACCAGCCACTCGCCGCGGCGGTGCAGCCCACACGCGGCGTAGCCCAGCGCCCAGTGTCCGTTCGGGGCGGGCTCGGCCTCTATGCCCGCCTCGCGCAGGTCGGCGGCGAGGCTGCGTTGCGCGGCCGACGGGTTCGGCGGCAGCAGCCGCAGGAACGCCGCACCGACCTCCGGGTCGAACGCGCCGCCCTCCCCCGGCATCGGCGTGGCCGCCAGCGCCGTGAACGGGTTCAGCGAGAGCCCCTGCTCGCCGTCGGGGTGGCGGCCGGTGAGCGCGATCGGCCACTGCGTGGTGTTGGCGTGCAGGCGCTGGGTGAGCAGCGCCCGGCGCAGCGAGGCGCGTGCGGGGGTTCCCAGGGCGAAGGCCGTGCCGTGCAGCAGGGCGACCACAGGTGCCATTCCGACCAGCGCATCGCGGCCGTAGTCCGGGTACGGACCCATGTGGTGGAAGATCGTGCCGTCGGGCTTGAGCCCTCCCTCGATCCCGGGCGAGGTGCTCAGCGAGCGCTCGGTGAATCGGGTGAGCGCGGCCAGCAGGCGGCACTGCTCGTCGGCGGTTCCGGCGCCGACCGCGCAGATCGCCATCGGCTTGAGCAGAGTGTTCTGCACGTCGATGATGCCGCCGTACTCGGCCGGATCGCTGAAGTCGTGCGTGAGCCGGCCCAGCCCCACGAACCAGGCGAGGTTGTCCATCGCGCGCCGCCACAGCCCGGCTTCCGTCAGCAGCGGCTGCGCGACGAGGAACGAGTCGGCTGCCTCACGGTACTGGTAGCCGATGTGGTGGATCGTGCCCTGCGCGCTGCCCTTCGCGAAGCCCTGGTCTTCGAGGTGTGCGTACATGCGCAGGTAGAGCTCGTCGAACTCCGGCGCTGTGGCGGCCCCCGTGGTCCGTGCCTTCGCCGATGCCGCGGCGATCGCACGCATGCGGGTGCCGTACGCGCGCAGCGCCACCGCCGAGGCGAGGGTCATGACGTCGGCGCGGATCTCAGCCGGGAGGATCGCTGACTGGTAGCCGTTGATGTACGAGCCCGGACCGACAGGCGCATCCGATGCCCGTGCCGGCACGCCGAGCTCGGCGACCTGTTCCTTCGCCTTCGCGAGCCCGGCGGTGGTCACGTCGGCGGCGACCGTCGCGGACTTCAGCAGCGCGGCGCGGATGCCGGCGAGATCAGCTGCGCCGTCGGCTGCGGGGAGGGATGCCGCGGCGAGGTCGTTATCGAAGCGCACCAGGTCGAGCCAGTGCCGGTTGTCGGCCTCGGCGATCTCGGGCTGCACGAACGGTGCCTGGCGGTCGGGGGTCGGGTGGTCGGGGCGCATCTCGGTGATGAGCACCACCTGGTCGATGTACAGGCTGCCCGAGCGCGCCGGCGCGACGAAGCGCACCCGGTTCATCGCGTGATGCGGAGTGCCCTCGGTGTCGTAGCCGAGGCGCACCCAGCAGGTGCGCCAGCCGGTGAAGTCGAGACCGAATTCGAAGACCGTGTCGGTGGTCGCTCCGCGGCCGAACTCGACGCGTAGACGGTCGGTGGTGGGTTCGGAGTTGTACACCCACATAGAGAAGGTGTCGACGGTGCCCATCAGCGCCTGGTCCATGCCTGCGGTGTAGCGGCTGGCCTGGTAGCGCAGGGGCTCCTTGATGGTCAGCACTCCTCGGGCGGCGTGCTCCCACTTCAGGCTGTGGGCGCCGACCTTGCCGCGCTCGGGGCTGATCGAGATCGTGCTTCCCTTGCCCGTGGAGAACTGCCGCGGCACCCGCGTCTCGAGCAGGAAGACCGGCGGCGACAGCGCGAGAGCACGCGCTTCGACATCCGCCGGGTCGAGCGCACCCGCGGGGCGCAGAGCGGATGCCAGGGCCGGCTGCGCACCGCCTGCGATCAGCGCGGCACTGCCGAAGGCTGCGCCCGCCACCAGGAATCCGCGTCGTGAGATCTCCATTGACACTCCTCTTCTCGAACTTCGTCGTCTCGCAGGCGAGGATCGCAGGGGGCGAGGAGGGCATTCAAGATGCATTGCGACGGCGGGTACACTTATCGCCACAAGGGGAGTACTCCTGCGCGGTGGCTCGTCACCACGGATGCACGTCGCATCCCGGTCCACCGGTTCCCGATTCGGGGATGGAGAAGACCTTGGCGTCGATTCGTCCGCCTCAGGTCAGGAGCCCCCTTGGAAGTCACCCCTCTCGTCTGGATGATCACGGTCGCGGTGACCGTCGCCTTCTTCGTCTACGAGTTCTTCACGCATGTGCGCACGCCGCACGAGCCGACGATCGCGGAATCGGCGCGCTGGTCGGCGTTCTACATCGCTCTGGCGCTGGTGTTCGGCGTCGGCGTCGGTGTGGTCTCCGGCTGGACGTTCGGCGGTGAGTATTTCGCGGGCTACCTGACCGAGAAAGCACTGTCGGTCGACAACCTCTTCGTGTTCCTCATCGTGATGTCGAGCTTCGCCGTGCCGAAGATCTACCAGCAGAAGGTGCTGATGATCGGCATCGTCATCGCGCTCATCCTGCGTGGCGTCTTCATCGCCGTCGGTGCGGCGCTGATCGAGAACTTCACCTGGGTCTTCTACCTGTTCGGAGCCCTGCTGCTGGTTCTCGCCTACCAGCAGGCGTTCTCGCACGGCGACTCGAACGTCGTCGACGGCAGGTTCATGCGCTTCGTCCGCCGGCACCTGCCGGTGACGGATGAGTACCACGATGACAAGCTGACCGTGCGGAAGGACGGCCGCCGCTGGGTGACGCCGATGCTGCTGACGATCGTCGCCATCGGCTTCGTCGACCTCATCTTCGCCGTCGACTCGATCCCCGCGATCTACGGGCTGACCGAGGAGGCGTACCTCGTCTTCACCGCCAACGTGTTCGCGCTGATGGGGCTGCGCCAGCTCTTCTTCCTGATCGGCGGCCTGCTCGAGCGGCTCGTATATCTCGCCCAGGGACTGGCGGTGATCCTCACGTTCATCGGCGTGAAGCTGCTCATCCACGCGCTGCACAAGAACGAGCTGCCGTTCATCAACGGCGGCGAGCCGATCACGGTGATCCCCGAGATCCCGATCTGGCTGTCGCTGCTGTTCATCGCGGGAACGATCGCGGTGGCGACGGCGGCGAGCCTGAGGAAGACGCGTGTCGACCGGCTTGCGGTGGATCGGGGCTGACGTCGGGATGCCGGCGCGCACCGGCCGCAGATGCGGTGGAAATGGGCCGTCTGCGAGCGCACCATTGGCTCATGAGCGCATTCACCCCGGAGCAGGTCTTCAGCGGCTTCAGCGTCGATGATCTCGACGCCGCCCGCACGTTCTACGGCGAGACGCTCGGCATGCCGGTCTCGAACAACCCGATGGGCTTCCTCGAGATCGGCCTGCCGCAGGGCGGCTCGATCCTCGTGTACGACAAGCCGGACCATGTTCCGGCGACGTACACCGTTCTGAATTTCGCGGTGGCCGACATCGATGCCGCCGTCGATGATCTGAACGCCCGCGGTGTGGTCACCAAGATCTACACCGACCCCGATTTCGGCACTGACGAGAAGGGAATCGCACGGATGGGACCGGACGGCGCGTCGGGCCCGGAGATCGCGTGGTTCAAGGATCCCGCAGGCAACGTGATCTCGGTGCTGGTCGCGGAGTGACGGGCGGCTGCGCCACGGCTCTCAGCCGCCGGCGTGCACGGTGACGACGTAGCCGTCGGGATCACGGAAGGAGAACTGCAGGCCGAATGGACCCTCGAACGGTTCTTGCACGATCTCCACTCCCGCGTCGATCAGTCGTGTGTACACGCCTGACGCGTCGGCACTGTGGAACCAGAAGCCGATGCCTGCGCCCAGCTGCGGGAATCGCGTCGAGATCTACGCCCGGGAACGGGTCGCGGACAGCGAATGCGTCTTTCCTGCGCAGAACACGGTCGGGCTGAACGGGAACTAGAACTAGGAACGCCCGCGCCGCGCATTCAGATCAGCGACGGTTGCGAGCGAGGCATCGCGAAGATCTGCCGTGCTCCTCGAACGAACCACGCCATCACCCTGAATGCCAAAGGTCACAATCCCGAGCATCAAGTCCTGCACATCCTGTGCACGGACGTCAAGGAGCCGAGCGAGCTCGGAGAATCCCTGGCCGCGGCTACGCATGTCGCTCATGACTTGGGTGAGGAGACTCGATGACTCGGTGCGCAGATCCGATCCGGGTTCACCGCGGCGGAAGCCGGCCATTGAAAGCTGCTTGGCGAGCGTGCTGTACGTCCAGTCTGAAACGACACCGAGGCGGTGGGCGCGCAGGTTGAGCGCCATCGCGCTCACTCGCCAGCGCCGCTTCAGCATCAGCACGTCCTCGAGCATGAGGTTATTGCTGTGAATAGCACCGATGACGTCGGAGCGCGGCATCAGAAACGAGCTAGCGAAGTCGTTGGCTGCCTGCTCCTTCTCTTTGCCGGGTTCGACATTGAGCGATCCCCCGTGCATGACAAGATGGCCAAGCTCATGTGCCAGATCAAACCGGAGGCGCTCCGCGGACTTGTGGACGTTGAGGAAGATGACCGGCATAGCGCCGTGACGGAACGAGAAGGCGTCGATGGCCTGCAGCGGGCCGCCCGCCGAGTAGACCTTCGCTCCCTTGGACTCCAGGAGCTGCAGCAGGTTCTTGATGGGGGCGACGCCGAGCCCCCATGCACCGCGCACCGCCTCGGCGGCCTGTTCCGGCGCAAGTTCGTCGTCGGAGCCGATCAGGTCCTGGACTTCAGGGACAGCCGGCGCAGGCGAGTGGTAGGTCGCCTCAATCCAGTCCGATAACTCGATGGCAAGCGTCGACAAGCTCCGTGCCGTCGCCTCGTCCTTCTTCGCAAGCTTCGACGTCGCCCGGAAGTGGAAGGCGTCGGACGGCGGCTGGCTCTTCACGGGGCGATAGAAGAATTCAACGGGGAACTTCAAGACGCGCGCCAGCTCGCGCACGAGATCCGGCCCCGGCGTCTTCTTGACGTTCTCGATTTGCGAAATCCAGGGCGCACTAATGCTCGCCGCCGACGCGAGGTCGGTGGCCGTCATCTGCCGGATGGCGCGAGCCATCTCAAGGCGCGCCGGAACAAAGGTAGTGCTCATCCTGGGGAATCCAGCCTCGTCATCGACGGGCGATGGTGAAGCCGGTGCCCTCGTCGCCGACCTCGTCTTCATCGAACGAGAAGGCGCCGAGCGCGAGGTCGAACGGCGGGAAGATGATGCGGTCGAGCCAGCTGTCGATCTGCTTGCCGGCCATCGACTTCGGGCGGGACAGCTCCAGATAGACCATGCCGTCGCGCTCGTTGTAGAGCAGGATCCAGAGATACTTGACGTCGATCCCGGCGCCGTCGGCCGTCTGCTGGTCGAACAGTGCGCCCTGGCCGTTCTCGTCGACGCGCTTGGCGAAGGCGGAGCCCTTCGGGTTCTTGGTGCTGGGCGACGTCCCCCACGGCACACCAGTGAACTCGTCACCGCTGCTCGTGATCAGCCCCATGTTGAGGTCGGCCTGCGAGAAGTACGGCAGGTTCTGCGGATTGGAGCGCTTCCAATCGAGCTGCAACAGCATCAGCTGCTCATGCATAAACTCGACGGTCCGGAACCAGCGCGTCATGTTCGGCGCAGACTTCGGTGCACCCTGCGAGAAGGTCCGGCTTTCCGCCGCACCGACGGCAACTGCGCGCTCGAACACCTCGGCGGTGAGGCGCATCGGGGAGAGGTAGCCAGCGAGCTCCTCGCGGGTCTTCGGGGCATGGATGGCCATGTGCGGTTCCTGTCTCGCAGCCGGTGGGATCCTCAGACTAGCGCACCGAGTGAAAGAATTGCTACTTCAAGTTAGGCGCGGCGTGTCGACTGCGTCAGCTCGGAAACCGGGGTTTGTCGCCCAGGATTACTGCAGGCACGGCAGGCACCACCGCGAGACCGACGCGCGGGGCTGCGATGGTCGGGCTAGCGATGCACGCCGAGTCGACGACCCGATAGACACGCGGTCTCCTTCGATCGTTCCGGCGTACTGGCCGGAGGTATCGAAGACGTACCGGCCGTGGATCGTACCGAGATAGATCCCCAATCCGGACCAGAGCTGGTCACCTCCGCGTTGTAGCGGTCGGCCATTCTTTGTGTAGAGCTGAGTCATGCCGATATTCTCGGCTCCACTCCCGACATTGAGAACGGAGTGATTTGTCGGAGCGCCAGGAACGCATGGTCGAGAGCTGAACGCTACGACTCACAGAAGTTGATCACCCTCACCGCAGCCGGTTCAGACTCCCCGATAAGCGAGTACTCTACGGCCCAAGTCTCGCCGCTCCCGATGACGAGCGTCATGACTGGCGCATGGAACCCAGAGTCAGACGTGTCGTGGGCGATGGAGTACTTGAGTGAACATGGCTGCGACGCGACTGTAACGAGATCCGGCATCCCCACTCGATGATTCACAAACCGTTACTCGGGCGCCATCCGAACGCCATGAACAGACCGTATGCGAATCGCTCTCCGCGCGAATGCCGTTCCTTCAGCGAGGTTGAAAACTTGACCGATTACGAACGGTGTCATCACGACGATTGGTCTCGTTGAAGTGGCCAGTCGGGCTACACAAGAACGTCGCTGTCGACTACTGATTTGCGGGTACCCAGAACCTTGCCGAGCGTTACGGCAACGTCGAAGTCTCGATCCCAGATGAGTGCGACGAGATCATCGTACTCTGCCTCAGGACGAAGCAAATCTAGGACGTCCGCTTCGAATACTGAATCCGGTTCTGCGAGGGCTAGCACCTCGTCACGGAAGCGGCGGTACTCCTCGCTTGACCGGAACATCACGGAGTAACTCCCGCTGACTACCTCCCCCACAGTCACTGCCCACTTTGATTCAAGCGCTGCAAGAGCATTTGCGATGTCGTCCGCGTTGAACGGCTCGTTGAACAACTCAGCGCCCGTCGTTCTGCGGGCAGTATCCATCGGGAACGTCTCGTTCCAGCGCACCGAGAGATGGCGCTGAAACCCGATCTCCTCGCGAACGGTTTGATCGAAGTTCAGGTAGTCCGTACGCAGGTATCTGCGCACGCTACACACGATCCAGAGGATCGGAGCGTCGATCAGATTCATCCGCAGCGCATCGTACCCTTCGCCGTACACAGCTTCGCGGACTGTCGTCAGCAGCTCTTCGCAGTGGTAGTCCTTGCAGAATCGGAACAAGTGAGCCGACTGCCTAGGCAGGCCATCCCAGAGCGATCGTTTGGGCAGGGGGAAGTCAGCGAGGACCGCATCGAACTCGCGGATGAGCTCCAACTTGGCTTCGGGTCTCACTCGAGCGTCGTCATGGTCGTCCCATCCTCCCGCTCCCTCATAATCGAACTTCGCCCTGCAAAGCGAGTACACGACTGACTGCGCGCAGGCGTTATAGAGCTCCGTGCTCGTCCTATACGCGATCTCGCAGTGGTAGTTGCCGTTGTATCGACCCAAGTCCTCATCGGTAACCCGCTCGAAGATGTGCTTTGCGGACAGCATGTCGCGCGCCGCACGCCCCAGGACACGCTCCATCTCATCGGGTGAGACTTCAGCAAGCGCATCATTGGGGCGCACCTCATTGGCGGTCTCCTTCAACGCTGCGTGGAGCCGATCAATCATCACTCGGAGAAGGCCGCGAACGGTCTCGATACGGAGCCGCTGCGACTCGTCCTGGAGCATCATCTGCTCGACGATCAGATCTAGGTCAGCGAGGAATGGGTAGCACTCGCGCATGAGAGCGTGCCGTTTTCCACGAGAGTTCTGCTTCGTGAACATCTCCGTAATGATGAGCCCGAGCGCGAAGATATCCGCTGGCTTGCCAACCGACAGGGTGTTGTTCTTCAGCATCTGCTCTGGCGCGAGATAGTTCCGATTTGCCAGCAAATCCGCGGGCCTTGTGAGCGCAGATGACTTGAAGTGCGCGATGCCGAAGTCGGCCAACACGAGCCTGCGCGCATCCGGATCGATGAGGATGTTCTCAGGCTTGATGTCTCGATGCGCGATGTCATCGCCGTGCACGTGTGCGAGTGCTTCGCAGAGTTGGCGGACGTAGTCGAGCAGCACATCGGGATCGGACTCATCCTTGATGACCTCTCGCAGGGTCATCGGATAGAAGTCCATGACGTATAAGTAGGATCTCTCGTCCTCGGCGTATGCGTGGATTCTCACGACGTTTGGGTGTGTAGTGGCATGGCCATATTGGATCTCCCGCTCGAAGCGCGCGTTGCGTGCAGAATGCTTCTTAGGGTCCCTCTCGATCCGCTTGACAGCGACTATCGCGCCATCTGTCTCACGCCGCGCTTTCCAGACAACGGCTGACCCGCCTTGTCCGAGGGACACTATCGGCGCATACACGACTTCATCGATAACGAAAGGCTCATGCTTTGGCATGGTCCCAAGCTAGTGCGGGTTCAGGAACGTCCGATTGACCGCATGCCTGAAGGGGCGCGCTTCATGAACGGGCTTTGCCCACATGGGGGTCCGGCTTCGACATCGTCGATCCCAGTTCTGTTCGGGTCGCTCCAGCGGATTGACTCGCCCAGCTAGGCCGTGCACTAGGTCGGTGAGACCGCCGGGTCGAGTCGCCGTGCTTCGCGAAGCCCAGCAACGATCTTGGTTAGCGCCACCCCGATCGAAGAGCACGGCCTCGACAGCGTCCACAGAGGTCACGTATCCAGGTCCCGAGTCTTGCGGCGCATCTGATCCACGAACGTTTCGGTGAGCGCCCATCCGTCGGCAAGCTCGCGCAACATCCTCGCGGCGTACTCCTTCTGCTCGCGCTGTGTGCGCACTCCGCGCAACTCGAGCGCGAGGCGACGGATCACACCCTCGTCGTCGGCAAGCCGTGCTTCCCACCGGGCAACCTCGTCGGCTGCGGTGCGCCGCGCCGCGGTGGCGAACTCGCGCGGGAAGATCAGGCCGTCAACAAGCGCGGGGTTTGCATCCATCAACAGCCGAACCTGAACCGTGCGCCTGTTGATCGTGGCGCCGCGGAAGTCCGGCGACTCAACGACCAACTCCATCAGCTGACAGTGCGCGTTCCTGCTCCGCTCGTACATCAGCTCGCGGTCCATCTGCTGCAGCCCCTTCGCCCGGTAGTGATGCATCTCAGATTCGTCGCTGAGCGCGTCGTGCCAGTCGGTCGTAATCAACCAGGTGTGCAGCATCCCGTCTCGCGCCCACAGCACGGACAGTCGGAAAATCTCGCCTGCGTGCTGCTCAGCGGTCGACCGAAGGGCGGCATCTTCCGTATCCATGTCGTCCGGGTCGAACGACTCGGCGAGCACGAACACGGCGGCCGGTGCCATCATGTCGAGCGTCTCGAGGAATGCCTCGACAGAGACAGCCGGGTGGACGAAGAAGACATCCGATGACCGGGTGGACGACGGTGACGCAGGCGCCACTTTCAACCCGGCGGCGTTCATATGTGCACGCAGCGTGATCGCGAGGTCAGCGAGGTCATCGGTGTCGAACGTCACTATTGAACCGTACTCACTGTCGAGGAGAGATCTGTCGTCTTTTGCAGCTGGCCATCGCAGACGGTCCGGTGGAGGTGTTGAACTTGAGTCGCCGCCCAGGGAATGGAGGTTGATGCTACCTCTGCACGCTCGGCGCTCGGCGCTCGGCGCTCGGCGCTCGGCGCTCGGCGCTCGGCGCTC
>NZ_DAMDLU010000046.1:0-19793 GCF_032084865.1 Microbacterium sp.
CCAGGGGCGCACTCTCGTGCTGACCGCTGCGGGTCGGGTTCTCGCCGAGGCGGGCGGCGCGGCACTCGACGCCATGGCCGCCGCCCGCGGGGCGCTGGAGGCGTTCGAGCAGGATGCTGCAGGAGTGGTCACGGTGAGCGGATTCCACAGCGCCGGTCAGGCTCTGTTCGGCGCCCTGCTGCGCGACCTCGCCGAGAGCGACGACTCGCCGACCGTGCAGCTGACCGACGAGGACGTCGCGCAGAGCGAGTTCCCCGCTCTCACCGCGCGGTACGACCTCGTGCTCGCGCATCGGATGGAGCATTCCGAACCTTGGCCGTCGCAGGGTGTGCGCAGTCTGACCCTCGTGCGCGAGCCGCTCGACGTGGCGGTCGCGACATCGCATCCGCTCGCCGACCGCTCGTCGGTGTCACCGTCGGACATCGCCGCCGAGCGCTGGGTGACGAGCCGGATCGGCTACTCACCCGATGACGTGCTGGGTGCTATCGCCGCCGTCGCGAACGTCGCTCCCCGTGTGCAGCATCGCATCAACGACTACGGGGCGGTGGCCGCCGCCGTCGCCGCAGGCGACGTCGTGGGGCTGCTCCCCCGCTTCACCTCGCGCAGCGTCGACGACAGCGAGATCGTGCGGATCCCCCTGCTGGGTGTGAGCACGCATCGGCTGATCGATGTTCTCGCCCGCCCCGAGACCCTGCGCCGACGCAGCGTCCGGCTGGTCGTCGAAGGACTGCAGCGGGTGATGGGCCGCCTCAGCCGCTGACGGTGTGATCATAGACTCGGCTCATGACCGAGGCCTCGAATCCGCTGCTGTCCCCCTCGACGCTTCCGTACGGGATGCCCGAGTACGCGAGCATCCGGCCCGAGCACTACCTGCCGGCATTCGCTGCGGCGTTCGACGAGCACCTCACCGAGGTGCGGGCCATCACCGTGGTGCGCTCGATGCCGACCTTCGAGAACACCATCGAGGCTCTGGAGCGCAGCGGCGAGACGCTGGATCGGGTCGCCCACGCCTTCTACACCGTCAGCTCGGCGGATGCGACGCCCGAGATCCAGCAGATCGATGAGCAGCTCGCCCCGCTGATGGCCGCGCACGACGACGCGATCCGCCTGGACGGTGCGCTGTACGGGCGGGTGGCGCAGCTGCATTCGATGCTCGACCGGCTCGACCTCACCGATGAGCAGCGTTACCTCGTTCAGCGGCACTTCCGCGAGATGACGCATGCGGGGGCCGCGCTCGACGACGAGTCGAAGGCGCGGCTGACCGCTCTGAACCAGCGCCTGTCGACCCTCAGCACGACTTTCGAGAAGAACCTGCTGAGCGACACGAACGATCTCGCGGTGATCTTCGACGACGCCGAGGACCTCGACGGCCTCTCCGAGGGAGAGCTCAGCGCCACCGCCCGCGCCGCTGCCGAGCGCGGGTTTCAGAGCAGGTGGCTCGTCTCGCTGCCGCTGTTCAGCGGGCATCCGTACTTGGCATCCCTCACCGCGCGCGAGAGCCGCCGCCGCATCATGCAGGCGTCGCTCGCCCGTGCCTCACGCGGCAACGAGAACGACAACCGCGCGGTGCTCACCGAGATCGTCGCGCTCCGCGCCGAGCGGGCAGCGCTGCTGGGATACGAATCGCACGCGGCGTACATCACGGCCGACGAGACAGCGGGCACCCCTGAGGTGGTGGAGCGGATGCTGCGCGAGCTCGCGGTTCCAGCGGCTCGCAACGCTCAGCGCGAGGGTGCGGCGCTGCAGCGGATCATCGACGAGAACGAGGCCGAGCCGTTCGCCCTCGAGGCCCACGATTGGGCGTTCTACACCGAGAAGGTGCGTCAGGCCCGCTTCGACATCGACACGGCCGAGCTTCGAGGGTACTTCGAGGCCGAACGGGTGCTGCGCGACGGTGTCTTCTTCGCCGCGACGAAGCTGTACGGCATCACCTTCACCGAGCGCTCGGATCTGTCGTCGTACCATCCGGATGCGCGGGTCTTCGAGGTGCACGATGAAGACGGTTCGGCGGTCGGGCTGTACGTGCTCGACCTGTACACCCGCGACACCAAGCGCGGCGGTGCGTGGATGAACCCGATCGTCAGCGAATCGGCTCTGCGCGGCACCCTGCCGGTGGTGGCGAACAATCTCAACGTCTCACGACCCGCCGACGGGATGCCCACGCTGCTGACCCTCGACGAAGTCACCACGCTGTTCCACGAGTTCGGGCATGCCCTGCACGGGCTGTTCGCTCGCGTCACCTACCCGCACTTCTCCGGGACGAACGTGTTCCGTGACTTCGTCGAGTTCCCCAGTCAGGTCAACGAGATGTGGATCCTGTGGCACGAGGTGCTGAGCAGCTATGCACGTCACCACGAGACCGGCGAGCCACTCGACGCCGGCATCGTCGAGCGGCTGCGCGCGTCGGAGACATTCGATCAGGGACACGCGACGAGCGAGTACCTGGCGGCGGCCTGGCTCGACCAGGCCTGGCACCGGGTCGGTGCCGGCTCGGCAGCGGGTGACGTCGCGGAGTTCGAACGCGCGGCGCTGGCCGATGTGGGGCTGCTGAACCCCGTCGTGCCCACCCGCTACTCCTCGGCGTACTTCGCGCATGTCTTCTCGGGCGGATACAGCGCGGGGTACTACTCCTACATCTGGAGTGAGGTGCTCGACGCCGACGCGGTGGAGTGGTTCCGCGCGAACGGCGGGCTCACGCGCGAGAACGGCGACCGCTTCCGCTCGCGCGTGCTCGGCGTGGGCGGCTCGAAGGATCCGCTGGAGGCCTACCGCGACTTCCGCGGTCGGGATGCCGAGATCGCCCCGCTGCTGAAGCGCCGCGGGCTGGAGGGCTGAGGGCCCGGCGCTGGCTTCGGCCGTGGCCGTACTTCGGAGACTTTCAAGCTTCGGCGATGCCCGGCTCAGTCGGCTCCAGTCGCGTGCAGCCGCGGCATCGCCTTCATCCACGTGAGCAGATGGTAGCTCTGCTCGAGCCGATCGCCGAGGGAGTCGACCGGCTCCAGGTGCACGGTGATCAGCTCGCTGTCGTCGAGCGACTGCGCGGCGAACCGGCGGCAGCCCAGCGCGAGGAAGTGGTGCGACCGGTTGGTGTGGTTGCCCCAGTTCGCCCAGGTCGAGCCGAGGTCGATGATCTCGCCCGCGACGTAGCCCGTCTCTTCCCGCAGTTCGCGCAGCGCGGCATCCGGCGGGCTCTCTCCCTCGTCCACCGCGCCGCCGACCAGTCCGATCGCGACGGTGCCGGCACCGTGTCGGTACTCCTCGACGACGATCGCCTGACCGGCCTCGTCGACGGCGAGAACGGTGATCCAGTCGGCCGGGTTCAGAACGTAGTAGGGCGCGATGGTACGGCCTCGACCGTCGACGCACGTGTCGGCGCGCAGGTCGATCCAGCGGTCTCTGACGATCTGCGTGCTGTCGGCGACGCTCCAGGGCTGCGGACGCTCGTCGTCTGTCACGCCGCTCAGGCGCTCTTGCGCTTGCGCGAGAGGACGACCGTCGGAGGGGCGCCGTCCTCGACCGCGGCCTTCGTGACCACGACCTTCGACACATCCTCCGCCGACGGGATCTCGAACATGATCGGGCCGAGCACGTCTTCGAGGATCGCCCGGAGGCCGCGCGCGCCGGTCTTGCGCAGCACGGCGAGGTCGGCGATGGAACGCAGCGCGTCGTCTTCGAACTCCAGCTGCACGCCGTCGATGTCGAACATGCGCTGATACTGCTTCACGAGCGCGTTGCGGGGACCGGTGAGGATGTCGACCAGGGCATCCTGATCGAGCGGCGCCACCGAGGTGACGACCGGCAGACGGCCGATGAACTCGGGGATGAGCCCGAACTTGTGCAGGTCTTCTGGCAGCACCTCGCTGAACAGGTCGAGGTCCTTGCCCTTGTCGTGCAGCGGAGCGCCGAAGCCGACGCCGTGCTTGCCGACGCGGGCCGAGATGATCTCCTCCAGCCCGGCGAAGGCACCGGCGACGATGAACAGCACGTTCGTCGTGTCGATCTGCAGGAACTCCTGGTGCGGGTGCTTGCGCCCGCCCTGCGGCGGAACTGAGGCGACCGTGCCCTCGAGGATCTTCAGCAGAGCCTGCTGCACGCCCTCACCGGAGACGTCGCGGGTGATCGAGGGATTCTCGGCCTTGCGAGCGATCTTGTCGATCTCGTCGATGTAGATGATGCCCGTCTCGGCGCGCTTGGTGTCGTAGTCGGCCGCCTGCAGAAGCTTGAGAAGGATGTTCTCGACATCCTCGCCGACGTAGCCGGCCTCGGTGAGAGCCGTCGCATCGGCGACGGCGAACGGCACGTTCAGGCGCTTGGCGAGAGTCTGCGCGAGGTAGGTCTTGCCGCAGCCGGTGGGGCCCAGCATGAGGATGTTGCTCTTCGCGACCTCGACCTCCTCCGCCTTCTGCTCGGCGGACTGGATCGTGCCGCGGGCACGCACGCGCTTGTAGTGGTTGTAGACGGCGACGGCGAGCGAGCGCTTCGCGGCGTCCTGTCCGACGACGTACTCCTCGAGGAAGGAGAAGATCTCGCGGGGCTTGGGCAGCTCGAAGTCGGCCGCGGGACCGCTGCCGGCCTCGGCCATGCGCTCTTCGATGATCTCGTTGCACAGCTCGACGCACTCGTCGCAGATGTAGACGCCGGGACCGGCGATGAGCTGCTGCACCTGCTTCTGGCTCTTGCCGCAGAAAGAGCATTTGAACAGATCAGCGCTTTCACCGATGCGTGCCATGCGCGTCCTCCTCGGGGGAATGAGAGATCGTCCTTCGAGCGTAACCGCTGGCCCCGACGTCGGGCCGCATTGACGGGCGGATGACACGGGGCCCGACTCCGCCGTCGGCGGAATCGGGCCCCTGTGCGATGCTGCCGTTCAGCCGCTCACACCATCGACTTGGTGTGCCACACCGTCTTCGTCTCGGTGAACGCCGTGATCCGGTCGAGCGTGGGCTCGCTCCCGCCAGGACGCAGCACGCGCTTGAGCGTGTCGGCCGCGGCGATCTCGAGGTCGACCCAGTCCAGAGAGCCGGCGCCGGTGAGGTCCAGCGCGTTGACGTCGGCGTGGGATGCCAGCCACGGCCCGATCTCGGCCGGCGACCCGGTGAGCACGTTGACCACTCCGCCCGGCACGTCGCTGGTCGCGAGCACCTCGGCCAGGCTGATGGCCGACAGCGGGAATCGCTCGCTCGCCACGACGACGACCGTGTTGCCGGTGACCAGCGCCGGCGCGACGGCCGAGACCAGGCCGAGCAGCGCGGAGTCCTGCGGCGCGATCGTCGCGACCACGCCGGTCGGCTCGGGCACCGAGATGTTGAAGTACGGCCCCGACACCGGGTTCGCGTTGCCGGCGACCTGGGCGTACTTGTCGCACCAGCCCGCGTACCAGACCCACATGTCGATGGCCGCGTCGACCTGCGCACCGGCGGCGCCCGCGGACAGGCCCTCCTGGTCGACGATCTCGTCGATGAACTGCGCACGGCGGCCTTCGAGGATCTCGGCGACGCGGTACAGCACCTGGCCGCGGTTGTACGCCGTGGCGCCCGACCAGCCCTTCACCGCAGCGCGGGCGGCGACGACCGCGTCTCTGGCATCCTTCCGCGATGCCTTCGCGGCGTTCGCGAGGAAGGCGCCCTTCGCTGAGACGACCTCGTACGTGCGCCCGGACTCGCTGCGCGGGAACGCGCCGCCGATCGCCAGCTTGTACGTTTTCGGAACAGTGAGGCGCTTGCTCATGCCGAGGCTCCCTTCAGGTACGCGGTCAGACCGTGGCGGCCGCCCTCACGGCCGTAGCCGGACTCCTTGTAGCCGCCGAACGGGCTCGACGGATCGAATCGATTGAAGGTGTTCGCCCACACCACTCCGGCACGCAGCCGGTCGGCGACAGCCAGGATCCTCGAGCCCTTGTCGCTCCAGATGCCGGCCGACAATCCGTAGGGCGTGTTGTTGGCCTTGGCGATCGCCTCGGCCGGGGTGCGGAAGGTGAGCACCGACAGCACAGGTCCGAAGACCTCGTCACGGGCGATGCGGTGCGAGGCCTCGACACGGGTGAAGATCGTCGGGGCGAACCAGAATCCCCTCTCGGGGATCGCGCAGTCCGCCGTCCAGCGCTCAGCGCCCTCGGCCTCGCCGATGTCGCTGAGTTCGCGGATGCGTGCCAGTTGAGCGGCGGAGTTGATCGCGCCGATGTCGGTGTTCTTGTCGAGCGGGTCGCCGAGCCGCAGCGTCGACAGACGGTGCTTGAGCCGGTCGATGACCTCGTCGTGGATCGACTCCTGCACGAGCAGACGGCTGCCCGCGCAGCACACATGCCCCTGGTTGAAGAAGATCCCGTTCACGATGCCCTCGACCGCCTGGTCGATCGGCGCGTCGTCGAACACGATGTTCGCGGCCTTGCCGCCGAGCTCCAGCGTGACCTTCTTGTCGGTGCCCGCGATGGCCTTGGCGATCTCTCGACCGACACCGGTCGAGCCGGTGAAGGCCACCTTGTCGACATCCGGATGCCGCACCAGGGTCGCGCCCGTCGCGCCGGCACCGGTCACGATGTTGACCACTCCGGCGGGAAGGTCGGCCTGCTGCAGGATCTCGGCGAAGATCAGCGCGGTGAGCGGGGTCGTCTCGGCGGGCTTGAGCACCACAGTGTTGCCGGCGGCGAGAGCGGGGGCGACCTTCCACGCGAGCATGAGCAGCGGGAAGTTCCACGGGATCACCTGCGCGGCGACGCCCAGTGAACGCGGGCCGGCGCCGAGGCCGGCGTAGTCGAGCTTGTCGGCCCAGCCTGCGTAGTAGAAGAACCAGGATGCCACCAGCGGCACATCCACATCGCGGCTCTCCTTGATGGGCTTGCCGTTGTCGAGGCTCTCGGCGACGGCGAGCTCGCGGGCGCGCTCCTGCACGAGACGCGCGATGCGGAAGAGGTACTTGCCGCGGTCGCGGCCGCTCATCTTCGACCACACCCTGTCATGCGCGCGCCGGGCTGCCGCGACCGCTCGGTCGATGTCGTCGTCGGACGCCGTGGAGATCTCGGCGATACGGCTCTCGTCGGCGGGTGAGATGGTGTGGAAGCTGTCGCCGCTGCCCTCGACGAACTCGCCGTCGATGAACAGACCGTAGCTGTCCTTGAGGTTCAGGATCGCCTTCGACTCGGGGGCCGGAGCGTATTCCAGGAATGACATATGCACTCTTCCTGTCAGTCGATGGTGACGTAGTCGGGTCCGGAGTAGTGTCCGGAGATGAGCTTCTGACGCTGCAGCAGCACGTCGTTGAGCAGGCTCGAGGCGCCGAAGCGGAACAGGTGCGGCTGCAGCCACTCCTCCCCCGCGGTCTCGGCGACCGTGACGAGGTACTTGATGGCGTCCTTCGAGGATCGGATGCCGCCGGCCGGCTTCACACCGATCTTCTCGCCCGTCGCGCGATGCCAGTCGCGCACCGTCTCGAGCATCAGCAGCGTGGTCGGCAGGGTAGCTGCGGGCTGCACCTTGCCGGTGGACGTCTTGATGAAGTCGCCACCGGCGAGGATCGACAGCCACGACGCACGCTTGATGTTGTCGTAGGTGTTCAGCTCACCGGTCTCCATGATGACCTTGAGCGAGGCGTGGCTGCCGTCCTCGCGTCGGCACGCCTCCTTGACCTGGGCGATCTGGTCGAACACGAACCCGTAGCGTCCCTCGAGGAACGCACCGCGGTCGATGACCATGTCGATCTCGTCGGCGCCCGCGGCGACGGCATCCGCGGTGTCGGCCAGCTTGATCTCGAGCGACGACCGCCCCGACGGGAAGGCCGTCGCGACGGCGGCCACCGAGATGCGTCCGTCGTCGGGGTCGCCGTGCAGCGCGCCGAGCGCTTCGACGGCGTGGCCGACCATGTCGCCGTACACGCAGACGGCGGCGACGAGCGGGGTGCTCGGGTCACCGGCATCCGGCGTCTTCGCCTTGGCGACCAGCGAGCGCACCTTGCCGGCGGTGTCGGCGCCTTCGAGGGTGGTCAGGTCGATCAGCGAGATGATCTTGTCGAGCGCCCACGCCTTCGAGGTCGTCTTGATCGAGCGGGTTCCGAGGCCGGCCGCGCGCTGCTCGAGGCCGACGGCGTCGACGCCGGGCAGTCCATGCAGGAAGCGCCGCAAGGTCTGGTCGTCGGGCTCACCGCCCAGCACATCGACCGCGCTGCGGCGAGCCAGTTCTGTTGTCGTCACTTGTCCTCCAGGAGTTCACGGGCGGTGGATTCGTCGGTCACCACGATGCTGCACAGGCCGGTGCTCACGACTGTACGCGCGATGTCGTGCTTGGCGGCACCGGCTGTGACGAAGATGGATCGGGGTGCGGCTCGCAGGTGCTCGAGGGCGACGCCGACGGTTCGCGCGTCGAGCTGCGGATCGACGATGTTGCCGTCCGCGTCGATGTAGCGGCCGAGCAGATCGCCGACGGCGCCGCGTCGGACGAGCGCGGCGATGTCGTCGGGGGTGAGGTAGCCGTTCTCGACGTGGGCGGACCCCGCATCGGCGGGTCCTGCGGTGAACAGGAACGTGTTGGCGGCCGCAGCCTGCTCGAGTATCGCGGCGACAGTGCGGTCGGACTCGATGGCCAGCTTGGTCTCGACGCGCTCGAGGATCGCGGGGCTCGGCAGCAGCATCGCCTGCCCGTTCCCGCGGTGGGCGATCGTGGCGGCGACGGATGCCGCACCGCCGGCTCGACGGTTCAGGCTCACTCCGCCGTTGGCCTGCACCACGGTGACCCCGTGCGCCCACCCCTCCGGCAGCGCGTCGGCGATGGCGGTGAGAGTGCGCCCCCAGCTCACGGCGAGGGTGCGCGGCACGGGGCGCAGGGCCGTCAGCATGTCGGCGGCCGCACGTGCGACGCGCTCGAGAACGACATCCTGCTCGTCCGGTGCGGGCACCACCACGGCATCCCTCAGCCCGAACCGCTCGATCAGCTCTCGCTCGAGACCGAGCCACCGGGCGCGGGGGTGCACGATCTCGATGCGCACGATGCCGCGTTCCCTGGCCTGCACGAGCAGACGGCCGACCTTCCAGCGGGAGATGCCGAGGAGGGCGCCGATCTCGTCCTGCGTCTTGTTCTCGTCGTACGAGAGCTCGGCGACACGCACCATCAGCAGTTCGTCGTCCACGGCATCCTCCTTCGCATCCAGCTTATGAGACCACCGTCAGCCGCGCAGGCCCTTGCTCAGATGAGCACACGACGGCTGCTTTTTCGCGCATTCGCGTCAAGCGGTCGGTTTCGCCTACGGCCCTGTGCGATCTCGCGACAGATGGCGGACTCTCAGGTGCGCGCCGATCTCTTCCTCTCGGGGCCGGGTTCGACATCCGCAGAACTCGTCCCGAAAAGTCTTCTGATCTGGGGATAACCGCCCCCGCCAATGTCGGTGGCCCTCGTCAGAATGGGGGTATGAACAGCCCCGCCGATGCTCTCGCTCAGGTCGCCGCCGACCTGCGCGATCTGCTGTCGGGCGACACTCTTGCGGGGCTCTCCGACGCCGAGCGTGCGGAGGCTCTCGCCGGGCTCGGTGAGATCTCGCGGCTGACCGATGCGGGCATCGTCGAGATCGTCGCCACCTCCGATACGGATTTCGGGCATCGGTCCGGGTGCCGCGGCATGAACGAGATGCTGCGACGGGCAGCGCTGGTCGACGCGCCCTCCGCGGCGCGGATCATCCGGGCGGCAGAGGCGGTGCAGCGTGAGACGAATCTCGTGTCGGGCGAGCGGATGCCGGCCCGCTGGCCCGCCATGCGCGAGGCGCTACTCGACGGTGCCGTCGGCGTCGCCGGTCTGCTCGCATCCGTCGCGCCACTGGAGCGCGGGCGGGATCGGATCACCGTCGAGCAGCGGATGTGGGCCGACGCGAACCTCGCGGCGTTCGCCCGCGGCGACGAACTTCCGGGCGCAGACGACGATGCCGATCACGGTGATCGCGGGCAGGCGCCGCGGGCTTCGGCGGAAGAGCTGAAGCAGTTCGCGTCGGCTCTCGCGATCGCTCTCGACCCCGACGGCGCCGAGCCGTCGGATGAGCGTGCCCAGGCGCGCCGGGGGTTCACGATCGGTCGGGTGCGCGACGGCCTGCACCCGCTGCGAGGACACCTCACCCCCGAGCTGGCCGCGCAGTTCCAGCTCATCGACGACGCGTACAACAACCCGAAAGTCGGCGGTGCTCCCGACACCGGCGTCCACTTCACCTTCGACGACGACCCCTGCAGCGATGACGAGTTCAACAGCGATCCGCGCAAGGTGATCGATCCGCGCACTCCCGCCCAGAAGCGACACGACGCCCTGGCCGCCGCTCTCGGGATCGCCGCTCGACACAGCGAGATGCCCTCACTCGGCGGGGCCGCCCCGACTCTGGTCGTGCACGTCGACGCCGCCGATCTGACATCCGGCACCGGCTGGGCGACCCTGCCCGGATCCGAGAGCGCCGTACCCCTCCACGTCGCCACCCACACAGCCTGCACCGGAGCCATCCAACGCGTGCTGTTCGACGAAGGCCGCATCGTAGGGATCACGACCACCGACCGGGTGTTCACCGTGTATCAACGGCGCGCGATCGTCGCCCGAGACCGGGAATGCCTCATCCCCGGATGCCACGTCCCGGCGACCTGGTGCGAGATCCACCACGTCATCGAGCACGCCCGCGGCGGCCCCACCCACACCGACAACGGCGTGCCCCTCTGCTGGTGGCACCACCGATCCCTCGGCCAGTCCGGGTGGGAGATCCGCATGAACAGCGGACTGCCCCAGATCCGCGGGCCGGCGTGGTGGGACGCCGAGCAGAAGTGGCGCACGCCGAGACTCTGCGCCTTGCACGCGCGACGACGCCAGCGCGACGTGTTGCCGCGGACCTGAGCCGGCGCCACTCCCTGCCGGAAGTGAGCCGACGTTCTGCCCCACCGGCGATTCGCTACGACTCCGGACAAGCGTCGACGCCCCCTCCGGTCGCCACTCGCCCGCAGAGCGGAGTCTGCGTGGACGGCGACGGCCGGAAGGGGCGTCAGTGAAGCGGCTCAGGCGCGCTTGCGCGAGGTGAGCACCTGATCGACGATGCCGTACTCGAGTGCTTCGTTCGCGGACAGGATGTTGTCGCGGTCGATGTCGCGGTTGACCTGCTCGACCGGCTTTCCGGTGTGATGCGCCATGGTCTCCTCGAGCCAGGTGCGCATCCGCAGGATCTCCCGTGCCTGGATCTCGATGTCGGAGGCCTGCCCCTGTCCGGCTTCGCCCATCGCCGGCTGGTGCATGAGCACGCGGGCGTTCGGCAGGGCGAGGCGCTTGCCCGGGGTTCCGGCGGCCAGCAGCACGGACGCTGCCGACGCGGCCTGCCCGAGCACGACCGTCTGGATGTGCGGCGCGACGTACTGCATGGTGTCGTAGATCGCCGTCATCGCGGTGAACGAGCCGCCGGGCGAGTTGATGTACATGGTGATGTCCCGCTCGGCATCCTGGCTCTCGAGCACGAGCAGCTGAGCCATGACGTCATCGGCCGACGCGTCGTCGACCTGCACGCCGAGGAAGATCACGCGGTCCTCGAACAGCTTGTTGTACGGGTCCTGACGTTTGAAGCCGTAAGCCGTGCGCTCCTCGAACTGCGGGAGGACGTATCGGCTGGAGGGCAGGTTTCCGGCAGCGCGGAAGGTGGGGGTGTGCATGCGTGTGTTCCTTCCTTACTGGTCTGCGCCGGTGCCGCCGCCGCCGGTGACGTCGCTGGCGTGCTCGCGGATGTGATCGACGAAGCCGTACTCGAGGGCTTCGGTGGCGGTGAACCAACGGTCGCGATCACCGTCGGCGTTGATCTGCTCGACCGTCTTGCCGGTCTGGCCGGCCGTGATCTCGGCGAGACGGCGCTTCATCGACAGGATCAGCTGCGCCTGGGTCTGGATGTCGCTCGCCGTTCCGCCGAAGCCGCCGTGCGGCTGGTGCAGGAGCACGCGGGCGTTGGGGGTGATGTAGCGCTTGCCCTTGGTGCCGCTGGTCAGCAGCAGCTGGCCCATCGAGGCCGCCATGCCGATGCCGACCGTGACGATGTCGTTGGGCACGAACTGCATGGTGTCGTAGATCGCCATGCCCGCGGTGATCGACCCACCGGGAGAGTTGATGTAGAGGTAGATGTCCTTCTCCGAGTCCTCGGCGGCGAGAAGGAGGATCTTCGCGCAGATCTCGTTCGCGTTCTCGTCGCGCACCTCAGAGCCCAGCCAGATGATGCGGTCCTTGAGCAGTCTGTCGAAGACGCTCGTCGCCATCAGGGGTTCAGCCATGTCAGCTCCTGTTTCCGTGTGTCGGTGGTTCGAATCTACCGGCGGCGGCGTGCGCCCCCGGCCGTGTTCGCCGTCGGCATATCAGCGTGGCGAGACGGCGCTCAGGCCCCCGGCCCCTCGAGCAGCTCGGCGGCGTACCCGGTCACCGAACGCGTGTAGCGGTTCAGATGCGGGGCGAGTGCGGTCAGGGCGATGGATGCCCCGCGCGTCGCGTCACCCGACGAGACCAGCGCGAGCGCGAAGAACGCCGCCGCCTCATCGGCCAGCGGCCGTCCGCGCGTGCGCTCGTACTCGTCAGCCAGCAGCGCGAGCGATTCGTCGACCCTGCCGAGGTTACGGATGGTGCTGGCGAGCTGGATGACCGCCTGCGTGCGCCGCTCGGGATCGAGGCCGGCGTCGAGCGCGGCCCGATAGAGCGGCTCGGCCGCCTCCTCCTCCCCCGCGCTGTCGCGCGCACCGGCGCGTTCGAACAGCGCGACCGGATGCCCTGCGTCGAGCTCCGCGGCGATCTCGTCGATCCGCGTGATGCGCTCCCTCTCGTGCAGCGCGTCGTCGTCCCACACCGCGTCGACGCGCGACTGCCACCGGTCGGGCACCTGATCCATGTCGTCTTTCCTCACACGCCCCTCCTACGCCGAAGGGCGGATGCCGCAGCATCCGCCCTTCGTTCGATCATGCGATGATCACTCGGCCTTCTCGGCCTCGTCCTTCTTCGCCGCAGCCTTCTTGGCCGGAGCCTTCTTGGCCGGCTTCTCTGCGTCACCCTCGGCGTCGGCGTCCTTCGCGGCCGGAGCCTTCTTCTTCGCCGGAGCCTTCTTGGCGGGCTTGTCCTCGACGGCCTCAGCCTCAGCCGCGTCATCGTCCTCGGCGTCGCCGATGAACTCGGACAGGTCGACCTTCTTGCCGTTGCTGTCGACGATGTTCACCTTGCCGAGGGTCGCGGCCAGTGCCTTGTTGCGGGCGACCTCGCCGACGAGCGCGGGCAGCTGGCCTGCGCCCTGCAGCGCCTCGACGAACTCCTGCGGAGCCATGCCGTACTGCGCGGCCGACTGGATGAGGTACTGGCTGAGCTCCTCCTGCGAGACCTGCACGTTCGCGTTCTCGGCGATCGTGTCGAGCAGCACCTGCGTGCGGAACTGCTTCTCGCTGGCCTCGGTCACCTCGGCGCGGTGCACGTCGTCCTCGAGACGACCCTCGCCCTCGAGGTGGTTGTGCACCTCGTCCTCGATGAGCTGCGGCGGGACCGGGATCTCGATCTGCGCGAGCAGCGTCTCGACGAGCTTGTCGCGGGCGGCGGAGCCCTGCGTGAAGACGCCCTGCTGCTCGACGCGCTCGCGCAGGCTGTCGCGCAGCTCCGCGATGGTGTCGAACTCGCTCGCGATCTGCGCGAACTCGTCGTCGGCCTCGGGAAGCTCGCGCTCCTTGACGGCCTTGACGGTGACGGAGACCTCCGCCTCCTTGCCGGCGTGGTCGCCACCGACGAGGGCGGAGCGGAAGGTGGTGTCCTCACCGGCGGTGAGCGACTCGATCGCGTCGTCGATGCCCTCGAGGAGCTCGCCGGAGCCGATCTCGTAGGAGACGCCCTCGGCGCGATCGATCTCGGCGCCGTCGATGGTGGCGACGAGGTCCAGCTCGACGAAGTCGCCCTTGGCTGCGGGGCGGTCGACGGGGATGAGCGTGCCGAAGCGGGCGCGCATGTTCTCCAGCTCGGCGTCGAGGGCGGCCTCGTCGGCCTCCACGGCGTCGACCTCGAGGGTGATGCCCGCGTAGTCGGGGAGCTCGATCTCCGGGCGCACGTCGACCTCGACGTCGACGAGCAGGTCGCCCGAGAAGTCCTTCTCGTTGGGCCACTGCGTGATCTCGGCCGACGGACGACCGACGATGCGGAGCTTGTGCTCGGCGGTCGCCTCGCGGAAGAACTTGTCCAGGCCCTCGTTGACGGCGTGCTCGATGACGGCGCCGCGGCCGATGCGCTGGTCGATGATCGGAGCCGGCACCTTGCCCTTGCGGAAGCCGGGGATCTGGACGTCCTGCGCGATGTGCTCGTAGGCGTGCGCGATGCTCGGCTTGAGGTCGTCCGGGGTGACCGTGATGGTGAGCTTGACCCGGGTCGGGGTCAGCTTCTCGACGGTGCTGTTCGCCATGCTGGTGTGTTCTCCTTGTGGTTTCCGCGCAGAACGCGGCTGGAAGGTCGTGGGGTCGAGTCGGGGCGACAGGAGTTGAACCTGCGACCTCCCGCTCCCAAAGCGGGCGCTCTACCAAGCTGAGCTACGCCCCGGCTTGAACCCGCGCACACGGGAACGGCCCTGACGAGTCTAACGGACGGAACACGTGGCTCCGTCCGCTATGCTTTACGAGGTGCTCCGCTCAGCGGGCACCTGAGAGGGCGAGACACCGCCGGAATTCCGGGGATGTAGCTTAATGGTAAAGCCTTAGTCTTCCAAACTAATGACGCGGGTTCGATTCCCGTCATCCCCTCTCCTGAGAAGGCCCCCACCTCACGGTGGGGGCCTTCTCGCATGCGTGGCGCTCTCGGCATCCGACTCGACCGTCGGCCCGCGCAGAGCCCGTGACGCGAAGAACCCCCGGAGTCGGTGACTCCGGGGGTTCTGCACGTCGACTCTCAGTTGCCGCCGCGGCGCTCGCGCAGCTGCGTGAGGGCATCCTCGAGAAGCTGCTCGGCCTCTTCGTCGGTGCGGCGCTCCTTCACGTACGCGAGGTGCGTCTTGTACGGCTCGGGCTTGGCGAGCATCGGCGGGTTCTGCCGATCGCGCCCTGCGGGCAGGCCGCTCTGCGGGTGATCGATGGTCTCGGGGATCTCCTCATCGGGAAGCCCGGCCGCGAAGTATCGAACGGTCTCGTTGCCGAGTCCGTCCCAGTACGACACGGGGATGCGGTCGGCGTGGTAGCCGTGGTCCTGCTCTCCCATGGGACCCGAGCCGACACGTGTGCCGCGGATCGCGTTTCCTCCGGTAGCCATCAGATCACCTGGAACTTCGTGATGAGACCGAGCGCGACGATCGAGATGAACCAGATCAGGGCGAGCACGATCGTGAATCGGTTGAGGTTGCGCTCGGCGAGACCGGACGAGCCGACCGCAGCCGACATCCCCCCGCCGAACATATCGGACAGGCCGCCACCGCGGCCCTTGTGAAGAAGAATGAGGAGCGTCAGCAGCACACTGGTCACGCCAGTGAGCACCTGCAGAACGAACTCGAGAACCTGCACGAGGAAAGCCTTTCGCCGGGGCCGGAATGCCCGTCTAGCGGTCAATTATAGGACGAGGCGCTCTCGCGCCCCGTCCCGACTCACACGCCGACGTGCTTCTGGAAGCGCACGATCGCCGCGAACTCGTCGACGACGAGGCTCGCGCCGCCCACCAGCGCACCATCCACGTCGGGCTCGCGCATGAAGCTGGCGATGTTGCTCGACTTGACCGATCCCCCGTAGAGCACGCGGGTGCGAGCAGCCGCGTCTTCGTCGAGCACCGTGGCGAGCACGCCGCGCAGCGCGGCGCAGACGTCCTGCGCCTGAGCAGGAGTCGCCGCCTGACCCGAGCCGATCGCCCAGACCGGCTCGTACGCCACGACGATGTCCGCCGACGCGGGAACACCCTCGAGCGCCTTCTCGAGCTGGCCGGCCGGAACCGCGCTGGCACCGAACTTCTCGAGGTCCTCGGCGGTCTCGCCCACGCAGATCACCGGGACGAGGCCGTGCTTCAGCGCGGCCTTCACCTTCGCGTTCACGACCGAGTCGTCTTCACTGTGGTGCTCGCGACGCTCGGAGTGACCGATGATCACGTAGCCGACGTTGAGCTTCGACAGGAATGCACCCGACACCTCACCGGTGTAGGCCCCCGAGTCGTGCGCCGAGAGGTCCTGCGCGCCGAGCGCGAACGGGATCTTGTCGGCGTCGATGAGCGTCTGCACGCTGCGGATGTCGGTGAACGGCGGGAACACCGCCACCTCGACGGAGTCGCCCTCGTGCCCGGCATCCTTCAGCGTCCAGTGCAGCTTCTGCACGGTCGCGACGGCCTGCAGGTGATCGAGGTTCATCTTCCAGTTGCCCGCGATGAGCGGGGTGCGGCGGTTCTGCGCGCTGGTCACAGGGTTCACTCCCATCCGAGGACCGTGAGGCCCGGTAGCTTCTTGCCCTCGAGGAACTCGAGGCTGGCGCCTCCGCCCGTCGAGATGTGTCCGAACTGATCGTCCGAGAATCCGAGCTGTCGCACGGCGGCCGCGGAATCCCCGCCGCCGACCACGCCGAGGCCGCCGATCTCGGTGAGCGCCTGCGCGACGGCCTTCGTCCCTGCCGCGAAGGCCGGGAACTCGAACACGCCCATCGGTCCGTTCCAGAAGACGGTCGAAGACGATCGCACCGCGTCGGCGAACGCAGCCGCGGTGTCGGGGCCGATGTCGAGACCGATCCCGGATGCCCCGAACGAGCTCTGCTCGATGGCATCCGCCGCCACGATCTCGTGATCGGCGTCGGCTGCGAATCCGGAGGCGACCACGACGTCGGTCGGCAGCACGAACTCGACGCCGCGCTCCTTCGCCTCGGCGATGTAGCCGCGCACGGTGTCGAGCTGATCCTTCTCGAGCAGGCTGGCGGCCACAGGGTGCCCCTCCGCCGCGAGGAAGGTGAAGAGCATCCCGCCGCCGATGAGCAGCCGATCGACGCGCGGCAGCAGGTGCGAGATCACGCCGAGCTTGTCGCTCACCTTCGATCCGCCGAGCACGACCGTGTACGGGCGCTCGGGGTTCTCGGTGAGCCGGTCGAGAACGTCCAGCTCGGCGGCGATCAGCAGTCCCGCGGCGGACGGCAGCAGCTCGGCCAGGTCGTAGACGCTGGCCTGCTTGCGATGCACGACGCCGAACCCGTCCGAGACGAGGGCATCGCCGAGCTCGGCGAGCCGGCCCGCGAACGCGCCGCGGGCGGCGTCGTCCTTCGAGGTCTCACCGGGGTTGAACCGCAGGTTCTCGAGGACGGCGATCGCGCCGTCCTCGAGACCTGCGACGACCTCGCGTGCGGAGTCGCCCACGGTGTCCGTCGCGAAGGCGACGGGCGCGTCGAGCAGCTCCGACAGTCGCTGCGCGACCGGCTCGAGGCTGTACTGGGGGTCGGGCGCGCCGTCAGGCCGCCCCAGGTGCGAGCACACGATCACGCGTGCGCCGGCATCGGTGAGGGCCGTGAGGGTGGGCAGCGAGGCCCTGACACGACCGTCATCGGTGATGACGCCGTCCTTCAGCGGGACGTTCAGGTCGCAGCGGACGATGACCCGCTTGCCCGCCAGGGACCCCAGTGACTCGAGAGTGCGCAGCGCCATGACTCAGAGACGCTCGGCGACGTACTCGGTGAGGTCGACGAGGCGGTTGGAGTAGCCCCACTCGTTGTCGTACCAGCTCGAGACCTTGACGAGGTTGCCGCTGACATTGGTCAGCTCCGCGTCGAAGATCGACGAGTGCGGGTTCAGCTGGATGTCGCTCGAGACGATCGGGTCCTCGGTGTACTCCAGGATGCCCTGCAGACGCCCCTCGGCTGCCGCCTCGCGGTACGCGGCGTTGATCTCGTCGACCGTCAGGCCGTCGCGCTCGGCGATGATCGTGAGGTCGACGATCGAGCCGGTGGGAACGGGCACGCGGTACGACGAGCCGCTGAGCTTGCCGTTGAGCTCGGGGAGCACGAGGCCGATGGCCTTGGCCGCACCGGTCGAGGCGGGGACGATGTTGATCGCCGCCGCGCGGGCACGGCGCAGGTCGCTGTGCGGGCCGTCCTGCAGGTTCTGGTCTGCGGTGTAGGCGTGCGCTGTCATCATGAAGCCGCGCTCGATGCCGAACTTGTCGTTGAAGACCTTGGCCAGCGGCGCGAGGCAGTTGGTGGTGCACGAGGCGTTCGAGATGACGTTCATCGTGGCGGAGTCGTAGGTGTCCTCGTTCACGCCCATCACGAACGTGCCGTCGACATCGGTGCCGGGCGCCGAGATGATGACCTTCTTGGCACCACCGGCGATGTGCTTCGAGGCGTCGGCCGCCTTGGTGAAGCGGCCGGTGGACTCGATGACGATGTCGACGCCGAGCTCGCCCCACGGCAGGGCTGCGGGGTCGCGCTCCTCGAACACCTTGATGTCCTTGCCGCCGACGGTGATGACGTCGCCCTTGTGGGTGACCTCGACGCCGAGCGGGCCGCCCACCGAGTCGTACTTGAGCAGGTGCGCCAGTGCGGCGTTGTCCGTGAGGTCGTTGACCGCGACGATCTCGATGTCAGCGTTCTGTGCGAGCGCCGCACGAAGGAAGTTACGTCCGATACGACCGAAGCCGTTGATACCGATCTTGACAGACACGAAAGTCTCCTGGTTCTTACTCGGGGAAATGCGTAATTCTTACGGAATGCACGGACAACGGCGTCCTAATGGGCCGAGCGCCCATCAGGACGCCGGTCTTTCACGACAGTACCAGCAGACCGGAGGTCTTCTCGCGCGCGATCTCGAAGCGTGACGCCACGTTCTCCCAGTTCGCGATGTTCCACGCGGCCTTGATGTAGTCGGCCTTCACGTTGAGGTAGTCGAGGTAGAAGGCGTGCTCCCACATGTCGAGCTGGAACAGCGGGATGGTGCCCTGTGCGGTGTTGCCCTGCTGGTCGAACAGCTGCTGGATGATCAGGCGAGCGCCGATCGGGTCCCAGCTGAGCACCGCCCAGCCCGAACCCTGGATGCCGGCCGCAGCTGCGGCGAAGTGCGCCTGGAACTTCTCGAACGAGCCGAAGAACTCGTCGATCGCGGCCTTGAGCTCGCCTTCGGGCTGTCCGCCACCCTCGGGCGAGAGGTTGGTCCAGAAGATGGAGTGGTTGACGTGCCCGCCGAGGTTGAACGCGAGGTCCTTCTCGAGCTTGTTCACGTTGGCGAGGTTGCCGCTGTCGCGGGCCTCGGCCAGGCCGTCGAGTGCCGCGTTGGCACCGGCGACGTATGCGGCGTGGTGCTTGTCATGGTGCAGTTCCATGATCTTGCCGCTGATGTGCGGTTCCAGTGCCGCGAAGTCGTAGGGAAGGTCGGGGAGCGTGTAAGTCGCCATGTCGATTTCATCCAATCCGCGCCGCGCCGCGGCGCTTGCCGATCCTCTGCGACGCCGAAGTGCCTCGCAGAGCAGACGTTTTTCATCCTACTGACGACAACACGGCTCGCGGCCGGATGTTCCGAATGACGGACTCGGCCGACAGGATTCGACAGGCGCGAATCCGGCGGGCGCAGGTCCGCGCGTCGCCGCGACTTCAGCCGTCGAGACCGGCGGGCACAGCGGCCTCGGTGCCGGGGATGCCCTCCTGCTGGGCGCGCTTGTCGGCCATGGCGAGCAGCCGTCGGATGCGACCGGCCACGGCGTCCTTGGTCAGCGGCGGGTCGGCGTGGTGCCCCAGCTCGTCGAGGCTCGCGTCGCGATGTGCGAGCCTGAGGCTTCCCGCGGTGCGCAGGTGCTCGGGCACGTCGTCGCCCAGGATCTCGAGTGCACGCTCGACGCGAGCGCACGCGGCCACGGCCGCCTGCGCCGAGCGACGC
>NZ_DAMDLU010000047.1:0-19695 GCF_032084865.1 Microbacterium sp.
ACTGGGCAGGTTCAGGTGCACGGGTCCGCAGACCCCCGCCAGGCCGCCTCCGTCGAGACCGAGCGCTGCGCGCACGGCCCGCTCGCCCAGGCCCGACCACGCCGTCGGAGATCTCAGATCGTCCGCTCGCGCACCGGCGTGTTCACCCGCGACACTCCCCCGCGGAACCGATCCGTCTGCGATCTCCGACGCGGCATCCACCGAGTCGGGCACGTCGGCATCGACGTGCAGGCGCACGAACGGGCCGAAGATGCCCGGCTGCACGGTCGCCTGGTTCGCGCCCACGCCGCGCAGCTCGGGCGGCCGGTCGGCGGTCAGCAGCAGAAGGGGCACTCCGGAGTGGTAGGCCTCCATGGCCGCAGGCAGCAGGTTGCCCGCCGCCGTACCCGACGTGCAGACGACAGCGACGGGAGCGCCTGTCTCGCGCGCCAGTCCGAGCGCCGTGAATCCCGCTGCCCTCTCGTCGATGCGCACGTGCGAGCGCATCGCCCCGGTGCGAGCGAGTGCGGTCGCCGCGAGCGCGAGGGCCTGCGAGCGCGAGCCCGGTGAGAGTACGAGGTCGCGCACGCCGTGCGCGATGAGCTCAGCGAGCAGGTCGGCCGCCGCGTCGCTCGCGGGCGATCCCGTCACGGGCGAGGTTCCGTGCCGTCGGTCTCGTCGTCGAGGCGCGCGAGCTCCTCTTCCAGCTGCCGGATCCGGGCATCCTGCTCCGTCGTGCTCATGCGCTGCAGGGCAACCGGGTCGTCGTCCGGCCCGGTCACGAAATCGCTGATCCGCTCGCCGCGGCGGCGGCGGCCGATCCAGAACCAGAGGATGCCGCCGATGACCGGCAGCAGAACGACGATCAGAACCCACGCGCCCTTCGACACTCCGCGGTGCCGGTCGGCAGGCTGCGCGGCCACGTCGACGATGCTGAACACCCAGAAGATGACAGCCAGAAAACCGCCGACGATCAGGAGACGAGCCATACTCCCAGTGTAGTTCGCCCCGGACCGCGTGGGCCCGGGCAGTCAGCGCACAGCAGGCGCCTAGGCCGCGCTCGTAGACTGTCGGGGTGAAGCTGCCACCCCTCCTCGTGTACACCGTGCTGCGGCTGCTGGCGTTCGTCGTGCCGCTGGGGATCCTGTGGCTTTTTCCCGTCTTCCGCGAGTACTGGTGGCTGGCTGCGCTGTTCGCCGCGCTGATCGGCATGAGCATCTCGCTGCTGTTCCTGCGGGCGCCGCTGTCGCGGGCATCACGCGAGATCTACGCCAAGCGCAACCGCGATCGCGGTCGCACCGACGAGGACGCAGAGGATTCCGCCTCCGGCGTCTGACGCGATTCAGCCGGCGGATGCCGGGTTGCTGGCCTTGCCGTCGAGCCACAGCGTGTCGGACGCATCGGCGTGCGCGCCGTCGCTGCCGACGTGCTTGTCGCTGATCTGCGGCCCCTTGGTGATCACGTGCACGAGTGCCATGCCGTAGCCGCGCGAGAGGTCGTAGTCGGCCTTGAGCCATTCGAGGATGGGCGCTGCCTTGGTGTCGGGCCCGAACCCTTTCCCGGATGCCAGCTCGATGAACTGACGCGGGGTGAGACCGGTCTTGGTCTCGATGTTGTCGAGGTATGCCTGGAATGACATGGTGCTCCTTGATGCTCTTCGACCCGCGGCGTTCAGCCCACGAGCGCCCAGTAGATCAGGCCGGCGTAGGCCAGCGCAGTCAGAGACGTGAGCCCCAGCGCCACGACCAGTTCGCGGGGGTGACGGTGGAACCAGACGATGATGATCGCCACCAGCCCTGAGAGCAGCGCGAGCATCGAGAGCCACGCGATCGGGTAGAGCAGGGCGATCCACGCAGCCAGAGCGAACGGGATCAGCACGAACACGGTGAACAGCACCTTCGTCGCGCGCCTGCCGATCAGCACCGAGAGGGTGCGCTTGCCGACGGCACGATCCTTATCGATGTCACGCAGGTTGTTGGCCAGCAGCACCGCGCAGGCGAACAGTCCCGCGGCGACCGCGACGACCCAGGCGACGGCAGGCAGATACTGCACCTGCACCCACGTCGTGCCGAGAGTGGCGACCAGCCCGAAGAACACGAAGACGAACAGCTCGCCCATCGCGTTGTAGCCGTACGGGCGCCTGCCTCCGGTGTAGAACCAGGCGGCGACGATGCACAGGGCCCCGACTGCGAGCATCCACCACTGCTGCGATCGGATGACGATAGTCAGACCGACCACGGCGGCGAGCGCGAAGAAGACCAGCGCGACCAGCAGCACCCGTTTCGCCGGGATGCGGCCCGACGCGGTCAGGCGGGCGGGACCGACGCGGTCGGCGTCGGTGCCCCGGATGCCGTCGCTGTAGTCGTTGGCGAAGTTCACGCCGATCTGCAGCAGCACCGCGACGGCAAGGCAGGCGAGCGCGATGACCCAGTGGAAGAGGTGATCGACGGTCTGCGCCGCGCCGGTTCCGAGCACGACCGGGGCCACAGCGAGCGGCAGGGTGCGCAGACGGGCGGCGCCGATCCAGTCTTTCGCCGTCACGGGCTCGAGGGCGAGCACCGGGCGCTTCGCCGGGTTGCCGCTGCTGCGACGCCGCTGCGGAGCGCGCTTCTTCGTCTTCTTGGAGGAACCTGCCACGGCAGAGATCCTACTGTTCACGCCTTTGCTCGCCGTCGCCCCTCCCCTGCCGTCAGGCGGGTGAGACGATCGGCCGACGCTCGTAGAAGGTCTGCAGCACGACCGTGGTCCGCGTGCGGACGTTGGCCGCGATCCGGATGTCGCGGACAAGCTGCTCGAGGGCGCGGGGCGACTCCACCCGCACGAACAGCATGTATGCGGCGTCGCCAGCGATCGAATGGCACGCCTCGATCGCGCTGAGATGCTCGAGCAGCTCGGGAGCGTTGTCGGGCTGGGCGGGGTCGAGGGGCGTGATCTCGATGAACGCCGACAGGGGCGCGCCCACCTGCTCGGGATCGAGCACCGCCTGATAGCCCACGATCACGCCACGTGACTCGAGCCGCTTCAACCTCGACTGCACGGCCGAGGTCGACAGCCCCACCGCATCGGAGAGTTGCGCGAGCGTGGCTCTCCCGTCGCGCGAGACGGCGGCGAGGATCGCATGATCGACAGTGTCATCCATGGATGGAATAATAGAGGCGAAACATGTCTGTCACCGGAAATTTTCCGGCCTGTCACGCGATCGGAGGGTTCGATGTCCACCATCACCAACGCCACTCAGAGCATCATCGGCGAGCCCGAGGTCGTCGAGGACGCGTCCGCAGCCGAGCACAGCGCCGCGTGGAAGCTGCTCAAGGACGCTGCGATCGCGATCCGGCCACTGCAGGTCAAAGACGGGTCGATCCCTTCGACAGGCCCAGGGGCCCAGGGGGAAGGCTCAGGGACCCAGGGGGATGCCCACGAGGCGGCGGCACGTCACGTGGCTGCGATCATCTCCGGCATCCGGGCTCTCGCCCCCGCCTTCCCGCACGACGCGGCCTACCTCGACGCGCTCGTCGTCGACTTCCAGCGCTGGGCCGATGACGGTTTCGGCGTGCCGGATTTCCTCGACTCGCTGGTCGCCTTCCAGCCGCAGGAGCACCGTGTCGACGGCATCCGTCACCTCGTCGTCTTTCCGATGTACACGCAGAACGGCTCGAGCGACCGTCTCGTCGAGGCGCTGATCGTCGAGACCATCTGGCCCGAGTTCATCGCCGAGCTCGAGGCGGGCGACTACGGCAACAAGCTGTTCGTCTCGCTGCGCCTGATCGATTTCACCCCCGGCTACGACACGAACTCGGCGGTGCTGTTCCCCGAGACGGTGGCCATGCGCGAGATCCCCTCGTTCACGTGGGGCGCGATCTTCCAGGACCGCGAGGCCGCCCGATACCGCCGCGTGGTGCGCGCGGCGTCGGAGATCACGAACCTCGATCTGCCCGAGCGCGCGAAGGCGATGCTCGACGACCAGCAGATGACCGAGAAGACGTTCGTGATGTGGGACATCATCCACGACCGCACCCACATGCGCGGCGATCTGCCGTTCGACCCGTTCATGATCAAGCAGCGGATGCCGTTCTTCCTCTACTCGCTCGAGGAGATGCGCTGCGACATGACCGCGTTCCGCGAGTCGGTGAAGATCGAGCGCGCATTCGACGCGCGGGTGGCGGCCGGCGAGACGCTCACCGAGACCGAGCAGGAGATGCACGACTACGCGCACCTCGTGCAGTACGCGGTGATCTTCGACCGCATCTTCCGCTTCGCGATCACCGGCAATCGGGTGCGCAACTACGACGCCGTCGGCGGGCAGCTGCTGTTCGCGTGGCTGCACCAGCGCGGCGTGCTGCACTGGACCGACACCGCCCTCGCTTTCGACTGGGACAACGTTCCCGACGCGGTCGTCGCCCTGGGAGACGCGATCGACGACCTGTACTGGCACTCGATCGACCGCCCCAAGGTGGCGCACTGGCTCGCCGCGTACGAACTCGTCCGCGGCACCCTCACTCCGCACCCCGCATCGCAGTGGGCGCGGGGGCTGTCTGACGAGGTCCTCGCCGGCGCGCCGAAGGGCTACACCGATGCCGTGCTGGACGACGAGTTCCCGCTGTCGATGTTCTTCGAGACGCTCGACAAGAAGATGAAGCCGGTGATCGAGTCGACCGTGGGCATCCGCGGCACCGACCTTTAACCGGCACCGACAGCCGACACCGTCGTTTCAGGGAGCGCATCATGAGCATCCACCGCACCGTCGTCCTCGCCGGCGCCACCAGCGACGCCGGTCTCGCGACCGCCTCCGCGCTGATCGGGGCAGGCGCCCGGGTGATCGCCACCGGCCGCTCGGAGGAACGGCTCGCCGCGCTTCGGAATGCCGGGGCGCAGACCGAGATCGCCGACCCCACCTCGTTCACCGAGATGACAGCGCTGGCCGAGAAGCTCGGCTCCGTCGACGCGGTGATCCCGCTCGTCGGCGGCTGGCGCGGCGGCGGCGGGCTCGCCGGGCAGAGCGATGCGGACTTCGACGCGCTGCTGCCTGCTCTGCAGGCCGTGCGCGCGACGAGTCGCGCCTTCGACGCGGCCATCAGGGCGTCGGATGCCGGTCGCTTCGCGATCGTGTCATCGACGGCGGTCACCCGTCCCCTGGCGGGCGGTGCGAACTACGCGGCTATGAAGGCGTCGAGCGAGGCGTGGACGCGTGCTGTCGCGCAGGGGTACGCCAAGGCGGCGCGGGATGCCGGTGCCGCCCTGCGCACGGCATCCGTCATCTTCCGTGCCGAGGGCGCCCTGCAGCCGGACGCGCTGTCGCGGGCGGTGGTCGCGCTGTGGGATCGGGATGCCGCAGAACTGAACGACACCGTCCTCACGCTCGGCTGAGCACGTCAGAGTTCGAGCCGCCACAGCCCACCTCGCTGCGAAACAGCGCCTTGCGCTCGTCGAGCGGCATGTGCCACCAGTCACCGTCGCCGAGCCGCTGCCGTTCGCACTGGCATCGTCGAGCAGAGCCGGTGAGGATCCTCTGCAGCTCGTCCCAGCTCGCCTGGCCCGCCGGCACGACCCGCACCGCGCCGGTCACGCGGACTCCTCCGCCTCGACTGCCTCAGGTTCCGCGGGTTCGGGCGCCTGGGCGTACAGCTCGGTGAGCAGTCGGTACGAGCGCGTGAAGAACGCGAGGCCCGCCGCGACGACCATCACCAGGCCCGCGAACAGGCAGACCAGGGCGATACCGCGCGCCTGGCCGTCGCCGAGCAGCCACTCCCACTGCATCCGGCCCTCGTCGCTGCGCATGTAGGGGATGATCATGAACTCCGCGATCGGCGCGATCAGGAACGCCGTGACCGGAGCCGCAGCCGCCTCGATCGCCTGTGCCACGCCGAAGACGCGACCCTGCCTGGCGTACGGGACGACCTTCTGGATCACGGTCTGCTCTGCCGCCTCGACCGGCGGGATCATCATCATGTACAGCCACATGCCGACGACGAACAGCGGCCACCACTCGCGCAGCGTGAACACCGCCCCGACGATGCCCATGCCCGCGACGACGAGCAGCATGGTGCGCACGGGGCGAGTGCCGAGGCCGAACTTCGCGACCAGCGCGCCGCCGATGAGGAATCCGGTCGACGAGAAGGCGAGCGCGATGCCCCACATCTGAGCGGAGAAGAGCGTGAGCCCGTACGGGTCCATCAGGGCCATGTACACGCCGCCGATGAGGTTGTTGAACGTCGAGAACACGATCAGGGCGAACAGGCCGGGAGCGGCGCGGATGGCCTTCACGCTGCCGTGGAAGTCGAGCGCACTCGGCGCATCGGGATCGCGCTGCGGCGCCTCCTCGGGGATGCGCACGAACAGCAGGTGCCCGAATGTCACCGCCATCGCGACGATCGCGATGATCAGCGTCCATCCCATGCCGAGGAAGCCGATCGACAGCCCCGAGAACACGCTCGTCACGAGAAACGCGATGCCCTGCACGGTGCCGACCAGACCGTTCGCGTTGGCGTGCCTCTCTTCGGGGATCAGCAGCGTGACCGTCGTCGACAGCGCGATGTTGCGCAGCTGCTCGATGACGCCGCCGATGAGGATGATCAGCGCGAACGCCCAGAACCACGGACCGCCGATCTCGAGCAGCGCCGACTCGGGCTGCCACAGGTAGAGCAGGCCCGCCGCACCGAACGCGACGGCGGAGACGACGCTCGAGATGAGCATCACGGTGTGCTTGCGGTAGCGGTCGACGATGGTGCCGAACACCATCGAGAAGAAGGCGATGAGCAGCATGTACGCCCCGCCGATGATGCCCGTGGCCAGCACGGACCGCGTCTCGATGTACACCCAGAACGTGAGCGCGAACCACAGGAAGCTGGTCGTCACGTTGGCGATCAGCGTGTTCACGAGCACGTTCGTGAACGCCCTCGTCTTCGCCGTTGCGGTCACGGGTCGAGGGTAAACCTGGCCACCGACATCCGACAGGTGTCCGCCGCAGATCCGCACATCCGCCAACCACTAAAATCGGACGGTGAGCACTCTGCATGACAGCGCCGTCCGCGGCTTCGCATCCGACAACTACTCCGGCATCCACCCCGAGGTGCTGGCGGCGATCTCCGCCGCCAACGGCGGTCACCAGGTCGCGTACGGCGAGGACCAGTACACCGAACGGCTGCAGCAGGTGTTCCGACGCCACTTCGGCGACAGTGCGCAGGCGTTCCCCGTCTTCAACGGCACCGGCGCGAACGTCACCGGCCTGCAGTCGATGATCCCCCGCTGGGGCGCGGTGATCGCGGCATCCACCGCGCACATCAACGTCGACGAGGGCGGCGCCCCCGAGCGCATCGGCGGGTTCAAGCTGCTCACCGTGCCGGCCGACGACGGCAAGCTCACCCCCGAGCTGGTCGACCGCGAGGCATGGGGCTGGGGCGATGAGCACCGCGCGCAGCCGCTGGTCGTCTCGATCACCCAGTCGACCGAGCTCGGCACCCTCTACACGGTCGACGAGATCAAGGCCCTAGCCCAGCACGCGCATGAACGCGGGATGAAGCTGCACCTCGACGGCGCCCGCATCTCGAACGCGGCCGCGGCCCTCGACGTGCCGCTCGGCACCTTCACGACCGACGCGGGTGTCGACGTGCTCAGCTTCGGCGGCACGAAGAACGGCGCGATGCTGGGCGAGGCGATCGTGGTGCTGAATCCGGATGCCGCCGAGGGCCTGCTGTACAGCCGCAAGTTCAACATGCAGCTGTCATCGAAGATGCGCTTCGTGTCGGCGCAGCTGATCGCCCTGCTCGAGGGCGACCTGTGGCTGCGCAACGCCCGTCATTCGAACGCGATGGCGCAGCGTCTGCGCGCCGAGGTCGAGCAGGGCATCGCCGAGGGCAGCATCCACGGCGTCGGCTTCACCCAGCCGACCCAGTCGAACGGCGTCTTCGCGACCCTGCCGGACGGAGTCGCCGACCGGCTGCGCGAGAAGTTCCGCTTCTACGACTGGGATGCCGCGCGCAACGAGGTGCGCTGGATGTGCTCGTTCGACACGCAGGAGTCCGACGTCGACGCGTTCGTCGCCGAGCTCGCGCGCCTCACTTCCTGACGAACCTGCCGGCAGGCGCGTCCCGCCTTCGCCGACACCCCCAGTTCCTGCCGCAACCCCCGGCTGCACACGGTTTGCAGCTGGGAATCTCGGCGATATGTGAAGGTGTCGGCGCCCGGGGCGGCGCGACGCCGGGCTGGCGTCGCCTCGTCAGCGCAGCAGTCCGAGGTGCGCGAGAGCCTGGCGGATGAGAGTGCCGCGGCCGCCTTCGAGGTCGGCGGCGAGCGAGTCGGACGCCGCCTCCTCGGGTGAGAACCAGGTCACCTCGAGTGCGTCCTGCCTCGGTTCGCAGGTGCCGGTGACGGGCACGACGAAAGCGAGCGACACGGCGTGCTGGCGGTCGTCATGGAACGCGCTCACACCGGGGATCGGGAAGTACTCCGCCACCGTGAACGGCGCAGGCGACGCCGGCAGCAGCGGGAACGCCATGGGGCCGAGATCGTTCTCGACATGACGGAACAGCGCGTCCCGGATCGTCTCGCCGTATCGCACTCGCCCCGAGACGATCGTTCGGGTGATCTCGCCGAGCGGGGTCGATCGCAGCAGCACGCCGATGGACGTGACCTGACCCGACCCGTCGGTGAGCACGGGGACCGCCTCGACGTACAGCATGGGCAGGCGGCGGCGGGCCTCCTCGAGCTCGATGTCGGTGAGCCAGCCCGGGTTCGCGTCGGCCTGACGCGCGCCGTCGTAGCCGAAGTCGTCGTCGGGCTCGGGGCCGGGATCAGGAGTGCGCACCGCCATGGCTTATTTCTACCAGCGTCGGAGACGACTGGCAGGATGTCAGCGTGACAGTCTCGATCGATTCCTCCGTGACGCTGTGGTCGCCCGAGCCGCGCGACGGCAAGCCGCTGCTGGTGCTGCTGCACGGCTACGGCGCCGACGAACGCGACCTGTTCGGGCTGATCCCCTACCTTCCCGAGGGCATCGCGGTCGCCGCCGTCGGCGCGCCGCTCACGCCGCCGTGGCCGATGCCGGGTCGGTCGTGGTACGCGATCGATTCGCTCGACACTCGGGATGCGGCGGGCATCACCACCGCGGCAGAGGCGCTGCTCACGTGGCTCGACGAGGCATCGGCCGGCGCCCGCTCGATCGCCCTGCTCGGTTTCTCGCAGGGCGCGGCGGTCTCGCTGCAGGCGCTGCGTCTCGACCCTTCGCGGATCGACGCGGTCGTGGCGCTCAGCGGTTACGTGGCGACGGGTGATCTGCCGAACGACGAGGTGCTGCACGAGCAGCGCCCGCCCGTCTTCTGGGGGCGCGGCACGCACGATGACGTCATCCCGGCGGGTCTGGTCGACCACACGGCGCAGTGGCTGCCGGCGCACACCGAACTGTCGGGGCGCGTCTATCAGGGGCTCACCCACTCGATCTCGGAGCAGGAGCTGTCCGACGTGCACGTCTTCCTCTCGCAGTGGAAGGATGCGGCCCTGAAGAAGGCTCCGTGAATCGCGACACGCCCGGGTTGCGCACCGCCGGAGCGCGCAGGTAAAGTCACAGCGTCCTGTCCGCCGTGTCTGGAAGTCCATTGATCTGATCCGTCGCCTCTCCGCGTAATTCATCCACGCGCTGATCCGACGATCCTTCCCGCCGCACAGGCATCCACTCCGGAATCGATATCTTCGGCGTCTCTCGACGTCTCTTCCGAGGCCGTTCGTCGGCATCCGCGCCCCGCACACTTCCGGGAGTCGCTCATGTCATCACCCCACACCTCCAGCCCTGCCGTCACCCTCGACCGGGTCTCGCTCACCTGGCCCGACGGCTCGACCGCCCTCGACTCCGTGTCCGGGTCGTTCGGGTCGCACCGCACTGGCCTCGTCGGGCGCAACGGCGCCGGCAAGTCGACGCTGCTGCGTCTGATCGCGGGCGAGCTGACGGCCACGTCCGGTCAGATCCTGCGCTCGGCGCCCGTCGCCCACCTGCCGCAGCGACTCACGCTCGAGACCGATCGCCGTGTCGCCGACCTGCTCGGCATCGCGATCCCGCTCGACGCGGTGCGGGCCATCGCCGCGGGAGACGTCGACACGGCGCACTTCGACGCCGTGGGCGACGACTGGGACATCGAGGCGAGGGCCGAGGCATCCCTCGCCGAGGCCGGACTCGATCCGGCTCTCCTCGACCGCACCGTGGGCGAGCTGTCGGGTGGCGAAGCCGTGCTCGCCGCCGTCGCCGGCATCCGCTTGCGCCGTGCACCGATCACGCTGCTCGACGAGCCGACCAACAACCTCGACCGGGAGGCGCGAGCGCGGCTCGCCGAGATGGTGCGCGCCTGGAAGGGCGCGCTGATCGTCGTGAGCCACGATGTGTCGCTGCTCGAGCTGATGGACGACACCGCCGAGATCCACGGCAGCGAGCTGAGCGTGTTCGGCGGCCCGTACTCGCAATGGCGGACGTGGCTGGATGCCGAGCAGAGCGCGGCGCGGCAGGCCGAGCGTGACGCCGCTCAGGCGTACCGCAAAGAGAAGCGGCAGCGGATCGAGGCTGAGGCGAAACTCGCCACCCGGGCGCAGATCGCCCGCAAGGCGTTCGACGAGAAGCGCGTGCCGAAGATCGTCGCCAACGGTCGCAAGATGTCGGCGCAGGTGTCGGCGGGCAGGCTGCGCACCGAGGCAGGGGGCAAGGAGGATGCCGCCCGTCACGCCTTGGATGCCGCGGGGCGGCGGATCCGCGACGACGACACCATGAAGATCGACCTGCCCGACCCGGGTGTGTCGGCGTCCCGCCGCATCGCGACGATCGGCGACGGCGAGCGCACATGGATCGTGCAGGGACCGGAGCGGGTGGCACTGATCGGCCGAAACGGGGTCGGCAAGAGCACCCTGCTGCGCCGGCTGGTGGCATCCGGTGCTCACAGCTCAGGAGATTCCGCTGGGCCGAAGGCGGAAACCGCCGTTCCTGAGGTTCTGCGGCCGGTTCTCCTGAATTGTGAACCGCACACCGACCGCATCGGGTACCTCTCGCAACGGACCGACGGGCTCGATGAGCAGGCGTCGGTGGTGCAGAACGTCGCCGCGGCTGCGCCGCAGGTGCCCGACAGAGAGCTGCGCAACAGGCTCGCGCGGTTCCTGATCAGGGGCGCCACGATGGACCGGCCCGTCGCGTCACTGTCTGGTGGCGAGCGGTTCCGGGTCGTGCTGGCGACGCTGCTGCTCGCCGACCCGGCCCCGCACCTGGTCGTGCTCGACGAGCCGACCAACAACCTCGACCTCGACACGGTCGACCAGCTCGTCGAGGCACTGCGGGCCTACCGCGGTGCCGTGCTGATCGTCAGCCATGACGACGTTTTCCTGGGGCGGCTGGGGATGGACCTCACGCTCGAGCTGGATGCTGAAGGGCGGCTCACCGAGGTGAGCTGACCACGAGCGTGGCGGGCGGGCCGATGCCCGGCCGCCACCCTCGTCGCTTCCTACGACTTTCGACTGGAGCGCATGGCCCGCGTATGGGCGATCGCCGGGTCGGCGGCGAGCGCGGCGTACTCCTCGGAGTCGCGCGGGAACATCGCGACGCGGCCGTGCTCGTCGTGATGCGTGCCCCAGCCGTAGCGCTTGCCGAGTGGTGACGCGCGCAGGCATGCCTGCCCCTTCGAGAAGAACTCGGCCCTGGCGTCCGCATCGCCCGGATCGATGCCCTTGCGCAGCGCGTGCGTCTCGAACAGTACGTCATCGGACGTGCGGGTGTACGGCTCTTCGCTGAGCAGGCGGTAGTGCAGGGCGGCGATCGACAGGTTCTCGGCGATCGGCGGCTCGACGCCGTACGAGGCCGGGCAGTCCTCGCCGACTTCGATGAACGTGTTCGTGTAGTTCGTCGTGTGCGCCATGGCGCCAGCATCCCCTACCCCTCCGACGTTGTCGAGAGCAAGGCACAGGTGCAGTGTCGGGGGCCTGGCCCATCATGGAGGGATGAGCGATGTGCTCGACAGATTCACGCCCGCGACGCAGGACTGGTTCCGCGGGGCGTTCGACGCGCCCACGCCCGCGCAGGCCGGCGCGTGGGACGCCATCTCCGCCGGACGAAACGCCCTGGTCGTCGCGCCGACAGGGTCGGGCAAGACGCTGTCGGCGTTTCTCTGGGCGATCGACCGCGTGTTCCGCGAGCGGGCGGCCGGTGCGGCCGCGACACCGGATGCCGAGCAGCGCGCTTCGCGCACCCGCGTGCTCTACATCTCGCCTCTGAAGGCTCTGGGCGTCGACGTCGAGCGCAACCTGCGCTCACCCCTGATCGGGATCGGGCAGTCGGCGCGGCGCCTGGGCGTGCCCGCCCCCGAGATCACCGTGGGGGTGCGCTCAGGCGACACGACCTCGAGCGATCGGCGCAAGCTCGTCAGCGACCCGCCCGACATCCTCATCACGACACCCGAGTCGCTGTATCTCATGCTCACCAGCCGCGCCGGCGAGACGCTGCAGAACGTGCACACCGTGATCATCGACGAGGTGCACGCCGTGGCCGCGACCAAGCGCGGGGCGCACCTGGCGGTCAGTCTTGAACGCCTCGACGCGCTGCGCACCGCCCGGGGCGCGCAGACGCCGGCGCAGCGGATCGGCCTGTCGGCGACGGTGCGACCGATCGACGAGGTCGCCCGGTTCCTCGGCGGGTCCGCTCCGGTCGACATCGTCGCGCCGCGCGCGGTGAAGACGTTCGAGCTCGGCGTCGTCGTGCCGATCGACGACATGCGCAACCCTCCCCCCCCGCCCGGCCCCGCGGCAGGCTCAGGCACCCACGACGGGGAGCCTGCCGAGGCGACCGAGATCACCGGGTCGGTGTGGCCGCACGTCGAAGAGGCGATCGTCGACAAGGTTCTCGAGAACCGCTCGACCATCGTGTTCGCGAACTCCCGGCGGCTGGCCGAGCGGCTCACCGGGCGGCTCAATGAGATCTACGCCGAGCGGGCGGCCCTGCGGCAGGCTCAGGGACCCACGGCAGGGCAGGACCAGGCCGGTGCGACGGCGGGCGCCGAGCCCGTACTCGCGAAGGCCCATCACGGGTCGGTGTCGAAAGAGCAGCGGGCGATCGTCGAAGATGAGCTGAAGTCGGGCGCGCTGCGCTGCGTCGTCGCGACGAGCAGCCTCGAGCTCGGCATCGACATGGGCGCGGTCGACATGGTCATCCAGGTCGAGGCGCCGCCGTCCGCAGCGTCCGGTCTGCAGCGCGTCGGACGCGCCGGCCACCAGGTCGGCGAGATCAGCCGGGCATCCCTGTTCCCCAAGCACCGCGGCGACGTGCTGCACACCGCGATCGTCACCGAGCGGATGCTCGCCGGGCAGATCGAGGCGATCGCCGTGCCGCGCAACCCGCTCGACATCCTTGCGCAGCAGACCGTCGCCGCCTGCGCGCTCGACTCGATCTCGGTCGAGGAGTGGTTCGAGACCGTGCGGCGCAGCGCGCCGTTCCAGACGCTCCCCCGCTCGGCGTACGAGGCGACCCTCGACCTGCTGGCCGGCAAGTACCCGTCGGACGAGTTCGCCGAACTGCGCCCGCGGGTCGTCTGGGATCGGGATGCCGGCACCCTGACCGGCCGGCCCGGAGCACAGCGCATCGCCGTCACCAGCGGCGGCACCATCCCCGACCGCGGGCTGTTCGGCGTGTTCGTCGCCGGCGAGACCACCGGCGCGCGCGTCGGCGAGCTCGACGAGGAGATGGTCTACGAATCGCGCGTCGGCGACGTGTTCACCCTCGGCACCACCAGCTGGCGCATCGCGGAGATCACCCACGACCGCGTGAACGTGCTCCCCGCATACGGTCAGCCGGGCAAGGTGCCGTTCTGGCATGGCGACGGCATCGGCCGCCCCTTCGAGCTCGGTGAAGCCCTCGGCCGGTTTTCGCGCGAGGTCTCGACCGCCGCACCTGCGAAGGCGCAGCAGCGTCTCATCGACGCGGGCCTCGACGAGCGCGCCCGCGACAACCTCATGGGGTATCTGACCGAGCAGCGCGAGGCGACGGGAACCCTGCCGACCGACCGCACGCTCACGGTCGAGCGGGGCCGCGACGAGGTCGGCGACTGGCGGATCATCCTGCATTCCCCGTACGGCATGAAGGTGCACGCGCCGTGGGCGCTGGCCCTGAACGCGCGGGTGAGCGAGCGCCTCGGCGTCGAGGGGTCGGCCGTGGCGAGCGACGACGGGATCATCGTGCGGATCCCGGATGCCGATGCGCAGCCGCCCGGGGCGGACCTGTTCGTCTTCGACGCCGACGAGCTCGAGCAGATCGTCACCGCCGAAGTGGGCGGATCCGCGCTGTTCGCCTCGCGGTTCCGGGAGTGCGCGGCTCGTGCCCTGCTGATGCCGCGGATGAACCCCAACAAGCGCACGCCGCTGTGGCAGCAGCGCCAGCGCTCGGCGCAGCTGCTCGAAGTCGCACGGCGGCATCCGACCTTCCCGGTGATCCTCGAGACGCTGCGCGAGGTGCTGCAGGACGTCTACGACCTGCCGTCGCTGCGACGGCTGATCACCGACATCGCCGAGCGTCGCATCCGGCTCGTCGAGACCGAACCCGCACAGCCCTCCCCCTACGCGCGCGATCTGCTGTTCGGGTATGTCGGCGCGTTCATGTACGAGGGCGACTCGCCCCTCGCCGAGCGGCGTGCCGCCGCGCTGTCGGTCGATCCCGCGCTGCTGGGCGAACTGCTCGGCACGGTCGAGATGCGCGAGCTGCTCGACCCCGACGTCATCGCGCAGTTCGAGCGCGAGGCGCAGCGGCTCGACCCGCAGCGCCGGGTGCGCGGCGTGGAGGGCGTCGCAGACCTGCTGCGGATGCTCGGGCCGCTGGATGCCGAGGAGGTGGCCCTCCGGCTCGAAGGCACGTCGACGAGCTCGGCGAGCAGGGGCGCGGAATCGGCGGCGGCGCCGGCGGGTGCCTCGACGGCGTCCCCCCATCCCGCATCGGCGACAGCGACGGCGGACGATGCTGCGGCCCTGCTCGCCGAGCTCGTCACCGCGCGCCGCGTCATTCCCGTCACCATCGCCGGTCGATCGCGGTTCACGGTGATCGAAGACGCCGGCCGTCTGCGCGACGCGCTCGGCGTGGCTCTGCCCACGGGCATCCCGGTCGCCTTCCTCGATCCTGTCGCCGACCCGCTCGGCGACCTCGTGTCGCGACATGCGCGCACGCACGGGCCGTTCACGACGGACGAGGTCGCGGCCCGCTTCGGCATCGGCGCGGCTGTCGCGCGGCATACGCTGCAGCGGCTGGAGTCGGCCGGCCGTCTCACGAGCGGGTTCTTCCTGCCCGCTGCGTCGGCCGACCCCTCGTCGACAGGCTCAGGCACGCAGGACTCGAAGGAGTGGTGCGACGCCGAGGTGCTGCGCCGTCTGCGCATGCGCTCGCTCGCGGCGATCCGCGGCAGTGTCGAGCCCGTTTCTCCGCAGGCGTACGCGCGGTTCCTGCCCGACTGGCAGCACCTCACGCGCCCGACGGAGGGCGTCGACGGCGTGCTCAGCGTGATCGAGCAGTTCGCCGGCGTGCCGATCCCCGCCAGCGCCTGGGAGTCGCTCGTTCTGCCCGGCCGGGTGCGCGACTACTCGCCCGCCCTGCTCGACGAGCTCACCGCCGCCGGCGAGGTCGTGTGGGCAGGCCACGGATCGCTGCCCGGTCGCGACGGCTGGGTCTCGCTGCACCCCGCCGACCTCGCGCCGTTCACCCTTCCGATGCCGGAGGAGGTGCCGGCGGCCGGCTCTCTCGAAGAGAAGGTGCTCGATGTGCTGCGCCTCAGCGGTGCGTCGTTCGCCGGCGCGCTGAAGGCGATGACCGGCGCCGAGAACCAGCAGTCGGTGCTCGAGGCGCTGTGGTCGCTGGCCTGGCAGGGGCACATCACGAACGACACCTTCGCTCCCGTCCGTGCGCTCATCGCGGGCGGTTCGCAGGCGCACAAGACCGCGCGGCGCGCCCCGCGCACCCGCACGTACCGCGGCATCTCGCTCACGCGTCCGAGCGCCCAGCCGTCGACCGCCGGTGCCGGTGGCCGCTGGGCGGTGCTGCCGGAGACCGATCCGGATGCCGCGCGCCGCGCCACCGTGACCGCGGGGCTGCTGCTCGATCGCTACGGCGTCGTCACCCGCGGGGCTGTGCAGGCAGAGGGCGTTCCCGGCGGCTTCGCGCAGGTGTACCGCGTGCTCGCGGGGTTCGAGGAGGCCGGGCACTGCCGCCGGGGGTACGTGATCGAGAAGCTCGGGGCGGCCCAGTTCGCGGCATCCACCACCGTCGACCGGCTGCGCACGTTCGCGGGGCTCGCCGATCCGCCACCGCTCAACGCGGTCACGCTCGCCGCCACAGACCCGGCCAATCCGTACGGCGCTGCTCTCGCCTGGCCGCGGATGGAGACGGTGTCGCACCGCCCCGGCCGTAAAGCCGGCGGCCTGGTCGTGCTCGTCGACGGCGAACTCGTGTTGTATCTCGAGCGGGGCGGCCGCACCGTGCTCGCCTTCGACGACGACCTCGAGGTGCTGAAGGCCGCCGCCGCCGACCTGGTCGCCACCTCGAGAGCGCGCCGGCTCGAGACCCTCACCGTCGAGAAGATCAACGGCGAGGGCGTGTACGGCACCCCGTTCGCATTCGCGCTGCAGGAAGCCGGTTTCGTGGCGACGCCGCGCGGCTATGCCCTGCGCAAGGCCGTCTGATTGACTTCACTCATGGTCAGCGAGTTCTTCACCGGCATCCGCTACCTCGGACGCGGCTTCGGATACTGGCGGCGACGCCCGGGGCTGATGGCGCTCGGGCTGGTACCCGGTCTCATCGCGCTCGCTCTGCTGGCCGCCGCGATCGTTCCGCTGCTGCTGAACCTCGGCGGCATCATCGCGTGGGCGACGCCGTTCGCCGATGGGTGGGCCCCGTTCTGGCGGGATGCCCTGCGCACCGCCATCGGTGTGGTCACGGCGATGGCCGTGCTGGCGCTCGCGAGCGTGACGTTCACCGCCCTCACCCTGCTGATCGGAGACCCGTTCTACCAGCGGATCTGGCGCGCGATCGAGACCGATCTCGGCGGCGACGTGCCCGAGGGGGACGGCGGATTCCTCGTGGCGCTCGGCGAGAGCATCCGCCTGATCGCTCTCGGCGCGCTCGTCGCCCTGCTGGCCCTCGCGATGGGCTTCGTGCCCCTCGTCGGCGCCCCGCTCGCCGCCGTCGCGAGCGTGCTGCTGACCGGACGGCTGCTCGCTCGCGAGCTCACCGGTCGGGCGCTGAATGCCCGCGACGTCCCGAGCGTCGAACGCTCGCGGCTCTTCGCGGGGCGCCGTGCACGCCTGCTCGGGTTCGGCGCGGCCACGCAGCTGTGCTTCATGGTGCCGCTCGGCGCGGTGTTCATCATGCCGACCGCGGTCGCCGGCGCCACCGTGCTGGCGCGCGATCTTCTGCACGAGCGCTCATCGACTGCGGCGCGCCATGCCTGAGGGCGACACGATCTATCGGGCCGCGAAGCGCCTCGACGCCGCGCTGCGCGACCAGGAGGTGACGCGGTTCGATCTGCGCGTGCCACGCCTCGCGACCGTCGATCTCTCGGGGCGGACGGTGCACGATGTGGTTCCTCGCGGCAAGCACCTGCTGATGCGGGTCGGCGACTTCACCCTGCATTCCCATCTGCGCATGGACGGCGCCTGGTTCACCTACCGCCCGGGCGAGAAGTGGCGTCATCCCGCGTTCAAGGTGCGCGCCATCGTCGGCACCGCCGAGCACGAAGCCGTGGGCGTCGACATCGCCGAGGTGAAGCTCGTGCCCACCCGCAGCGAGGGTGAGCTGGTCGATCACCTCGGCCCCGATCCGCTCTCCGATGATTGGGATCTCGATGAGGCCGTCCTACGCCTCAGCGCCGACGCACGACCGATTCACGTCGCCCTTCTCGACCAGCGCAACGTCGCCGGGTTCGGCAACGAATACGCGGCGGAACTGCTGTTCCTGCGCGGCGTCCGACCCGATACGCCGACACCAGACGTCGATGTTCCCGCGCTGCTGGATCTCGGCGTGCGCACGATCCGGGCGAATCGCGACCGCGTGGATCGTACCTTCACCGGCGATGCCAGACGCGGCTTCACCGACTGGGTCTACGGTCGCGCGGGGCGCTCGTGCCGACGCTGCGGCACCCCCATCCGCAAGGGCGAGCTGGGCGCGGATCCGACCCGTGAGCGCATCACTTTCTGGTGCCCGAGCTGCCAGCGGTGAGCTAATCCCAAACGGGGAATGAATCAACCCCCCTCCTGGTTGTAGATATATCCGGAAGACTCCGGGCACGGGAGGAAACGTGGGCAAGAACTACATCGATATCGAGGACGACCAGGGCGCCACGCTGCGATATCGCAAGCACGTCAACGGCCGCGGACTCGTCGCGCACGGCGCGAAGGTGCATCCGAAGGCTCTCATCGAAGCCGGTGCCTATGTCGAACCCGGCGCTCGAGTGGGCGCCGGAGCGCGGGTCGCGCGCGGCGCCTGGGTGGAGCCGGATGCCGTGATCGGCGAGAACGCACGGATCGACGCGCACGCGCACATCGGCGCCGGGGCTGCCGTCGGCGACGGCGCGTGGATCGGCGTCCGCACCGAGATCGGCGCGGGAGTGCAGGTGGCGCGGGGCACGCGCATCGGGCACGACGAGAGCGTCGCCCCTGGTCTCACGGTCATCACCGACCGGAAGGGACTCTGGCTGGCGGCCTGAGACCGTCGCATAAAGAGCCCGCGCGGTCGCATCGACCGGCGGGCTCTCGCATGCTCGCTCGCGTTCGCCTTCGACGGCCGTGCGGACGGCGATCGGCTCAGCGCCTCCTCTGCAGCCAGCCGTCCTCTGCCCCGCGGCGAGGACCGACAGAGCGAGCGCACCCACGAGCCATCCTCTCTAAATGAGGGTATTGCTAGAATTAGAGTCGCGAGCTTCTACAAACCCGGGGTTCTGCCCTCAGAGAGGCATCATGGACATCTCCGCACGGGCGTCGAGCATCGGGGCCCTCGCCGACGAGACGCGGCGAGCGCTCTACGAGCACGTCGTCGGTCAGCCCGACGCGGTCACTCGCGAAGCGGCCGCCACCGCTCTCGGCGTGCCGGCGCACATGGCACGCTTCCATCTCGACAAGCTCGTCGAGGCCGGACTTCTCGAGACCGAGTTCCGACGACTGAGCGGCCGCGCGGGCCCAGGCGCCGGCCGCCCGTCGAAGCTGTACCGACGAGCCGGCGGCACGGTGAGCATCTCGCTGCCCGAGCGCCGCTACGACCTGGTCGGGCACGTGCTCGCCAGCGCGATCGAGCGTGCCGACGAGGGGATGCCGTTGCGGTCTGCCCTCGACCAGGTCTCACACGACGAGGGCCGCTCGATCGCCGAGTCTGCCGCACACGCCGACGATCCTGACGAGGTCGACCGTCTCACGGCCGTGCTGACCGCGCAGGGCTTCGAGCCGCGACGCGAAGCCGACGGTGACGCCGGCGGCGACGGGGACGCCGTCATCCTCTCGAACTGCCCGTTCGACTCCCTCGCCCGCGAGCACACCGAGCTGGTCTGCTCCGCCAATCTGTCGCTGCTTCGCGGCGTGCTCGACGGCCTGCACTGCGACCATCTGCGTGCGTTCGGCGAGCCGCACGCGGGACGCTGCTGCGTGGTGATCCGTCCGCAGCGCTGATCGCGCAGGCGACCGGCCGTCCTCGTCGGGCCGGCGCACCGGCCACCGCGACGCGCCGGCGACGCGGCGGGTACG
>NZ_DAMDLU010000048.1:0-19362 GCF_032084865.1 Microbacterium sp.
GCAGTCGGCGGCCCGACGAGGCGAGCCCGGCCGAGGTCGTCGCGTGGGTCGCCGCCCACTTCGCCGTCTCGCAGGCGGCCGTCGCCTGCTCGATGGCGGATGCCGCGCTCCCCCACCTCGTCGCACAGAGCCTTCCGGGCGTCGACGTGCTGTTCCTCGACACCGGCTACCACTTCGCCGAGACGGCGTTCACCCGCAACGAGGTCGCCTCGCGTCTCGACGTGACCGTCGTCGACGTGCGACCCGAGCAGAGCGTGCGGGAGCAGGATGCCGAGTTCGGCAGCGACCTGTTCGCCCGCGACCCCGCGCTGTGCTGCGCCCGACGCAAGGTCGAGCCGCTGCAGCGTGCGCTGGGGGGCTACGAGGTGTGGTTCACCGGGGTGCGCCGCGACGAGGCGCCCACCCGCGCCGCGACCGAGCTGGTCGTCTGGGACGAGCGCAACTCGCTGGTGAAGGTGAACCCCGTCGCGGCGTGGAGCTTCGACGACCTCATCGACTACGCCACCGCGCATGACGTGCCGGTGAACCCCCTGATCGCCGGCGGATACCCGTCGATCGGATGCGCGCCGTGCACGAAGCCGGTCGCCCCCGGCGACGACCCTCGATCCGGCCGCTGGGCCGGGCTGACGAAGACAGAATGCGGGCTGCACATATGAGCACCACCATCCACACCACCCCAGCCGGAACCCTGACCACCACAGCTGAGTCCCTGAGCCTGCCGAAGGGCGCTTCGCCCGGCTCAGCGGCCCAGGACGGGGCGCCCCACACCCTCGACACGCTCGACCTGCTCGAGGCGGAGGGCATCCACATCATCCGCGAGGTGGTCGCCGAGTTCGAGCGTCCCGTGCTGCTGTTCTCGGGCGGCAAGGACTCGGTCGTGGTGCTGCACCTCGCGGCCAAGGCGTTCGCGCCCGGGCGGGTGCCGTTCCCCGTGCTGCACGTCGACACCGGGCACAACTTCCCCGAGGTGATCCGCTTCCGCGATGAGACGGTCGCCCGGCTCGGCATCGACCTCGAGGTCGCGCGCGTGCAGGACTACATCGACGACGGCCGGCTCGCCGAACGCCCCGACGGCACGCGCAACCCGCTGCAGACGCAGCCGCTGCTCGACGCCATCGCCGCAGGCCGGCACGACGCGGTCTTCGGAGGTGCGCGCCGCGACGAGGACAAGGCCCGCGCCAAGGAGCGCATCATCTCGCTGCGCGACGAGTTCGGGCAGTGGGATCCACGCAACCAGCGCCCCGAGCTGTGGAGCCTGTACAACGGCCGGCACCTGCCCGGGCAGCACGTGCGCGCCTTCCCCATCTCGAACTGGACCGAGCTCGACATCTGGCGCTACATCGAGCGCGAGGCGATCGCGCTGCCGCCGCTGTACTACGCGCACGAGCGCGACGTGTTCCAGCGCTCGGGCATGTGGTGGGCGGTGGGCGAGTTCTCGCAGCCGCGCGACGGCGAGCAGGTCGAGCGACGCACGGTGCGCTATCGCACGGTCGGCGACATGAGCTGCACCGGAGCGGTGGAGTCGGATGCCGCCGACACGGCGTCCATCGTCGGCGAGGTCGCCCGCACGACCCTCACCGAGCGCGGCGCGACCAGGGCCGACGACCGCATCAGCGAGGCCGCCATGGAGGACCGCAAGAAGGACGGGTATTTCTGATGAGCACGAACAGCGCGACGCCTCGCGTTCCGACACGCTCCACTCGCTCGACGACCGGGGGGTTGTTCCGGTTCGCGACCGCGGGATCGGTCGACGACGGCAAGTCCACCCTCGTCGGCCGGCTGCTGCACGACGCGAAGGCGATCCTCGCCGACCAGCTCGACCAGGTTGCGGCGACCTCGCGGGCTCGCGGCTTCGCGCACGGCGCCTTCGACTTCGCGCTGCTCACCGACGGTCTGCGCGCCGAACGCGAGCAGGGCATCACGATCGACGTCGCGTACCGCTACTTCGCAACCGACCGGCGCAGCTTCATCCTCGCCGACTGCCCCGGCCACGTGCAGTACACCCGCAACATGGTCACCGGCGCCGCCACGGCCGACGCCGTGATCGTGCTGGTGGATGCCCGCAAGGGCATCGTCGAGCAGACCCGGCGCCACCTCGCGGTCGCGTCGCTGCTGAGGGTGCCGCACGTGATCGTCGCGGTGAACAAGATCGACCTCGTCGGCTTCGACGAGCAGACCTACACGGGCATCGAGCTCGAGGCGCTGCGGGTGGCCGACGAGCTCGGCATCCGCGCCGTGCGGGTGCTGCCGGTCTCGGCGCTCGAGGGCGACAACATCGTCGACCGCTCCGAGCGCACTGCCTGGTACCGCGGTCAGACGCTGTTCGAGCTGCTCGAGACGCTTCCGGTGCGCACCGACGCCGACGCTCCGCTGCGGCTGCCGGTGCAGCTCGTGCTGCGCCCGCAGGGCGGACTCTCGCCCGAGATCGACGTCGACCAGGCCGAGCGGCTGCGCGACTTCCGCGGATTCGCCGGGCGCATCGCGGCGGGTGCCGTCTCGGTCGGCGATCGCGTGCAGGTGCTGCCCTCGGGTCGGGTGACCGAGGTGACCGGGGTGCACGTCGCCGGTGCGGACACCGGCACCGCGGCGGTGCGCCAGTCGGTCACGCTGACCCTCGCCGACGAGATCGACGCCGCCCGCGGCGCGCTGATCGTCGCCGAGGGCTCGGCTCCGCCACTGCGACGGGATGCCGTGGTCGAGCTGTTCCAGCTCGACCCTCGAGCCACCGCCCCGGGAGCCCGTGTGCTCGTGAAGCACGGCACCGCGACCGTGCAGGCGATCGTCGCGGAGGTGCTCGCCCGCCGCGACCTCGAGACTCTGGCCCACGCCGACCTGACCACCGCGCCGGACGCCGTGCTCGCCGAGAACGAGATCGGCCGGGTGCGGCTGCGCCTGGCATCCGACCTCCCGCTCGAGACGTACGCGCAGAGCCGCGAGGGCGGCTCGCTGCTGCTCATCCACCCCGCCGACGGCGCCACCCTGGCCGCCGGCACCGTCATCGACTGACCCGGCTGAACGATCCGCACGCCCGAACAGCACCACGAGCCTAAGGAGGCGAAACCGTGAACATCACCCGCAGGAACAGGACATTCACCGCACTGGGAGCCCTGGCGATGGGACTCACCGCAGTGGTGCTCGCGGGCTGCGCCCCGGCATCCGGCTCGGCGACCGAGCCCGTCACCGAGCTGCGGCTCGGCTACTTCGCCAACGTCACCCACGCGCCCGCCCTGGTGGGATTGTCGGAGGGGCTGTTCGACGACGCGCTCGGCGACGTCGACCTGACGACCGAGATCTTCAACGCCGGCCCGGCCGCGATCGAGGCGCTCTCGGCGGGCGCGATCGACGCCACCTACATCGGCCCCAACCCGGCGATCAACACGTTCATCCAATCCGGCGGCGCCTCGGCGCGCATCATCGCGGGGGCGACATCGGGCGGGGCCGCGCTCGTCGTGCGCGACGGCATCGACTCGCCCGACGACCTGGAGGGCGCGAACCTCGCCAGCCCTCAGCTCGGCAACACGCAGGACGTGGCGCTGCGCAGCTGGCTGGCCGGTGAGGGATTCGAGACGTCGACGGCCGGCGGGGGTGACGTCTCGATCACGCCGACCGAGAACGCCCAGACGCTGACGCTCTTCCAGGACGGACAGCTCGACGGCGCGTGGCTGCCCGAGCCGTGGGTGTCGCGCCTGGTTCTCGAGGCGGGTGCGCACGTGCTGGTCGACGAGGCCGATCTGTGGGATGACCGGGCGTTCCCGACCACGGTGCTGCTCGTGCGCAAGGACTTCGCCGACGAGCATCCGCAGATCGTCGACACGCTGCTGGCCGGGCACATCGCCTCGGTGGCGTGGCTCGACGAGAACGGATCGGAGGCCGGTCCGGTAATCAACGCCCAGCTCGAGAAGGCGACCGGCAAGCGGCTGCCCGACGACGTGCTGGCGCGCGCCCTCGAGAACGTCGACTTCACCGTCGACCCGCACGCCGAGACGTTCGCGACGCTCGTCGCGAACGGGCTGCGGGTCGGCACGCAGAAGAAGGGCTCGATCGACGGGCTGTTCGACCTGCGAGCGCTCAACGCGCAGCTCTCGGATGCCGGCGTCGCCACGGTGTCCGCGGCCGGGCTCGGGGCGCAGTGATGACGACCCGCGACACCCTCGCGCACTCGGCGGTCGCGCAGGTGCCCCTCGCGCCCAGCTTCGACGGCGTCAGCCCGCTGCCCGGCGAGCGCCCGCAGGTCGCCACAGCGGTGCGCATCTCGCACGTCACCAAGCGCTTCGGGGCGGGGCCGGTCGTGCTCGACGACATCTCGCTCGACATCGCCCCCGCCGAGTTCGTGTGCCTGCTCGGGGCATCCGGATGCGGCAAATCGACCCTCCTCAACCTCATCGCCGGCCGCGAGCCGGTCACCTCCGGGGCGATCGAGACGCCAGACGACGGATCCGCCGTGATGTTCCAGGAGTCCGCGCTGATGCCCTGGCTCACCGCCCGGCGCAACGTCGAGCTGGCCCTGCGGCTGCGCGGCGTGCCGCACGGCGAGCGCCGCGCTGAGGCCGACCGGCTGCTGGCGACGGTGAACCTCGCCGACGCCGCAGACAAGCGCCCGCATGAGCTCTCCGGCGGCATGCGCCAGCGGGTAGCTCTCGCTCGGGCGCTGGCCCAGGATCGTCCGGTGCTGCTCATGGACGAGCCGTTCGCCGCCCTCGACGCCATCACCCGCGACCTGCTGCACGAAGAGCTCGAGCGGGTGGGGCGGGCCACCGGCCGCACGATCGTGTTCGTCACGCACAACGTGCGCGAGGCCGCGCGACTCGGTCAGCGCGTGGTGCTGCTCTCGAGCAGGCCGGGCCGGATCGCCGGCGAGTGGCGCATCCGCAACACCGTCGGGCGGCGCATCGAGTCGCCTGAGGTCGCCGCCCTCGCCCGGGAGATCACCGCGGAGCTGCGAAAGGAACTGGCTCGCAATGCCTCCTGAGACGTCCACTCCGTCGGTCCCCGCCTCCGGTGAACACGACGATCTGCGCACCCTCTCGACCGGCCTCGACCGGCTGCAGTCCGAGTCCGCCCAGACCCCGCCGCGCTGGCAGAGCCTCATCGCCAAGGCGCTGCCCCCGATCGTCCTGCTGCTGGTGCTGCTGGTCGTCTGGCAGCTCTGCATCACGGTGACCGCTCCGCGCCCCGACAAGGCACCCAGCCCCGCCGCCGTGCTCGCCGCACTGGGCGACACGTGGGAGTCGGGCCGCCTGCAGCAGGCGGTGCTCACCAGCCTCGAACGCGGCGGGCTGGGCTTCGTCATCGCGATCGCCATCGGCACGCCGCTCGGCCTCGCCCTCGCGGAGTGGAGGCTGCTGCGTCGGGCCGCCGGCCCGCTGATCTCGGGGCTGACCGTGCTGCCTTCGGTGGCCTGGGTGCCCGCGGCGATCATCTGGTTCGGTCTGACCGACGCGACGGCGTACTTCGTGATCCTCATGGGCGCGATCCCCTCGATCGTGAACGGCCTGCTCTCGGGCATCGACCAGGTGCCGCCGCAGCTGCGCCGGGTCGGCACGGTGCTCGGCGCCAGCCGGTGGCAGCTCGCCACCGCCGTCGTGCTTCCCGCGTCGCTGCCCGGCTATGTCGCCGGCCTCAAGCAGGGCTGGGCGTTCTCGTGGCGATCGCTGATGGCGGCCGAGATCATCACGATGGGCGGCTCGATGGGATTCGGCCTGGGAACGCTGCTCAACCAGTCGCGCGAGCTGGCGGATCTCGCCAGCGTGCTCGGCACCATCATCCTGATCCTCACGATCGGCATCGTCATCGAGCTGGTGCTCTTCGGACCCGTTGAACGCCGGATGCTGCGCGATCGCGGCCTGCTGCTGGGAGGCACCTCATGAGCGGCACAGTGACCCCTTCCGGAACAGTGACCCTCGTCGGCGCCGGCCCCGGCGATGCCGGCCTGCTCACCCTGCGCGGACTGCGCGCACTCGAGAACGCCGACGTGATCGTCGCCGACCGGCTCGGCGCCCGCAGCGTGCTCGCCCAGCTGCACGCCGACGGCGTGGTCATCGACGCCGAGGTGCTCGACGTCGGCAAGCTGCCCGGTCACCACCCGGTGCCGCAGGACGGCATCAACGAGCTGCTCGTGCAGCTTGCGCTGGCGGGCCGCGAGGTCGTGCGGCTGAAGGGCGGGGATCCGTTCGTGTTCGGCCGCGGCCGTGAAGAGCAGCTGTTCTGCGAGGCCGCCGGCGTCCGGGTCGAGGTGGTGCCGGGAGTGACCAGCGCGGTCTCGGTGCCGGCCGTCGCGGGTATCCCGCTCACCCACCGTGGTGTGGCCGCGTCGTTCAGCGTCGTCAGCGCGCACGACCAGATCGAGCCCGGCGGATCGCTGAGCACGTCGGGTGCCGATCACACCCTCGTGCTGCTGATGGGCGTCAGCACGCTGGGGCATTCGGCGCACGTGCTTGCTGCCGGCGCCCGCGGCGCCGACTGCCCGGTCGCGATCATCGAGGACGGCTACGGCACCGGTGAGCGCGTGACCGTCGGAACGCTGGGCACGATCGCGCACCTCGCCGCCGCCGCGCAGGTGCGCTCCCCCGCCGTGGTCGTGATCGGCGAGGTGGTGCGGCTGAGTCCGTTCGCCGCATCGCCCGTTGCGGCGGAAGCGGATGCCGACGACGCCGCCCTCCTGGCATCCGGAACACCGCGCCGGCGCGGGCGCTCGCGCCTGGCCGCCGCACTCGACGCCGGACTCGCCGTCGACACCGGGCTGGTGCGGGCGATCGACACGAGCATCCGCTCATCCCCCTCCTCTTCGTCTCGAAAGGTCTCCCTGTCATGACCCTCTCCACGCTTCGTGTCGCGATCGTCGGCGCCGGACCCGCCGGCATCTATGCCGGAAACCTGCTGGCCCAGGCGGTCGCAGCCCTGAATGGTGCGGTTCCTGAGCCTGTCGAAGGGCAGGGACCCAGTGCACCCGACGCCGTCGAGATCGACCTGTTCGAGTCGCTGCCCGCCCCGTACGGGCTGATCCGGTACGGCGTCGCGCCCGACCACCCGCGCATCAAGGGCATCGTCACGTCGCTGCACGAAATGCTCGACGCCTTTCCCGAGCCCGGCGCCGCACGCCGCACCATCCGGTTCATCGGCAACGTCGAGGTCGGGCGCGACATCGCACTCGACGAGCTGCGCGAGCGGTACCACGCGGTGATCCTCGCCACCGGCGCGCTGCGCGACGCCGCCCTCGACCTCCCCGGCGTCGACCTGCCCGGGTCGTACGGCGCGGCCGACTTCGTGGCCTGGTACGACGGGCATCCCGACGTACCGCGCAGCTGGCCCCTCGACGCGTCGTCGGTCGCGGTGATCGGCAACGGCAACGTCGCGCTCGACGTGGCGCGGGTGCTCGCCAAGCACGCGGTCGATCTGCGCACCACCGACGTGCCCGACAACGTGCTCGCGGGCCTCGAGGCGTCGGCCGTCACCGACGTGCACGTATTCGGCCGGCGCGGGCCCGCCGACATCAAGTTCACCCCGATCGAGCTGCGCGAGCTGGGTGAGCTGCGCGACGTCGACATCGTGCTCTACGACGAGGACTTCGAGGGGGTCGATCCGACGACCGCGCCGAACAACCAGCTGAAGGTCATGCTGCGCACCCTGAACTCGTGGCGAGGCCGGGCGTCGACGGGAGCGTCGCGGCGCCTGCACCTGCACTTCTGGCACGCGCCGGTCGAGATCACCGGTGACGGCCGGGTCGACGGCATCCGGTTCGCCCGCACGGCGCCCGACGCGGCCGGAGCGCCGGTGCCCACCGGCGAGGTGCGCGAGTACGACGTGCAGTCCGTCTACCGCGCGATCGGCTACTACGGCACGCGCGTCGAGGGCGCGGACTTCGACGAGCGCCGCGGCGTCGTGCCGAACGTCGAGGGCCGGGTGCTCGGCCAACCCGGGCTGTACGCGACAGGCTGGATCAAGCGCGGCCCGGTCGGGCTCATCGGGCACACGAAGTCGGACGCCCTCGAGACCGTCGGGCACCTCATCGCCGACGCACAGGCGGGACTGCTCACCGCCCCTTCCGCACCGGGCGCCCCGAGCCTGCCGACGCCTGGGTCCCTGAGCCTGCCGAAGGGCGACGTGCTCGACCTGCTCGACGAGCGCGAGACGGCGTACACGACGTGGGACGGCTGGCTGGCGCTGGATGCCCACGAGCGCGCCCTCGGCAAGAACCACGAGCACGTCCGCGAGCGCGTCAAGGTCGTCGGACGCGACGAGCAGGTCGAGATCTCGCGGCCGGGGGTGCTGACCCGATGACCTACGTGATCGCGCTGCCGTGCGTGGACGTGAAGGACCGTGCCTGCATCGACGAGTGTCCGGTGGACTGCATCTACGAAGGCGAGCGCTCGCTGTACATCCACCCGGACGAGTGCGTGGACTGCGGGGCGTGCGAACCGGTGTGTCCGGTCGAGGCGATCTACTACGAAGACGATCTGCCCGAGGAGTGGGCCGACTACCACCGGGCGAACGTCGAGTTCTTCGACGAGATCGGCTCGCCCGGCGGCGCGTCGAAGGTCGGCGCCTACGACGTCGATCATCCGGTGGTGGCGGCGGTCCCTCCGACAGGCTCAGGGACCCATGAAGGCTCAGGGACCCAGGACGACGCAGGCTCAGGGATCATCGCGCATGTCTGACTACGACGTGCTCGTCGTGGGCGGCGGGCCAGCCGGGCTGTCGGCCGCGCTGAACCTCGGACGCTCACTGGCCCGCGTGCTCGTCGTCGACGCGGATCGGCCGCGCAACGCGGCCACGCTCAACTCGCACGGCTTCCTCACGCGCGACGGGGTGCCGCCATCCGAGCTGCGGCGCATCGCCCGCGAAGAGCTCGCGGCGTATCCGAACGTCGAGATCCGCTCCCGGCACCGGGTGGGCGCTCTGACAGTGACGGATGCCGGGTTCGCCGCCGGCATCGGACGCCGCGACCCGTCCGTGCAGGTGACCGCCCCGTCGGTGCTGCTCGCGACCGGGCTGCGGGAGACGCTGCCCGACGTGCCGAACCTGCGCGGCTTCTACGGCATGAGCCTGTTCAGCTGCGCGGCCTGCGACGCATGGGAGCTGCGCGGGCGCAGCCTGGCACTCATCGGCGAATCGGCCGACCTCGCCGACCGGGCGAGGCTGATCGCGCACTGGACGACGCGGCTCACCGTCTTCACGAATGGATCCGACGCGGTGACCACCGCAGAGGAGGCGGAGCTCGCGGCCACGGGCGTGAACGTCGTCCGCTCGCCCATCGTCGAGCTGATCGGCGAGCGCGGACGCATCGAGGCGGTGTGCACCGCCGACGGCGACGAGCGCGCGATCGACGGCGGGTTCGTGCGCCCGGAGTGGGAAGCGGATCTGTCGTTCCTCGACGGCATCCTGCCCGAGCGCGACGGCGAAGGACATCTGGTGACCGACCGGTCGGGGCGCACGAGCATCCGCGGCCTGTACGCGGCGGGCGACGTCGCGGCCCCCGGTCCGCAGCAGCTGATCGTCGCGGCCGGCGCCGGCGCACGCGTCGCGGCCGTGATCACGCACGACGCGATCGGCGTGGCCACCGCGCACTGACCGCGCCTCGCCGCACGCTCATCTCGCGGCGATGCGCTCCAGCGCGACCAGCGGGATCTCGACCCACGACGGACGGTTGCGCTTCTCGTAGATCGCCTCGTAGACCGCCTTGTCGGCCTCGTACGCGTCGAGCAGGGTGCGCAACGGCGTGCTCAGCTCACCCTCCGCGTTCGCTGAACCGGGATCGAGAGCAGTGATGTACGCGTGCAGGAAATGCTCGCGCGCGATGGCCGACCACTCCTTCGCGCGTTCGCCCCGCAGCTCCTGCCCCTCGTCTTCGACGGGACGACCGGCCACCGCCATCTCGACGACACCCGGCGCGTAGCTGAACGAGCGGAGCATGCCCGCGACATCGCGCCAGGGAGAGTCGGGCAGGGCGCGCTCGGCGAAGGGGCGACCCGGCTCGCCCTCGAAGTCGACGATCCGCCAGCCGTGGGAGGTGCGCAGCGTCTGGCCGAGATGCAGGTCGCCGTGCACGCGCTGCACGTCCATCCCGTCCAGCTGCGCGACCGAGTCGTACAGCGCACGCAGGCGGCGGGCATAGCGCTCGATCTCGGGCACGACGGGCACGGCCCGCTCGAGGCGCTCCGACATCGTACGGGCCAGCTGTGCGGTCGCGTCGGGGCCGCGACGCTCCGACGGGAACCTCGCGCGCAGCGTGGCGTGCACCTCGGCGAGCGCCTCGCCGAGCCGCGCGGCCTCACCGCCGAAGTCGCCGCCGGATTCGGGTACGGTCAGCTCCGGGTCGGCCAGAGCCGTGCGCACGCTGCCGGTGGCGAGCTCGAAGCCGTCCGTGGCCGTGCTCAGCAGCTCCTGCAGCATCGCCAGCTGCAGCACCTCGCCGTCGAGATCGATCTCAATCCATCCGTAGAGTTCGGCGATGTGCTCCGAACCCGCCGTGGTGAGCACGTCGTGGATCTCGATGTCGGGGTTCACTCCCGGGCTGACCTTACGGAACAGCTTCATGATCGCGGTGTCGTCGAAGCGCAGCGACGAGTTCGACTGCTCGCCGGTGAGCGGCGAGGAGCGCAAGTCGGGGTCGAGCGCCGGGCTGGCCGACACGCGTCGGAAGCGCAGCCCGCCGACATCGGCCTGCCCGCTCGGCTCGGCGGCGATGAACCCGCGCAGCCACAGCGCCATCGCGTCGCGGTCGTGGACCGCGTCGTACAGGTGGCGCTCGCGTCCGTCGGACTCGACGGCGCCGACATAGGCGTGGCTGTGCCGGTCGTCGAACTCGTCGTACGCCGACAGCGGCACCTGGTAGAGATCGCGGCCGCCCTCGTCGTCGGTGTAATCGACGGTGACGAGGAGCACCCGCACGGCGGGATCACGCCCGGCATCCGTCAGCTCGCCGAGCTGTCGCACCGCGGTGACGTGGAACGGGCGGCCTTTGCCCCCGAACCACCGCGTGCGAACCAGGTAGCCCTCCAGAAGGGCATGATCGATCAGGCTCACAGCAACCCCACCTCCTCAGAATCCTCCGCCGGTGCGTGCAGCTGGAACCAGTAGAAGCCGTGCCCACCCAGCGTCAGCAGGTACGGCCACTCGCCGATGCGCGGGAACGGCACCCCGCCGACCAGCTCGATCGGGATCATCCCCTCGAAGCGCCGCAGGTCCAGCTCGACCGGCTGCGGGAACTGCGACAGGTTGTTCACGCACAGGATGACATCGGATGTGCCGTCGTCGTTCGTGTGCTCGCGGGTGTACGACAGCACCGACGGGTTCGAGCCGCCGAGGTCGTTGAAGCCACCCAGGCCGAATGCCGGATGCCGTTTGCGGGCCTGGATCATCTGCCGGGTCCAGTGCAGCAGCGACGAGCGGTCCTCCTGCTGCGCCTCGACGTTGACGGCGAGGTACCCGTAGACGGGGTCCTGCACGACCGGTTTGCTGAGCTTGCCCGGGTTCGCGGTCGAGAATCCGGCGTTGCGATCCGAGGTCCACTGCATCGGGGTGCGCACGCCGTCGCGGTCGCCGAGCCAGATGTTGTCGCCCATGCCGATCTCGTCGCCGTAGTACAGCACCGGCGAGCCTGGCAGCGACAGCAGCAGGGCGGTGAACAGCTCGATGCGGTCGATGTCGTTCTCGAGCAGCGGGGCGAGGCGGCGGCGGATGCCGATGTTGGCTTTCATCCGCGGGTCCTGGGCGTACTCGTTCCACATGTAGTCGCGGTCTTCGTCGGTGACCATCTCGAGCGTCAGCTCGTCGTGGTTGCGCAGGAAGATACCCCACTGGCATCCGGCGGGGATCGTGGGGGTGTCGGCGAGGATCTCGCTGATCGGGTAACGCGATTCGCGCCGCACGGCCATGAAGATGCGCGGCATCACCGGGAAGTGGAAGCACATGTGGCACTCGTCGCCGCCCACCTCGGGGTCGCCGAAGTAGTCCACCACGTCGGCCGGCCATTGGTTGGCCTCGGCCAGCAGCACCCGGCCCGGGTAGTTCTCGTCGACGAAGCGGCGCACCTTCTTCAGGAACTCGTGCGTCTCGGGCAGGTTCTCGCCGTTCGTGCCCGGCCGCTCGTACAGGTACGGGACGGCGTCGAGGCGGAATCCGTCGAGGCCCATGTCGAGCCAGAAGCGCATGGCGTCGAGCATCGCCTCGTGCACGTTCGGGTTGTCGAAGTTCAGGTCGGGCTGGTGGCTGAAGAAGCGGTGCCAGAAGTACTGCTTGCGCACCGGGTCCCACGTCCAGTTGCTCGGCTCGGTGTCGACGAAGATGATCCGCGCGTCTTCGTAGAGCTGGTCGGTGTCGCTCCAGACGTAGAAGTCGCCGTAGGGACCGTCGGGGTCGCTGCGGCTGGCCTGGAACCACGGATGCTCGTCGCTGGTGTGATTCATGACGAAGTCGATGATCACTTTGATGTCGCGCTCGTGCGCGGCGTCGAGGAACTCCTGGAAGTCGTCGGTCGTGCCGAGATCGGACTGCACGCCCGTGTAGTCGGCGACGTCGTAGCCGCCGTCACGCAGCGGCGAGGGGAAGAACGGCGGGATCCACAGGCAGTCGACGCCCAGCCACTGCAGATAATCGAGTTTGTCGATCAGGCCGCGGAAATCGCCCACGCCATCGCCGTCGCCGTCCTTGAATGAGCGCACGAGGACCTCGTAGAAGACTGCCGTCTTGAACCACTCCGGCGCGGGGCTCCCCGGGGTGTCGGGGAACGGCTCCTGCGTGAGCACGGGGATCGAAGCGGTGTACGGGGCGGGTTCGGCGGTCATGCGGGCTCCCTCACCATCGGATTGCGTCCGAGCATGGGCCCAACCTGTCACACGAGACGGGCGCTGGCTAGGGTCTTGCACACCCCTTGACCTGCGCTGGTCGACGTGCAAAGCGAGCTGAGAGCTCAGCGACCCCCGGGAGGTCCGATCAGAAGCAGGATGCTGAAGATCGCGACGATGGCGACCACGATCAGCACGGCGAGCACCCAGGGGCGGTGCAGGAACCAGCGCATCGTGCGGTCGTACCAGGTGCGGTCGCGCGGATCGTCGGTCTCGGTGAGGCGCCACTGACCCTCGAGTCGTCCGCTGCGGTGCAGCCAGATCTCGACCGGGATGGTGGCGTAGGGCACGATCGCACTGGCGATCGTCGTCGCGGCGACACCCGCGTGCCAGCGCTGATTGAACGCGAGCAGCACCGCCGTCGCGCCGTAGGAGAGGAAGACGAATCCGTGGATGCCGCCGCCGATCGTGACGAGCACCGACGGCTGCCCGACGGCGCGCAGAATGAGGGCGCTGATGAGCAGGGTCCAGGTGATCGCCTCGGCGATCGCGAGCACGCGGAACAGGCGAGCGGGAGTGGTGAACACGGTTCTCCTCGAGTGGGTGTGCTTCCACGGTAGGCGAGCGCGGCTGTGCGCGGGCCCGGGATTCGGGCGTTCCCGGGCCCGGCGCGGGAAAGATCAATCGAAAGGCTGACACGGGTGCGCTGCGGACGGCGCTCGGGCGGCGGTGCCGCACTGCGCTCCCCACTGCTGCACGGCGCGCAGCACGGCGATCCCGGCCTCAGAACGGCGGTGCCGTGAAGGTGACGGTGTTCGGAGGCGGCGGTCTGTCGACGTAGGTGCGACCGGTGGGACTCGTCCACTCCAGAAGTCCGTCGCCGAGCTGAACGACGTGCCACGGCGTCTGATGCTTCAGCACATGATGTCGCCGACACAGAGCGGCCAGGTTCTCTTCGCTCGTCTCGCCGCCGAAAGCCGCATCCCGGGTGTGATCGAGGTCGCTCTCGCGGGCCGGCATCCCGCATCCGGGAAAGCGGCACCGTTCATCACGCGATCGCAGGTGGCGACGCAGGGCTTCCGGAGGTCGGTACCTGTCGACCGACAGCACCCCGCCGTTCACCGGATGAGTGAGGATCCGATCCCACCCGGACGCGGCACCGGCCAGCGTCTTCGCGGTGGCGAGATCGATCGGAGTCCGGCCGGAGAGCTCTGCGGCGGGTCCGTCGGAGCCCATCAGCGTGGTCACCGGCACGGTGACCGCGACCTGCGCGCTGATCGATGCGAGCAGACGGTCGGCGGTGTCGTGACCGGCCGGAGCTCCGGTGAGCAGCAGATCCATCGCCAGGTCGAACCGGAGCTGCGCGAGGGTGCGCGGGTCGGCCGCCGGGACGGACGCCGAGCCGCCTCCCGAAGCCGCGCTGCCCTCTGAAACCGACGGGTCGACCGCGTCTGCATCTTCCGTCGCATCGCTCCCCGATGCCGACCCCGCCCGCGGGGCGAGCGCCTTCGCCATCTGCGTGAACCGATCGTGCGCACCGTGGATCAGCACCGACGGGCCGTACACGTGCAGCTCGGACATGGCATCCGGACCATCCGTCACCCACACGCCACGATGCGATCGCGCATCCTGGTGGCGCTCGTCGAGCGTGCGCGACTGGTACTGCTGAGCGATCCGCTCGGCGATCACCCGCAGCCGGTTAGGCGACTCGTCCTGTGCGACCTGCAGCACGCGCGCGGCGTAGGCGGCACGCGCGTCGTCGTCGTCGATGTGCGCACCGGCGTCGACGATCACGCGCGCATGCCCCGTCGTGATCAGTCCAGCGCCCTGCGCCTGCCACACCTGCGGAAACCGCTCGACCAGCACTTCGGCCGCGACCATGCGTCGCTGCACGGTGCGGTCGCTCACGCGCAGCGCCGTCGCGAGTTCGGCAGCCACGGTGCGCAGGGTGAGGTCGGAGTCGTCGAGCCCGTCGCCCCTCTCGGCGATCGACATCGCCAGCCGATTCGCGAGCGCGAGCAGGCCGTCGCGAGCGGCCAGCACTCCCTGCAGGGTCTTCTCGACGGCCTGCAGCGAAGACACGATCGCGTCGAGATTCGCGATGTCCTCACGTGTCGCCATCGATAACTTGTTCATATGTCGAGTATGCGACGAACCGCCGACATTCGAACGCCCGATCACCCTCTCGAGCGGGCCGAACAGGTCACGAACGCGTAACGACCTGGCATCCGCCCATGTCACCCGACGGACGCGACGATCTACACTCGATCCGCACCGGGAATGGCCCGGAGGAACCGAGCGGAAGGAGTGACCGATGAACACCGTCTCCGTCGTGCCTGCCGCCGACATCCTTCTCGCCGAGGCCGCCCGCTCCTGAACCGCGTGTGGCCTCCCTCCTGGAGCCACATCGTGAACATTCAGCACTCCGCGTCGTTCGACGCCTCCCCCTTCGACGTCACCCTCGCCTTCGCCGACACCCGCATCGGCGAGAACCAGCGCTGGTCGACCTGGCCCGCCACCATGCCCACCGAACGCGGCCCGTCGCCCCGGCCCGACTGGGTGGTGACCAGCGCAGCCGCGGTCGACACCGAGCTCGGCATCCTGAAGACCGGGAAAGAAGCCGACGTCTTCCTCCTCGAACGCGCGATTCCGGGCGCCGAGCCCGGCCCCGGCACGCGAACCCTGCTCGCCGCGAAGCGCTACCGCGACGCCGAGCACCGCAGCTTCCAACGGTCGTCGGTGTACACCGAAGGGCGGCGCACCCGCCGCACCCGTGATGCGCGCGCGCTCGCCAAGAAGACCGCGCATGGCCGCGAGGTCGCCGCGGCCGAGTGGTCGTTCGCCGAGTTCGCGGCGTTGAGCCGCATGCACGAGCTCGGCGCACCCGTGCCGTACCCCGTGCAGGTCGACGGCACCGAGATCCTCATGGAGTTCATCGGCGACGATCGCACCGCCGCTCCGCGGCTCGCGCAGGTGAGAGCGGATGCCGAGCAGCTGGCCGACCTGTACGAGCAGATCGTCGAGATCATGCACGTGTTCGCGGCGGTCGGCCTCGCGCACGGCGACCTGTCGCCGTACAACCTGCTCGTGCACCACGGGCGGGTGCGAGTGATCGACCTGCCGCAGATCGTCGACACGGTCGCCAATCCGCAGGGGTTCGATCTGCTGCACCGCGACTGCGTCAACGTCTGCGAGTGGTTCGCGCGGCGCGCGGTGCCGTGCGACCCCGAGCAGCTGTTCGCCGAGCTGCTCGCGACATCGTTCGGCTGACACGCATGGGACGCCGCAGCCCGGCATCCGCCGATGGGGACCGACCCGTACCGCTCGGAGCCCGGCATCCGCCGATGGGGACCGACCCGTACCGCTCGGGGCCCGGCATCCGCCGATGGGGACCGACCCGTAGCCCTCCGGAGCCCGGCATCCGCCGATGGGGACCGACCCGTGCCCCGCGTCGCGGCGGAGACGTCGGCGCGACACCGGCATCCTGTAGCGTGACGGCCATGACCGGTCGTGATGGTGCCGCCGTACCCCCTCCCACTGCCAGGACGGGAGCCGTCGCGGCGTTCGGTCGGGAGCACGAGAGCTCGGCGCCCGCAGCCACGAGGAAGCAGGTCGTCTCGTGGGCGATGTGGGACTGGGCGATGCAGCCGTTCAACACCGTCATCCTCACGTTCGTCTGGATCGCGCTGTACCTGACCTCGCGGATGTTCCTCGAGCCCTCGGTGCGGGAATCCGGGCTGCTGGCCGACGGCTCGTACATGAACTGCAACCGCTCTGAGTACGCGGCATCCGAGTACTGCCACGGGATCACCGACCTGTCGGAGTGGTGGGGCTGGGCGAACTTCGCCGCAGGCATCCTGATCCTGCTGCTCGCGCCGGTGCTCGGCCAGCAGGCCGACGCGCGCGGCAGCAAGAAGAAGTGGGTCATCGGCGCGACCATCGCGATCGCCCTCATCCAGTTCTCGCTGTTCTTCGTCGAGGCCGATCCGAAGTTCTTCTGGTTCGGCGCGTTCGCCGTCGCGATCGCCGCGGTCGTCAGCGAGATCGGAAACGTCAGCTACTACGCGATGCTCTCCGAGGTGTCGACGCCGAAGAACGTCGGCCGCGTCTCGGGTCTCGGCTGGGGGCTCGGATACATCGGCGGCGTCGTCGCGCTGATCGTGTGCATCCCGGTGCTGTTCCTCGTCGGGCAGGACAATGCGCTCTCGTTCAAGCTCGTGGCGGTCATCTGCGCGGTGTGGACGATCGTGTTCGCCATCCCGATGTTCCGCAACGTGCCCGAATCGCCGTCCTACGACACCACCGAGAAGGTCGGCTTCCTCCGCTCGTACGTCGTGCTCGCCCACAGCATCGCCGAGCTGTTCCGCACCAACCGGCCGACATTCTGGTTCATGCTCGCCGCGGCCGTCTACCGCGACGGTCTCGCCGGGGTGTTCGCATTCGGCGCGGTGCTTGCGGCGCAGGGCTTCGGCTTCTCGTTCCTCGAGGTGATCATCTTCGGGTTGGCGGCGAACCTCGTCGCGGGCGTCTCGACGCTGCTCGCCGGACGCATCGACGACGCCATCGGACCGCGTCGCCTCATCATCTTCGCCCTCTCCGGCCTGGTGGCGATGGCGTTTGTGGTCTACGCCCTGCGCGACTACGGCACCATCGTGTTCTGGATCTGCGGACTGCTGCTGTGCGCCTTCGTCGGCCCGACCCAGGCATCCAGCCGCAGCCTGCTCACCCGCCTCACCCCGCCCAGCCAGCAGGGCACCATCTTCGGTCTGTACGCGACGACCGGTCGCGTGGCGTCGTTCCTGTCGCCGCTGGCCTGGTCGCTGTTCCTCGCCTGGTTCGGCGGCATCGTCTACGGCGTGCTGGGCATCGCGGTGGTGCTGCTGATCGGACTCGTGCTGCTGCTGTGCGTGCGGTTCCCGAAGGACATCGGGGTCTGAGCGCGCGGGCGTCCGCTGATCCGACCCGTCTCAGGCGCGGCCCTGCAGGATCATGTGCCAGTAGACCTGCGGGAAGATCCGCCGGTCTATGATCCAGTTCATCCGGCTCTCGCGATACGAGCTGCGCCACAGGGTGGGCATCAGGCGAAGCCGGTCGTCGAACTCGGCGAACACCGCCGTCGAGCGCGAGACGGTGAACGGGCAGACGCCGTAACCGTCGTAGGCGGATGCCGGGTCGCGACCCTCGAGAACCGCGCCGACGTTCTCGGCGACCACCTTCGTCTGCTTGCGCAGGGCGCCGCCCGACTTCGAGTTCGCGGTGCCCGCCGCGTCGCCCAGCGCCCAGATCGACGGATGCCGGGTGGAGCGCAGCGTGTGCGGGTCGACGGCCACGAAGCCCTCGTCGTCGGCGAGGCCGCTGGTGCGGATCCACTCCGGAGCCTTCTGCGGCGGCTCGGCGATGAGCAGGTCGTACGGCAGCCGCTGCCGCTCGGCGCCGTCTGCATCGAACACGACCGCGCGGTTCTCGGCGTCGACCTCGCGCAGCAGCGCGCCGGTGCGCACATCGATGTCGTACTCATCGATGCTGCGCTGCAGTTCGGCGTCGATCTCGGGGATGCCGAAGATCGTCGGCGAGGGCACGAGCAGCACCACATGGATGTCGTGCAGCACGTTCGTCGCCTGCCAGTACGCACAGGCCTGATACATGGGCTTCTGAGCCGCGCCCGCGCACGATGCGGGGCCCGGCGCCTGCACGAAGACGACCGTGCCCGCGCGCACTGAGCGCAGCAGCCGTGACGCCTTCTGCGCGAGCGCGAACTCGTAGTTCGAGGCCCCGTGCGGCGAGTTCATCGCCTCGTCGAGGCCGGGGACGGCATCCCAGTCGTTGCGGATGCCGGGGGCGAGGATCAGCTGGTCGTACCGGACGGTATCGCCGGATGCCAGGTGCGCCCGCCGATTCTCGGGGTCGACCGCGCTGACGGCATCCGGGATCCACTCCACGCCGTCGGGGACGACCTCGGCCTGCGCGCGCACCGCCTCGGTCGCCCGGGCGGTGCCTCCGGCGATGTGCGAGAAGAGGGGCTTGTAGTAGTGGGTCTGCGACGGCTCGACGACGGCGATGTCGGCGACGCCCGCGCGGCGAAGCCGTCCGGCGACCGACAGCCCGCCGTTGCCTCCGCCGACGACGAGAACTTGGTGTGCGCGCTCGTGGTCGTCGGCTATGGGTGTGTTCTCCGAGGTCATGAGATCCGACCGTAGGCGGCCGTGGCGCGCATGGCGACGGCCTTGACAGCGCCGCGCGCGAAGCGGCCACATCCCCGCCACCCGCAGCCCCGCTGCCGGACGCGAGGTCAGTTGTGTACGCTCCAGCGCCGGTTCCCGTGCCCGACTGACCCCGCATGCGACGAAGCAGCCGGGCGCCGGGTCAGCTGAGCAGCACGCCGACCGTGACGACGGCGCCGGTCAGGAGCAGCGCCAGGAAGCTGTAGATCGCGATCATCCACCCGCGGTAGCTGCTCGGGGTCGCCCCCGCCGCCGGCGGCACGACGCTCGGATCGGGCGGCGGTGCGGTCAGGCGCGGGTCGGATGCCGGTGGCGGCGCCGCCGCGAACTTCTCGGCCGCCGTCGAGCGTCGAGCGGCC
>NZ_DAMDLU010000049.1:0-8681 GCF_032084865.1 Microbacterium sp.
GGAGACGGGGGATGCCGGGCGCATCGTCCGCGGGGACGCCGCAGGGGCGCTCCCGGTCGGGGCCCGGCTCGAGACGGTGCTGCGTGCGGGAGACGAGCTGCTGCTGCACTACCGCCTGCGCTGAGCGCCCGGCCCATCGCTCTCGCCGTCCGCTTCAGGCGGCGGCTCGAGCATGCTGATGATGCGCTGCAGATGCATCGCGCTGAGCACACCGGGGCCCGCCACCGCATCCATCTCGACCGACCGCGAGTGCACTGTCCGCAGCAGGGAGTCCACCGCCTCCGAAGCCCGGTCATGCAGCCGCGCGGGGTCTTCGTCCGCTCCGCCGAGAAGATCGGCGACCGCCTGGCAGGCGGCAGCAAGGGGGTCGACGAGGGCCGGATCGAGCGGGAAAGCCGACGGACGGTCGTTGATCGTGTCGCTGAGACACCCCGAGACGTCGCGGATCTGGTGAGAGACCTCGACGAGCACCTCCAGCCGGGCGTGCTCGTCACTCGTGTCGCCGCGGCCGCGCCACGCGCGCGGGTTGCCCCGCCGGCTCTCATCGGCCTCGGTCAGGGCGTCGCGCAGCGAGCGGCTGGTCTCTGCGATCGCGCCAGCGTCCTCCATCCAATCCGAGCGCTCCGGCGGCCAGGTCTCCGTCAGTGCGGCGGCGATGTCGTCGAGGTGGGCGGCCAGACGCTGCTGGAAGGCGTCGATGCGGACCGCCGCGTCCGCGAGCAGCGGTGCCGGCGGGATGATCATGTTCACGACGAGTCCGATGATCACTCCGACCGCAGTCTGGGTGACGTAGCCGAAGGAGTAGTCCTCGGCATCCGCCCCGCCGATGATCAGCACGAACAATGCGGCCATCGGGATGTACTCGCGTCCGGCGCCGAACCAACCCGTCCCCGACACGATGACGCCGACGCCGACCACCGTGGCGATCGACCACAGGCTCGGCCCGACGGTCATCAGCACGAGGGTTGCGAGCCCGATTCCCGCTCCCAGTCCGAGCAGCGTCTGCAGCCCGGTCTTCGCCGACGACATGAGGGTCGGGTACATGCTGATCAGGGCGCCGAACGGGGCGTAGTACGGGTACTCGTCCGCGCTGCCCGGCATGTACGGGGCGATGGCCCACGCGATGCCGACGGCGAGCGCGGTCTTCGCGGCGAAGAGCAGGCGGGCGCGACTGACGGCGCCGCGCGCGGCCGATCCGATGCCTGCGCCACGCAGGCGGATCCTTCTCATTCGCACTCTTCTCGATCACTCCGTGTGGGTCGCATCCTGTGCCGCGCCGGCGACCTTCTCGACGATGTTCGGCATGTCGGTCGTGCCGTATAGCCTGGCATCCGGACGCGTGTGCGGGGGCATCGGCGCGCTGGTGGTCGGACCTTCGTGGTAGCTGAACTCGCCTTTACCGTCCGGGGTCGGGCCGGACGCCCATGTGCCTTCGGCAGCGGCGGGTCCGTCGCTGAAGTTCAGGTACTGGTACGACACTTTGGTGTGCTCCTTGGACTGCGGGAAGTTGCTCGGCACCGGCAGCTCTTCGGCGCCCTCGGCCTTCAGCTCTGCGACTGCCGCTTCCCACTGGTTCTGGTGCATCGTGTCACGCGCGAGCAGGAACGCGAGCATGTCCCGCACGCCGTGGTCATCGGTCATGTGGTACAGCCGCGCGACCTGCAGGCGACCCTGCATCTCGGCATTGGCGTTCGACGTGAAGTCGGCCAGCAGGTTGCCGCTCGCCGTGACGTACGCGCCCGACCACGGATTGCCGTTGCTGTCGACCGGACGCGCTCCCGCCCCGGCGACGATGGCGTGCTGCACGTCGGTGCCGCCGACGATCGCGGCAACCGTCGGGTCGTCCTGCACCGCGTCTTCGGTGATCCCGAGCGGCGACTTCTCGAGGAGCTGGGCGATCATCACCGCGAGCATCTCGACATGGCCCATCTCCTCGGCGCCGATGCCGAACACCAGGTCGCGGTACTTGCCGGGGATGTGCATGTTCCAGGCCTGGAACTGGTACTGCATCGCCACGGTGATCTCGCCGTACTGCCCGCCGAGAACCTCCTGCAGCTTTCTGGCGTATATGGCATCGGGCGCCTCGGGCGTCGCGGAGAACTGCAGTTCCTGCTTGTGGAAAAACATCGTGTCGTCCTTCGTCTCGTGGGGGATGAATGGCCCACCTAACGCCTGGGATCGGGTTCCGAGGAGGGGCTTTCGCGATCGCGTGGCCCCTGCGACAATCACGGTCGGATCACGGGCGGATCACGGGCGGAACGCCTCGGACACCGTGCAATGGCGTGCGGATGCCCCGGCACCGGTGACGTCGATGCGCGGCACGGTCAACGCCACCCTGACCGTGCGCGGGCCCTACCGCGACGTGCACAGCGAGGTCGTCGCAGGGGCTACGGTCAATCCGGCCACCACTCTCGCCCAGGCGCTCGCAGCGCTGCACGACGCCCAGGTTCGCGTCACCGTGCCCGGGTTCTACGACGACGTGGCGGAGGTGACCGACGAGCGCCGCGCTGAATTCGCCGCACTTCCCTTCGATGAGCAGGACTGGATACGCCGAACCGAGACGCGCACGATCAGCGGCGAAGACGACTTCACCGTGCTGGAGCGGCTGTGGGCTCGCCCGTCGATCGAGGTCATGTCGCTGCTGGCTGGCGATCCGCTGGGTCTGCCCGCTCGGTCATCCCCCGGGATGCGACAGCCACTCTGAGCATCCGCACGGCCGCGAACCAGCGCATCCCCGCCGTCGCCGAGCAGCTGCGCGGCTTCTTCGCCTCGGTGCTGCCCGCCGACGCCGAGTACGAGCTCTCGATCGGCGAAGCGCTCGGGCAGGAGCCGTACGAGACGCCGCGCGGACCTCTGCTCGGCGCGCTGGAGCGAGCGCTCGACCGCGGGTACGACACGGCGCTGCGCGGACGGATGGGCAACGCGGGCGGTGGACCAGCCGACCTGCTGACCCGCACCTTCGGCGCCCCGATCCTGTTTCTCGGCACAGGGCTTCCCGAAGACCACTGGCACTCGAGCGACGAGAGCGTCGGCCTGCGGATGCTGCAACGCGGCGCCGCTTCGATCGCGCATCTGTGGCGCGAGCTGGCGAAGGTTCTTCCCGTACGCGGATGAGCCCTCGCCCGTCGGGTGCCCATGCCGTCCGTCGCCTGCCCGCGCTGTCCGTCGGCCGCCCGGGATAGGGTCGGGCGCATGAGCGCAGACGGCCAGGCGGCATGGATGCGGCGCAGGCATCCGGTCGTCGCCGTGACCGCGAACGACGACGCCCCCGAGCCGGGCGGGCGGTGGCCCACGCGCATCCCCGCGGTCGCGCAGCTGCTGCGCGACGGGATGCGCCTCTCGGCGGGCGTGACGTTCCTCGTCGGCGAGAACGGCAGCGGCAAGTCGACCATCGTGGAAGGGATCGCGCTGGCGTACGGGCTGTCTCCCGAGGGCGGGTCACGCAACGCCCGTCACAGCACCCGGCCCACGGAGTCGCCGCTGTCGGACTGGCTGCGGATCGAGCGCGGCATCGGCGCGAGCCAGTGGGGATTCTTCCTGCGTGCCGAGACGATGCACTCGTTCTACACGTACCTCGAGCAGAACCCGTCGTCGTACGCAGACGCCCCGTTCCACGAGATGAGTCACGGCGAGTCGTTCCTCGCCCTTCTCGACACTCGATTCGACTCGCCCGGCTTTTACTGCCTCGACGAGCCCGAGGCCGCGCTGTCGTTCGCCTCGACCCTCACGCTGATCTCGGTCCTGCGGCGCATCGCCGACGACGGCGGGCAGGTGCTCTGCGCCACCCATTCACCAGTGCTCGCCTCGCTGCCCGGTGCGACGATCCTCGAGGTGGGCGAGTGGGGTCTGCGTGAGACGACCTGGGAAGAGCTGGAGCTGGTTCGTCACTGGCGGTCGTTCCTCGGCGATCCTGATCGCTACCTGAGGCACCTGCTCGACTGAACGCTCAGGCGGGTGGCTGGGCGAACGCTCGAGTGAGCTTGTGCGGATTCGACACCTGCCGGATGCCGCGGATCCGGCCCTCCTGATCGAAGTCGAACGTGAGCACATCGGTGCGACCGCTGTGGGTGAGCGCAAGGGCGAACTCCCCGTTGACCTCGATCGGGCTGATCGAGACCGGCAGATCGGGCGCGAACTTCGCCGTCTTCTCCCGAACACCGACGTAGAAGCGATGCACCTTCTCGGCGCCGAAGATGGGATTGCGCGTCGCGGCGACGACACCGCCGCCGTCCGTCCAGAGGATCGCCTCGTCGGTCAGCAGATCGAGCAGGGTGTCGAGATCGCCCTGCTGCACGGCGGACATCAGCGCGCTGAGCGCCGCAGGGTCGGCCGACCGCGGCGCGGGGGAGTGCTCGTCGATCTGCAGTCGCCGCTCCGCACGTGAGATCAGCTGCCGCACCGCCGCCGGCGACCTCTCGAGGATCTTGCCGATCTCGACCGCGGTCATGCCGTACGCGCGGTGCAGCACCAGAGCGGCTCGCGCCTCGGGGGAGAGCTGTTCGGCGAGGTGCAGCAGAGTCAGCGACAGCAGCTCGCGATCGGCCACCGCATCCTCCGGCAGTCGATCGGTCGACACCGGCTCCGGCAGCCAGTGCCCGGTGTACTCCTCACGCACGGCGACCAGCGATCGCACCCGGTCGATCGAGCGGCGCACGCACGTGGTCGTCAGCCACGCCGGCCACGAGCGCACCGCTGCGGCATCCGCCCGCTCTGCCTTCAGCACCTCGATCGCGACCTCCGAGACGACGTCCTCGGCATGTCCGAAATCGCCGAGCATCCGATAGGCGATGCCGATCAGCCGGCCGCGCTCGGCATCCCAGGCCAGGGCGGCAGGGGTGGCGACAGTCATGTTTTTCACGCTAGCGCCCTGCGGCGGCTGACGTCGGGGTTCACACGATCGGGTGCTTGTCGTCGATCGGCGGCGTCATCTCGGTGGCGATCGCGATGCGGTTCCACACGTTGATCGTGCAGATCGCCATCACGATCGCGCCGAGCTTTGCGTCATCGAAGTGCTCGGCCGCGGCCTGCCAGATCTCGTCGGTCACCGTGTCGGGGCCGAGCTTCGTGATCGCGTCGGTGAGCGCGAGAGCGGCGAGCTCCTTCGGGTCGAAGAGATCGCGGGCGTGCTGCCATGCGCCGACCGCGTGCATCGTCCGCTGCGGGATGCCGTGCTTCGCTCCCGCGGTCGCGTGCATGTCGACGCAGAAGCCGCAGCCGTTCAGGATCGAGGCGCGTAGCTTGATGAGCTCGTACAGGCGCTTCTCAACCGCCCTGCTCGCGTACGCCTCCATCCCGATCACGGCCGCATAGCCGAGCTTGTTCGTGCGCATCATGTCGATCCTGGTCATGGTGGTCCTCCCTGACGGGCATCCGGTCGATGCCTTCACCTCTGTGTCGGGCGAGGGAGTCGATGTGTGACAGGTGTCATCCGGCTTCTCCGCCGCGACGATCCTGCGAGAATGGAGAACCCCGACGACCCGAGGAGCCCTCGTGCTGTACATCTCCACCCGCGGCGGCATGCAGCCGCAGCCGTTCAGCGAGACGCTGCTCGAGGGCCTCGCGCCCGACGGCGGCCTGGCCGTGCCCGAGCAGCTGCCGAGGGTCGACGCCGAGACGCTCGAGCGCTGGCGGGCCCTCACCTACCCGCAGCTCGCGACCGAGGTTCTCTCGCTGTTCGCGACCGACATCCCCCGCGACGACCTCGCGCGGATGACGGCCGCCGCCTACGCGGACTTCCCGGATGCTGTGGTGCCGCTGCGGTCGATCGGCGGCGGGTTCACGCTCGTCGGGCTCTCGGAGGGACCGACGCTGGCATTCAAGGACATGGCGATGCAGTTCCTCGGCCAGGTGCTCGAGTACGTGCTCGAGAAAAAGGACCGCGTGCTGAACATCGTCGGCGCGACCTCGGGCGACACCGGATCGGCCGCAGAGCACGCGCTGCGAGGCAAGGAGCGCGTGTCGGTGTTCATGCTCTCGCCGCAGGGGCGGATGAGCTCGTTCCAGCGCGCGCAGATGTACTCGCTGCGCGACGAGAACGTGCACAACATCGCCGTCGACGGGGTCTTCGACGACTGCCAGAACCTCGTCAAGAAGCTCGCCGGCGACCTCGAGTTCAAGCGCGCGCAGAATCTCGGCGCGGTCAACTCGATCAACCTCGGCCGCATCGCCGCCCAGGTCGTCTACTACTTCTGGGCATGGCTGCGGGTGACGGATGCCGTCGAACCGCAGTTCCGCTCAGGGTTCGAGGTCTCTTTCACCGTGCCGTCGGGCAACTTCGGCAACATCCTGTCGGGCTTCTTCGCCAAGGGCATGGGCGTGCCGATCCGCCGCCTCGTGCTCGCCGCGAACGAGAACAACGTGCTCGACGAGTTCTTCCGCACCGGCGTCTACCGCCCCCGCTCGGCCGCCGACACGCACGCCACATCGAGCCCGTCGATGGACATCTCGAAGGCATCGAACCTCGAGCGCTTCATCTTCGATCTCGTCGGGCGCGACGCCGCTCGGGTGGTCGCGGCGTGGGACGCGCTCGACGCCGTCGGCGCCATCGACTTCTCGGCCGAGCAGCCTCGCTTCGAGAGCGAGTTCGGCATCGTGAGCGGCACGTCGACCCACGCCGACCGCCTCGCCACGATCCGCTCGGTGTACGACGAGACCGGCGAGATCATCGACCCGCACACCGCCGACGGCGTGAAGGTCGCCCGCGAGCACGTCGAGCCCGAGGTGCCGATGCTCGTGCTCGAGACCGCGAGACCCGAGAAGTTCGCCGAGACGATCACCGAGGCGATCGGCGTCGAGCTGGAGTTCTCGCCCGAGCTGCGCGCGATGATGGACGCCCCGCAGCGGGTGACCGAGATGGCCGACGACGAGCAGGAGCTGCGCGCCTTCGTCGCGGAGCACGCGCTGCGCTGATCAGTCGCGCGGTTGTCGGCGGGGGTGCAGCAATCCCGAGGCCGCGCCCAACGCAGCGCCTGCCAGCGTGTCGACCACTCGCTCCAGGGCGACCGACATGTCTCCCGTGCTTCCGGTCGCAGCGCCGAGAAGAAGCAGCACCAGCGGAGTGATGAGCGCCAGAGCGAGGGCGTAGTGGCGCACGACCACCAGCTCGATCGAGAACTGCAGTGCACCCAGCAGCGCCGCCAGCCACAGACCGCTCGGATGCAGCAGCGCGAGCAGCGCGTACACGCCGGCACCCACAATCGTGCCCAGCAGCCGGTGCGTCGCGCGCTGCAGCGCTGCGCGTCTGCTCGACGCGATGCCGACGACGGCGACCGCGGCGCCGACGATCCAGTATGCGCGCGTGGGGTCGAGGAAAAGGCTCACGATCACGCCGGCCACGCTCACCAGAACGACGCGCAGGACCAGCATCCGGGCAGCCGCGTCCCACGACGGGCCGGGGAAGAGCTCCCGAAGTGGGCGGGCGTGACGGGCGCGTACGCGCGCCAGCAGCAGCGGCGATACGGCGACGAGGTAGGAGAACGCGCAGCCGGAGGCGATCGCGGCGACGTAGCCCGCGGGCGTGATCGGAGCGGATCGCATCACGGTGGCCGACAGCCCGAACACGAGCACGAAGAACAGCGGGCCGGGTGGGCCCAGCCGGAACCCGAAGGCGAGGGCGGCGCTGACGGTCGCGATCAGCACGATGCCGATGCTGATCAGCAGGGGCGCGTGCGCGGCTGCGACGCCGAGCGCGGCGCAGACGACGAGGCCGGCTGCCACGAACGGCAGCATCACCGCCCGCTCGACGACCGGCAGGGAGCCGGCGAACAGCACGGTGAACGCTCCGGATGCGGCGATGTACCCCAGCAGCGGCTGACCGAGCAGGGTCATGACTGCGATCGGCACCGCGAGGCCGAGGGCCGCCTGCAGCCCGAGCTGCCAGCGCGGGCCGCGGGAAGGACCGAAGGCGAACAGGCTCACCTGTCCATTCTTCCAGCGGGTGGGCGAGCGGGCGAGCGGGCAGGCGGGCGAGTGGGCGATTGGGCGGGCCGGGGCGGCGCTGTTCATCGGCTTTCGGGCCGCTAGTCGCCATTCTCCCGGTGCGGCCGATCCACGGGGACTCAGGGCTCGGTGTCGATCGAGAGCATCCAGGCGACGCCGAACCGGTCGACGAGCATGCCGAAATCGCCGCCCCACGGTGCGGCACCGAGCGGCGCTGTCGCGGTGCCGCCGTCGAGCAGTCCGTCCCAGATCGCGCGCAGCCGGTCGACTTCGGTGCCGCTGATCGAGATGGCGACGCCCTGCGGCTCCTGGTACTCCATGTGCGCCGGAGTGTCGGAGGCCATCAGGATCAGGCCGTCGTCGGTGGTGAGCTGACCGTGCAGGACGAGTTCGCTCTCGCTCGGGTCTTGAGGCAGTTCCGGCATCGAGCCGAACGTCATGATCTGCAGCTCGCCGCCGAGCACATGCTGGTAGCGCTCAAGAGCCTCGCGTGCGTTGTCGCGGAACGAGATGTACGGGTTGAGGATGGGCATGATTCTCCTTTCGCAGCCGGAAATCGGGCGCCGCGTCCACAAGTATTCGCCGCGCCACCGGCCTGCGCAATGGCTGATGCCTGCCGCCAACGCGGCACACGAATCACGGTGGTTCGCGTGAAATGCAGGAGCGATGTCAGGCATCCCTCCTGCATTTCGGGAGATCTCCGGGTTCTCGACCGGCGCTCAGGCCGAGCGCCGGTCGAGAAC
>NZ_DAMDLU010000049.1:8691-16067 GCF_032084865.1 Microbacterium sp.
GTGAAATGCAGGAGCGATGTCAGGCATCCCTCCTGCATTTCGGGAGATCTCCGGCCATGCGCGTTCTCCGAGCTCTGCGTCCGCCTTCGGCGTGCCTCCGCGAGCCATCCTCATTCCACCGGTGGCCGGCTGCTCGCCGGGCAGAAGCAGCCGGTGCCCGGCATCCGGATGCGAGACCAGCGTGCTACGGAGCCCTGCTTTCTCTCTCGCCGAGATGATCTGCTGCGCGAAGCAGGCGGATGGCCAGACCTGATCGTCTCCGCCCGCGATCAGCAGCACGTCACCAGTGATCTTCTCGACGGGGATGCGGGCTGCCGCCGCTTTCTTGGGGAAGCGCCGCATGCTCGAGGAGTAGAGGCTGCGGAACGCAGGCGGATCGGCATCCGGAGCCCAGTCGTGATCGAAAGGTGTGTACGGCAGCGGATCACCGGCGAGTGTCCAGTGCGACGACCAGGCGCCGTCGTGTGCACCTGCCCACACGATCGAGGTCGGAGCTACAGCGATCACCGCGTCGACCGAGCAGAGGGTCGCCGTCACCAGCGCCGCCTCTGCGCCGAAGGACGTTCCGAACACGATCACGCGGTCGCAGTCTCGGCGGAGAACGCCTATCTGCTCGATAAACAGCTCGATCGGCACCTCATGGGGGGTGGGCCGCTGATCCTCGCCGCCGAACCATCGCACCGCTCGCACTCGAGCGCCGTGCGTCGCGAGCAGCATCGCTCGGCCGCTCTCGAGTCGTCCACTGGAGCCGGCGAGCAGCAGCACCCCCGTGCCGTTCGACTGAGCCGGGTGCGCGTCGAAGAGATCGGCTTCGGCGAGCACGGGCTGCACGCGAGAAGTCGGATCAGGCATGCGTTCAGTCTGTCGCACGCGTTCCCACCCCGGAGGATGCTCGAGACTTGCGTTCCAGCACGAGCCTCAGGTTCAGGGCATCCGTCTGGTGCTGGAAACCAGGTCTCGCAGGAATGCACTGACGCGAGAGCGGCAACGCGCGTCAGTGCGGAGCGTGGTACTCCGCCTCGTCGCGCTTCCAGTAGCCCTTCACGATCGCCTTCGACACGTCGACGTCCCAGCGGGCGAGCAGTGCGCGGCCGGGTTTGACGATCTGCTGCTCGGCGGCGATGAAGACGAAGGGGTCGGCGCCCACGGGATCCGTCTCGTCGAGAGTGTCGAGGAAGGCGACCAGCGATGAGCCCGCCGGCGCGTTGCCGCGGTGCAGCCACTCGGCGGCGACCGGCGCGTCGATGTCGACCTGGTCGGCCTCCGAAGCGACCTCGATCACGATCCGCGCCGCCGCACCGGCGGGAATCATCGCCGCGAACCGCCGGATCGCAGGGATCGCGGTCTCGTCGCCGACCAGCATCCACGAGCCGGGCGTACCGGTCAGCACCGCAGAGCCGCGCGGCCCGCCGACGCCCACGAACGAGCCGAGCGGAGCGGATGCCGCCCACGGCGCGCCCACACCCTCGCCGCCGTGCACGGCGAACTCGACGTCGAGCCAGTCCTCGCCCCACGCGAGCGGGGTGTACTCGCGGCTCGGCGAGGCGCGCAGCTCGTCGACCGAGTCGGTCGGTTCGGATGCGAAGAACAGGCGCATGTGGTCGTCGGCGCCGAGCGACGTGAAGCCGGCGAGCTGGTCGCCGATCAGGCGCACGCGCACGTAGTTCGGTGCGAGCCACTCCCGCTCGGCGAGGGTCGCGGCGCGGAAGCGCAGATCGAGGCTCTGTCGTTCGATCGAGAAACCTGATTTCACATCGCTCATAAAGTAAGGCTAACCTAAGTCGCGGCGGGGTCGTACTCGCCGCCGCGCGCCTCGCGCACCATCCCCGCAGAACAGGAGACTCTCCATGTCCGTGCCCCGAACCCTCGGCGGAACCGCCCTCGGTCTCGTCAGCGTCCTTGCTCTCGCCGGCTGCGCCGCCGGCCCCGCTGCCGAAGCCGAAGAGGCCATGCCCACCAGCGGTACCGTCACGGTCGAGGACAACAACGGTCCGCACAAGATCTCCACCCCGCCGACGTCGGTCGTCGCCACCGACAACCGCACGTTCCAGACCCTCAGCGACTGGGGCATCGAGCTCAGCGCCGGAGCCGTCGCCCTCATGCCCACGACCGTCGACTACAAGGCCGACGACAGCATCATCGACCTGGGCAACCACAACGAGCCCGACCTCGAGTCGATCGTCGCCGTCGAGCCCGACCTCATCATCAACGGTCAGCGCTTCACCCAGCACCACGACAAGATCGCGAACCTCGTGCCGGACGCCACCATCCTCGAGCTCGATCCCCGCGAAGGCGAGCCGTTCGACGATGAGCTCAAGCGTCAGGTGACCGTGCTCGGTGAGGTGTTCGGCAAGCAGAAAGAGGCGAAGAAGCTCGTCGAGGACTTCGACGCCGCCGTCGCCCGCGTGAAAGACGCGTACGACGACGCCGACTCGGTCATGGCCGTCACGACCTCCGGCGGACAGATCGGCTACATCGCCCCAACCGCAGGCCGCACGCTCGGTCCGATCTTCGACATCCTCGGCCTCACCCCCGCGCTCGAGATCGAGGGCGCCACCGACGACCACCAGGGCGACGACATCTCGGTCGAGGCCATCGCGAAGTCGAACCCCGACTGGATCCTCGTCATGGACCGTGACGCCGTGTTCGCCGACCGGGAGCCCGGCTACGTGCAGGCCGCCGAAATTCTCGAGAACTCGGAGGCGCTGGCATCCGTCACGGCCGTCAAGGACGACCAGATCGTCTACATGCCCACCGACACGTACCTCAACGAGGGCATCCAGACGTACACGACCTTCCTCAACGACTTCGCCGACGCGCTCGAGAAGTCCGCGAAGTGACCTCCGCGCGGTGGCATCCGCTCGATTCCGGATGCCACCGCGCACCCGCACCATGACACGCACCCTTCCTCTGTCTGCACCTGCTCCCGCTCCCGCCGGGCGCGGGAGCGCGGCGACCCGCGGGCGTCTCTTCGACGGCAAGCTGCTGATCGGCATCCTCGTCGTCGCAGCCCTGCTGGTCGCCTCGCTGTTCACCGGCGTCTACGACATCTCAGGCAGTCCCGATGGGGCCGAGATGTTCCAGATCACGCGCATCCCCCGCACCATCGCGCTCGTGCTCGCCGGAGCATCCATGGCGATGGCCGGACTCGTCATGCAGCTGCTCACGCAGAACCGCTTCGTCGAGCCGACCACGACCGGCACCACGGAGTGGGCCGGACTCGGCCTGCTCACGGTCATGGTGCTCGTGCCGCACCCATCGCTGCCGCTGCGCATGGCGGGGGCCGTCGTCGCGGCGTTCATCGGCACGATGATCTTCTTCCTCTTCCTCAAGAGGGTGTCGCTGCGCTCGTCGCTCATCGTGCCGATCGTGGGCATCATGCTCGGTGCGGTCGTCGGCGCCGTGTCGACGTACCTGGCGCTGGCCACCAACACGCTGCAGAGCCTGGGCGTCTGGTTCGCCGGCAGCTTCACCTCGGTGCTGCGCGGGCAGTACGAGATGCTGTGGATCGTCGCCGCGGTGGGTGTCATCGTCTTCATCGTCGCCGATCGGTTGACCGTCGCCGGCCTCGGCGAGGAGATCGCCACCAACGTCGGTCTCGACTACGACCGCATCATGCTGCTCGGCACCGCACTCATCGCCGTCGTCACCGGCGTCGTCACCGTGGTCGTGGGTAATCTGCCGTTCCTCGGACTGATCGTGCCCAACATCGTCTCGATGCTGCGCGGCGACGACCTGCGCAGCAACCTGCCATGGGTGTGCCTGCTGGGCATCGGGATCGTCACGCTCTGCGACCTGATCGGCCGCACCATCGTGATGCCGTTCGAAGTCCCCGTCTCGCTGATCCTCGGCATCGTCGGCGCGGTCGTGTTCGTCCTCCTCCTGCTCAGGCAGCGTCGCCGTGCTTAGGCGGGTGGACGCGCTCAAGCGGCCGGATGAGGTGCGGCCGTCGCCGGTGCGAGCCGCCGCAGGCTGGTTCGCGGATGCCCGTGCCCGGCGCCGTTATCTGATCGTGCTCACCATCCTGATCGTCCTCTCGGCCGGGTTCGGCATCGGACTCCTCGCCTGGGACAACCCGATGCCGTTCGGCACCGACGGCTTCTGGCGCATCGCCGAGCTGCGCTTCACCAACGTGGTCGTGATGATCATCGTCGCCGTCTGCCAGGCGGTGGCGACCGTGAGCTTCCAGACCATCGCGACGAACCGCATCGTCACGCCCTCGATCCTCGGGTTCGAGTCGCTGTACCGGGCCGTGCAGACCTCGTCGGTCTACCTGTTCGGCATCGCCGGTCTCATCGCGATGCAGGGGCTGCTGCAGTTCGGCATCCAGATCGCCGTCATGGTCGCTCTGGCGATGCTGCTCTACGGCTGGCTGCTCACCGGACGCTACGCCAACCTGCAGATCATGCTGCTGATCGGCATCGTGATCGGCGGGGGACTCGGCGCCGTGGCGACGTTCATGCAGCGACTGCTCACCCCGAGCGAGTTCGACGTGCTCGCCGCGAGGCTCTTCGGCAACATCTCCAACGCCGATGCCTCGTACCTTCCGCTGGCCGTGCCGCTGTGCGTCGTGGCATCCGCTCTGCTGTGGATGCGCGCCCGCCGGCTCAACGTGATGGCGCTCGGCGCCGACACCGCGAACGCGCTCGGCGTGAACCACCGGCGCGAGCTGATGGTCACGCTCTTCCTCGTCGCCGTGCTGATGGCGACATCGACAGCGCTGGTCGGGCCGATGACCTTCCTCGGCTTCCTCGTCGCGACGCTGGCGTACCAGTTCGCCGGGTCCGACGACCACCGTCTCGTGTTCCCTGTGGCGGTGCTGACAGGTTTCACGATCCTGTCGGGCGCGTACTTCGTGATGCGCAACGTCTTCTACGCGCAGGGCGTCGTCTCGATCATCATCGAGCTGGTCGGCGGGGTCGTGTTCCTCATCGTCATCCTCAAGAAGGGCCGCCTGTGATCACCATCGAGAAAGTTCGCCGCGAGTACGCGACCGACGTCGCGATCGGTCCGGTCGACCTCGTCATCCCCGAAGGCGGCATCACCGCTCTGATCGGCCCGAACGGCGCCGGCAAGTCGACGCTGCTCACGATGGTGGGGCGGCTGATGGGGATGGATGCCGGTTCCATCGCGATTGCGGGACTCGACGTCGCGTCGACCAAGTCGGCCGATCTCGCGAAGGTCGTCTCGATCCTGCGTCAGGAGAACCACTTCGTCACCCGGCTGACCGTGCGTCAGCTGGTCGGCTTCGGGCGCTTCCCGCACTCGAAGGGACGGCTGACCAGGGCCGATGAGGACATCATCAGTCGCGCGATCGATTTCCTCGACCTCGGCATGCTCGAGCACCGCTACCTCGACGAGCTCTCCGGTGGTCAGCGTCAGCGCGCGTACGTCGCGATGGTGCTCGCACAGGACACGGATGTCGTGCTGCTCGATGAGCCGCTCAACAACCTCGACATGAAGCACGCGGTCACGATGATGGCGCAGCTGCGCCGCGCGGCCGACGAGCTGGGCCGCACGATCGTCATCGTGCTGCACGACATCAACTTCGCCGGGCACTACGCCGACCGCATCTGCGCCATGAAGGACGGCCGGGTCGTCGAGTTCGGCACCCCTGCCGAGATCATGACCGACGAGGTGCTCACGCGGGTGTTCGAGACACCCGTGCAGGTGATCGACGGCCCGCACGGCCCGCTCGCTGTGTACTACTGACCGGCGTCTCGCGCCCCGCGTGAGAAAACATGTGTGGCGTGAGAAACCACGTTCTGCATGAGAAACCAGGCGTGGCGGTGTTTCTCATGCGGGTTGTGGTTTCTCATCGGCGAGGGGCGGTCGCGGGCGACGGGCGCGAGTGGCGGTAGCGAGGGGCGGTAGCGAGCCGATCAGCGGTCGCGGTGGTCTTCGGGGGCGAGGCGGGCGCCGCGACGCGGCTCGCGGGAGCCGGATGCCCAGATCAGCCGGACGATGCGCTGCCGGTGCCCGCTCCACGGGGCGAGCAGCTCGAGCATCCCGTCGTCATCGGTGCGGTGGCCGGTGAGCGCGAACCCGACCTCGTGGGCCAGGTGGTAATCGCCCACGCTCACGGCGTCGGGGTCGCCCAGTGCCCTGATGCGCGTCTCGGCGGAGGTCCACACCCCGACGCCGTGCAGACTCGTCAGCACGCGATCCCGGTCGGCTCCGTCGACGGCGGCGAGGGTGGCCCGCTCGATGCTCGCGCCGCGGCGCGCCGCGGCGACGATGGTGCGCGACTGGGGCGGCTCCACGGCCGCCCGGTGCCATTGCCATGACGGGATGCCGCGCCACACCTCATAGGAGGGGGAGGCGAACATGGGACGGGGCACAGGGCCCGGGGCGCGCTCGCCGAACCGGCTCACGAGATACCGCCAGGCACCGAACGCCTGCATGCCGGTGACCTTCTGCTCGATGATCGCGCAGGCGAGCGCGTCGAAGACGCGGTCGGTGCGGGCCATCCGGATGCCCGGATGCCGCCGCGCCACCTCTTCGAGCCGTGGGTGGTCGATGACGAATCCGGCGTCATCGTCGTCGTCGCCGCACAACCGCGGAACGACGTCGATGGCCTCGTCAGCGCCCGGACCCCAGGCCGAGGCATGGATCCCGTCGGATCCCTGACGAAGGCAGAGCGTCGCGATGCCGGCATCCGTCCGGAAGGCCATCCAGATCCGCCCGCCGTCGATGACCATCGTCGGATCGCCGCCGCCGCGTCGCAGCATCCCGACCGTGCGGCCGAGATGAAGCGGATGCGGCGGTCGATAGACGGACTCGCGCGCCGGCGCGAGAGCGGCGGCATCCGTCATCAGGGTCATGCAGGCACTTTACGCGCCGTCTCTGACATCGGCCCCTGGGGGGAGCGCCGGAGGGATGCTCAGAAGCGGTCGGGCGACGGGGTGCCGTGGCCGTAGCGGATCGACACGTCGGCGTGGCGGTCGAAGCGGTAGCCGACGCCGCGCACGGTGCGCACGATGTCCTCATGGCGACCGAGCTTGGCGCGCAGGCGACGCACGTGCACGTCGATGGTGCGCTCGCCGGGGGCTTCGTCGTCGGTGGATGCCTGCCACAGCGCCGAGACCAGCTCGCTGCGCTCGATGGTGCGGCCCTCGCGCAGCACCAGGTACTGCAGCAGCTCGAACTCCTTATAGGTGAACGAGGCGGATTCACCGTCGAGCAGCACGCGCTTGCGGGAGATGTCGACCACGACGCCGGACTCCTCGTCCTTCTCCTCCTCGACAGCGGCGTTGGCGCGGGCGATGGCGCCGGGCTCATGCAGGGCGAGGCGCACGACGTCGAGGTCGCGGCCGCCGGCCGACTGCGGGGCGAGAGCGACGGTGGCGTGCGTCTCGGCGCTCGGAGCGAGCTCG
>NZ_DAMDLU010000049.1:16077-19101 GCF_032084865.1 Microbacterium sp.
CTGCGAGCGTGCGGCGCAGCGCGTCGACGAGCACGGGAAGGCTGATCCCGGCCGATGCCGCCTTGATCTCGTCGATGCCGACGTAGAGGGCGAAGCCGCGCGGCGATCGGACGGACGGAAGGTCGGCAGCGGCGTCGGCGGGCGAGACGACGCGGACGGGGGCGGTGACGGGACGCTCGAGGAGGGCGATGTTCGACATGATGATGGATCCTTCACGGATACGTGAGCCGAGGGGCTCGGAATGCGTTGCACGAATGACCGGGCGGAGCCGGTGGGGGATATGAGCGCGAAGGGTGGGCGCTCAGAGACTCGTCCTCAGATCGAGGGGAATTCAGTGAGTCAGGCTGGGTGGTTGCGCCTTAGCAACACATTCGGCAACACATGCCAACGCGACCGGGCATCATCATCCCGGCAGTCCCGTTCGCCTCCTGGGCGGACAGAGGGCTTGCGCTGGTGGTCATGGGCGTCATTATTTCCCACCGTGACCCGCCATGTCAAAACGTGACGATCCCGCGCGCGAAACACGACGTAACGTTGCAGAGATGAGCTCACCCGCCGATGCCGCTGATTTCGTGTTCCTCGATGACAGGGATGCCGAGCGCTGGACCCTCACCCGCGACGGCGAACTGCTGAGCGTGCTCGACTACCGCGATGACGGCGCGACCGTCGCGATGACGCGCGCCTACACGATCCCGAGGCATCGCGGACACGGGTACGCCGCCCGCGTGGTGGCGGGTGCCGTCGCCGAGATCGAGGCTCGCGGCGACCGCCGCATCGACCCGGTGTGCTGGTACGTCGCCGACTGGTTCGACGCGCATCCCGACAGGCGGCATCTGCTGCGCCACCGCTGAGGCGGTCCGGGGCAGTGCGCCGGAGCGCGGCACGCCTCGGACACGATGTCGGAGGCCCCGCATACCGTGTGGATATGCGCATCCTGCACACCTCCGACTGGCACATCGGCCGCACGTTCCACGGGCACTCCACGCTCGCGGCGCTGGCCGAGGTGCTCGACGCGCTCGTCGCACAGGTGCGCGAGCACGCGGTCGACGTGGTGATCGTCGCGGGCGACGTGTTCGATTCCGCCACGCCCGCGGCATCCGCCTACACACTGCTCGACGACGCCCTGCTGGCATTGCATGAGACCGGCGCCACAGTGGTCATGACGAGCGGCAACCACGACTCCGCCGCTCGGCTGGGCTTCCACTCCCGCCTGCTGCGCGACGGCATCCACGTGCTCACCGACCCGCTCGCGATCTCGACCCCCGTCACCGTGCACGATGAGCACGGCCCGGTGCACCTCTTCGGCATCCCGTACCTCGAGCCCGCCATCGTCCGCCAGCACTGGAACGACGACGAGCGCCCGCTGCGCACGCAGGCTCAGGTGATGCAGCACGCCATGGATCTGGTGCGCGAGGGCGTGACGGCCCACGGCGGGCGGTCGGTCGCGATCGCGCACTGCTTCGCAGCCGGGGTCGACCCGACGGCGGGGCTCGAGCGCGAGGTGCGCCAGGGCGGGCTCGACATGGTGCCGCTGGCCGGATTCGACGGGCCCGACTACGTGGCCCTGGGGCACATCCACGGCCGGCAGCAGCTGAGCGACCGGGTGCGCTATTCGGGCGCGCCCCTGCACTACAGCTTCGGCGAGCAGCACAAGCAGCGCGGCTCCTGGCTGGTCGACTTCGACGCCGCCGGCCTCGCGTCGGTCGAGTGGCTCGATCTTCCGATTCCGCGCACCCTCGTGACGCTCACCGGCACCCTCGACGAGATCCTCAGCGACGAGAACGCCGCCCGTCACGGCGACGACTGGGTGTGCGCGATCTACACCGACGCCGTGCCGCAGCACGAGCCGATGCGGCGGCTGCGTGAGCGCTTCCGGTTCTGCGCCCTCGTGCAGCACCAGCCCGAGGGGGTGGATGCCGCTGACGAGCGCTCGTACACGCAGCGGCTGCGTGCCGCCGTCAGCGACGCCGACCGCATCGAGGCGTTCCTCGAGCACGTGCGCGCGGGCCAGGGGGCGACCGAGCGCGAGGTCGAGCTGATCCGTGAGGTTCTCGACGATCGGGTGCGCGCCGAGGCGCTCGTCTGATGCAGCTGCACCGCCTCGAGATCGAAGGGTTCGGGCCGTTCCGCGATCGGCAGAGCATCGACTTCGACGCCTTCGCCGACGACGGCATCTTCCTCATCGCCGGGCGCACCGGCGCGGGCAAGTCGAGCATCCTCGATGCCGTGTGCTTCGGGCTGTACGGCGGAGTGCCACGCTACGAGAAGGGCGGCGAGAAGCGCCTGCGCAGCGACCACTGCGAGCCCGACGACATCACCGAGGTGGTCGTCGAGTTCAGCACGGTCGCCGGCCGGTACCGCGTGACGCGTTCGCCCGAGTACCAGCGCCCGGCCAGGCGCGGCGGGGGGCTCACCAAGCAGGCGGCCGCCGTGTCGCTGGACGAGCTCACCGATGCCGGGTGGGTGGGGGTCGCGGCGCGAGCCGTCGATGTCGCGAACGAGATGGACGAGATCCTCCAGTTGACCCAGGAGCAGTTCCTGCAGGTCATCCTGCTCGCGCAGAACCGGTTCGCCGACTTCCTGCTCGCCGACAGTCGCGAACGCCAGGCGCTGCTGCGCCGCCTGTTCGGCACCGAGCGGTTCGCCGACTATCAGGCCCGTTTCGACGAGCGCCGCCGAGACGCCGAGCAGGCGCTGGGCGGCAGCAGAGCGACGGTCGACGCGCGCCTCGACGAGGCCGAGCGAATCGTCGGCGATGCCGAGCTGTCGGGCGACGACGCCGACGACATTCCGGATGCGACGGATGCCAGGATCGAACGCCTCCGCCGCGCGATGGCCCGCGCCGACTACCGCGTCGAGCGGCTCGGCACCGAACGGGTCGCCGCGGAGAAGGCACTCGCGTCGGCGGACGGCGCGCTCACCGTGCTCAAGGAGCAGCGTCAAGCGCAGTCCGACCGCGACCGCGCGCGCTCGGCGCTCGCCGCGTTGGACGCGCAGGCCGGCCAGATCGCGGATGCCACGACC
>NZ_DAMDLU010000050.1:0-18661 GCF_032084865.1 Microbacterium sp.
GGTGCAGGCCGACACGACGCCGGCGCGCACGAGAGCGGTGGGCGGATACGGGGGTGCGGCGCCGAGCGCGGCCCGCAGCGGCCAGTCGGGGAACCACAGCACGTGCACGCGCATCACCTCGCTCGGCGAGGACGCGGCCGCGCTCATGACGCCACCGCCCAGCTCGGGTGGGTCGGCAGCGACTCACGCGGGTCGAGCACGGGCTCGGCGGCGACGTCGATGCGGCCGAGATCATCGGGCAGTCGCACCCGCAGGCTCTTCGGCACCGGCGTGGAGCGGGTCTGCGCGGTGACCGTGACCGTGCGATCCGAGAGCAGCCCCCATCCCTCGCCGAGCCCTTCCCAGTGCGGGTCGTGCAGCGTGATCAGTCCCTCGCCCTGCGGCCAGGGGGAGGTGGTGAGCAGCGTGCAGCCGCGGTCGCGCAGCCGTGCCGCGAGGCGTGCGGCATCGGCATCCTGCACGCGAGAGGCGGGGTTCATCGCGATCAGCGGCACCACCTCGGCCAGGGCCGAGACGACCGCGAGCCAGCGCTCACCCGGCTCGGGCACGAGGATCAGCCGCGACAGGTCGACGCCGAAGGCGGTCGCCGCCTCGAGGCCGAGCGTGGGCATGCCGACCGCCGCGCACCAGCCGCCGCGCTGCGAGAGCGCGCTCATCAGCGCGAAGATCAGGCTCGGCGAGGGCGAGATCGAGTACACGGTGCCGGTCAGCAGCCCGCCCTGGGGCAGCAGATCCCGCAGCGCGGGTGGCATCGGCAGATGCGCGTCGTCGCTGCGACGGCGCTGCATGCGACCGATCTCGCGGCGCAGGCGCAGAATGTCCCCCGCCCGTTCATCGGCGGGGGAGAGTGCCGCGGTCGTTCTGATCCCCATGCATCCATCCTCGAATAGATCTTCGAACACTTCAAGTCGTCATGCGAGACTAATTCGGACATCCGACATCGCCGTGCCGCGCCGTCTCGACGCCCTGACGCCCCGACGACCGGAGTTCTCCACAGGCGCCTCCGGCGCTCGACGCTTTTCGCCTAGCCTGCGAACGTGACACCACACTCCGTCGCCGTGCTGATCGTGCACCTCGCGCTCGCGGCGGTCGGCGCGCGGCTCATCGCGATCGATGCGCGCACGCACCGGCTGCCGAACCGCATCGTGCTGCCCACGCTGGGGGTCCTGATCCTGCTCGTGGTCGTCGAGGCGCTCGCGACGGGCGACGTGGGACGGCTGACACGATCCCTGCTCGGAGCCCTCGCGCTCGGCGCGTTCTTCGCCGTGCTGCGGCTCGCATCTCGACGGGGCATGGGCGGCGGGGATGTGAAGCTCGCGGCCGTGATCGGGCTGGTGCTCGCCTGGCACGGCTGGCAGATCCTCCTGCTCGGCGCCGCCGCGGCATTCCTGCTCGGCGCTCTGCACGCCCTGGTGCTGATGGTGCTTCGGCGGGCCACCCGGCACACGCGGATCGCATTCGGGCCGTGGATGATCTTCGGCGCGGCCCTGGCTATCGGGCTCGCCTGAGCGCCTCGGCCGCGCCGTCGGCGGGTGGGGATAGGGTGAGCACATGGCAATCGCACGACTTCACGGCGGCCCGCTCGACGGGCAGATCATCCCGCTCGATGACGCGGATCAGGATTCCCTGATCCTGCCCTACAGCGAGACCCAGCTCATCTACCGGCGCGAGGGCGACGCGTCGAACACCGGCGAGCACGACGGTCCGACCGAGACCGGCTTCTGGTTCGTCGAGTCGGGCGACGACATCAGCCCCGGCGACGACTGACCGCGCGGCGCACGTGCGTGCAGAACCGCAGCGCTCGTTCGAGATCGAGCGCAAGTACGACGCGGATGCCGACACGCGTCTTCCCGACTGGTCGGGGATCCCCGGGGTCGTCGCGGTGAGTGATGGCGAGCTGAGAGAACTCGACGCGCGCTACTTCGACACGGTGGACGCCGCGCTCGCACGCCACGGCGTCGCCCTGCGCCGGCGCACCGGCGGACCCGATGCCGGCTGGCACATCAAAGGACCCCGGCAGGGTGACGGCCGGCTCGAACTGGGCTGGCCGCTCGGTGAGACCGATCGGCTGCCCGACGCGGTCGCCGAGACCGTCGCTCAGTGGACGGATGCCGAGCTGCATCCGCTCGCGCGCATCGAGAACTCCCGCACCGCGTTCCACCTGATGGGCGCCGACGGCGTGATCGCCGAGTTCGTCGACGACCACGTGCGTGCGACGGACCTGCGCACCGGCACACGCCGCGAGTGGCGCGAGTGGGAGATGGAGCTCGGACCCGCCGCTCCCACCGACTCCGCTCAGCAGGAGGCCTTCTTCACCGCCGTCGAACGGGCGGTGTTCGCGGTCGGCGGTCGCGAGCCGTCGTCGGGGTCGAAACTCGCCAGAGCGCTCGGACACTGACCGGGGAGCGTCGACGACGCAACCCCTTTCATCCGCCGCGTCTGACGTGCTTGAGTCGCACCATGAACCATGCCGTGCAGCTGCGCTCCATCCAGACGCTGGTCCCCGAAGCGACGCTCGAACAGCACACGGCCCGTGACATGTTCGCCGCGCAGCCCGGCCTCTCCCGGCTCGCCCAGCGACTGATCGCCACCTCGTTCGACGGCGCCGGGGTGCAGACCCGGCACACGGTGCTCGACGAGCTCGACCCGACTGCGGTGAGCGACGCGCCGCAGTTCCTCGATCGCACCACCGGCGCACTGCTCGAGCCCGGTACGGCCGTGCGCAACGACATCTACGCCAGAGAGGCCGACCGGCTCTTCATCGAGGTCGCCCGGCGCAGCATCACCGCCGACCCCGACATCTCGGCATCCGACATCACGCACGTCGTCACCGTCTCGTGCACCGGCTTCCACGCCCCGGGCCCCGACTACGCCATCGTCCGCGCCCTGGGCCTCTCCGCCGCCGTGCAGCGCTACCACCTGGGATTCATGGGCTGCTACGCCGCGCTTCCGGCGCTGCGCGCCGCCGCCCAGTTCTGCCGAGCCGACCCCGACGCCGTCGTCCTGGTGGCGAGCGTCGAGCTGTGCACCCTGCATCTGCGCTCATCGGTCGACCCCGACGCGATCATCGCCTCGTCGCTGTTCGCCGACGGCGCGGGCGCCGCACTCGTCACCGCTCGCCGTCTGCCCACCGACGCGCCGGGGTTCCGCATCGACGCCTTCCACACCGCACTCATCCCCGACGGGGAGGAGGACATGGCGTGGACGATCGGCGACACGGGATTCGAGATGGTGCTCTCCACACGGGTGCCGCAGCTGATCGGCGCGCACATCGACGACGCGCTGGGGGCGCTGTGGCAGGGTGACGACGATATCGCCGACGGGCTCCGCCGGCGCCGGATCGGCGAGGTCGTCCGGCACTGGGCGATCCACCCCGGCGGGCGCAGCATCCTCGACCGCGTGCAGGAGAGTCTCGCGCTCGACGACGGGCAGCTGGCGCCGGCGCGAGAGGTCCTGCGCACCCGCGGCAACATGTCGAGCGCGACCGTGCTGTTCGTGCTGCAGCGCATCCTCGAGCACGAGTCGCCGCGGCCGGGCGAGCGCGTCGCCGCGATGGCGTTCGGACCCGGCCTCACCGCCGAGAGTGCGCTGCTCACCGTGGCGGGGCGCGACGATGAAGGCTGAGCGCGCTCGCGCGGTCGATCTGCGCCGACGCGCCGTCGATCTGCCCGAGCGGATGGATGCCGACGACGCCGACCCGGAGATGCTCGCGCGCACGTATGCGCTCTTCACGTACGTCAACGCGATCCTGTCGGGGCGACGGGGCCTGCACAACCGCGAGATCGACCCGCGCGCCCGGCACGGCAGCATCCGGGTGCTCGACATCGGCTGCGGGGGCGGTGACATCGCCCGGTACGTCGCCCGCCGGCTGCGCAGAGACGGCATCCGCGCCGAGGTGGTCGGCGCCGACATCGACCCGCGGGCGGTCCGGTGGGCGTCGGGTGCCGATGACGACGGCCTCGTGCGGTGGCGCTGCGCGTCGAGCTCGCAGCTCGTGGCGGAGGGAGAGCAGTTCGACGTCGTGCTCTCCAATCACGTGCTGCATCACCTCAGCGCGCCGCAGCTGACCGGCCTCCTCGACGACTCCGTGCGCCTCACCGCGCCCGGGGGGATCGCCGTGCACGGCGACATCGCCCGAAGCCGCACCGCGTACGCCGTCTTCGACGCGCTCACCCGGCTGATCGCGGGCACCCTGCTGAAGGGCTCGTTCATCCGCGAGGACGGGCTGCTCAGCATCCGCCGGTCGTACACCGCAGCCGAGCTGGCCGAGGTCGCGCCGCCGGAGTGGCGCGTGCAACGGCGTTTCCCGGCGCGCGTCCTGCTGGTGCACGCCGGGCACCTGTACTGATGGCCGCCGCCGGATGCAGAAGAAGGTGTCACATGTTGATCATGTGACCGGCGAGACCGTGGAAGGCCTCCTGCAGTGCCTCGGACAGCGTCGGGTGAGTGTGCACGTTGCGTGCGGCCTCGAGAGCGGTGAGGTCCCACTTCTGCGCGAGGGTCAGCTCGGGCAGCAGCTCGGACACGTCGGGGCCGATCAGGTGACCGCCGATGAGCTCCAGGTGCTCGGCGTCGGCGATCAGCTTGACGAAGCCGACGGGCTCGCCCAGACCGTTGGCCTTGCCGTTCGCGCTGAACGGGAACTTGGCGACCTTGATCTCACGGCCCTCGGCCTTGGCCTGCTCCTCGGTGAGGCCGAAGCTGGCGACCTGCGGCTGGCAGAACGTGGCACGGGGCATCATGCGGTAATCGCCCAGGGTCTGGGTCTCGGCCTTGCCGATGGTCTCAGCCGCCACGACGGCCTGCGCCTCCGCAACGTGGGCCAACTGCAGCTTCGCAGTGACGTCGCCGATCGCATAGATGCCCTCGACGTTGGTGCGCATGTGGTCGTCGATGTCGATCGCGCCGCGCTCGGTGAGCTTCACACCGGCCTTGTCGAGTCCGAAGCCCTCGATGTTCGGAGCGAAGCCGACCGACATGAGCACCTTGCCCGCGGTGATCTCGCCCGGCTGGCCGTCGCGGGTCTCGTAGGTGACCTGCACCGAGGAGCCGTTGTCGGTGACCGTCTTCACGGCGGTCGAAGTGAGGATGTCGACGCCGAGTTTCTTGTACTGCCTCTGGATCTCCTTCGAGACCTCGGGGTCCTCGTTGGGGAGAGCGCGGTCGAGGAACTCGATGATGGTGACCTTCACGCCGTAGTTCGTCATGACGTAGCCGAACTCCATGCCGATGGCGCCGGCGCCGACGATGACGATCGACTCGGGGAGATCGCGCGAGAGGATCTGCTCCTCGTAGGTCACGACGTTGTCGCTGAGCTGCACGCCGGGCAGCAGCCGGACGGTCGACCCGGTCGCGATGATCGCGTTGTCGAAGGTGAGCTCCTCGGACGAGCCGTCGCTCTTCGCGACGGTGATCGCCTTCGGGCCGGTGAAGGTGCCGCGACCCTCGTACTCGGTCACCTTGTTCTTCTTCATCAGGAAGTGGATGCCCTTGACGTGCGTCTCCGCCACCTTGCGGCTGCGGTCGAACGCCGCACCGAAGTCGAAGCTCACGTCGCCCGAGATTCCGAAGAAGTCGGCCTTGTGCGTGAACGTGTGAGCGACCTCTGCGTTCTTGAGCAGCGACTTCGAGGGGATGCATCCGACGTTCAGACACACACCGCCCCAGTACTTCTCCTCGATGATCGCGGTGGACAGGCCGAGCTGGGAGCTGCGGACGGCGGCGACGTATCCGCCAGGGCCCGCGCCGAGGATGACGACATCGTAATGTGGCATGCCCACAGCCTAATCCCTGCCCGATGGGGGGAGCGGGCGCGGGACCCGACAGAAAGTGGCGGGCGGGCCTGTATCGAGCCTCCTCCCCGGCCCGCGCATCAGATAGTCTGGAAGGCCGGAGGAGGGAGAACCGTGACAGACGACAGCATCGGCGCCGGAGGCGCGATCCACCGCAGCGGCGGCGAGAAGCGCCACGACGTGACACAGACGTTCGGACACGACTCCGATCTCTCCTTCGTGCCCTTCGGAGCCGACCTCACCGAGCCCGAGGCGGCCGCGATCTCCGCGTTGCCATCCGGCTCCGCGCTGCTGCTCGTGCGTGCGGGTGCACTGGCGGGTGCGCGCTACCTGCTCGACGCCGACGTCACGACCGTGGGCCGGCATCCCGAAGCGGACATCTTCTTCGACGACGTCACCGTCTCGCGTCGTCACGCCGAGATCACCCGCTCCGGTACGGCGTTCGAGATCGTCGATCAGCGCTCGCTGAACGGCACCTACGTGAACGGAGAGCGGGTCGACCGCAGTGAGCTGGCCAACGGCTACGAGCTGCGCATCGGCAAGTTCCGGATGAACTTCTTCGCGTCGCCGATCGATCTCGCGACGGCGACTGCCTGATGGCGGCGGCTGGCGCCGCCAGGGACCGCTCCGCATCCGCGGGTCTTCTGAGCATCGGTCAGGTCCTTGCTCGGCTCACCCCCGAGTTCCCGCAGCTCACCTCGAGCAAGCTTCGCTTCCTCGAAGTGCAGGGCATCGTCACCCCGTCACGTACGGAGTCCGGCTACCGCAAGTTCTCCGGTTCCGATGTCGAGCGTCTGCGCGCCGGGCTGACCCTGCAGCGGGATCACTACCTGCCGCTCAGCGTGATCCGCGAGCAGCTCGACGAAGCCGAGGCGAAGGGCGAAGGATGGGGCAGCATCGCTCCTCCGTCGATCTCGCCGCCGGCGCGGCGTCGTCGGCGCGATGAGCTGCTGCTGCACACCGGTGCGACACCGCAGCTGCTCAACGACGCGATCAGCGCCGGATTGATCGCAGCGGCGGAGCACTACACCGATCAGTCCGCGTCGATGCTGTCCGGCCTGGTGACGCTCGCGCGGCACGGCATCGAGCCGCGGCACCTGCGCACCTTGCGGCAGAACGCGGAGCGCGAGGCCGCGCTGATCGAATCGGCTCTGTCGACACTGCTCCGCCGCACCGACTCCGCATCGCGGGGAAGAGCAGCGGAACTCGCCCCTGAACTCGCCGCGCACATCGACGAGGTGCGGCGCCAGCTCGTGGCCCAATCGCTCGAGCGCGTGCTTTCGTAACGAACGGATTGCGACACACCTTCCCCGCGGGTCGGATGTCATTGCCGGGGCAGGGGTCCTGCTCTACCGTGGGGAATAGGCCGTTCAGGAGGGACAGAGTATGAGTGCGGATGGGCTTTCAGGCGACCCGCGGTTCGTGACCGAACTCCTGTTCACCGACGGTCTGCCGGCGATGGACGATGAAGTCGGATACCGCGGTGCGGTCGCCGCTCGCGCTGCCGGCATCACGTACCGTCAGCTCGACTACTGGGCGCGCACCGAGCTGGTCGTCCCGACCGTGCGCGGCGCGTCCGGCTCCGGTTCGCAGCGCCTGTACGGGTTCCGCGACATCCTCGTCCTCAAGCTCGTCAAGCGACTGCTCGACACCGGCATCTCGTTGCAGCAGATCCGCACCGCGGTCGAGCAGCTCCGCGCCGCGGGCATCCGGGATCTCGCCGGGACCACGCTGATGAGCGACGGCGCGTCGGTCTACCTGTGCACGTCGAACGACGAGGTCATCGACCTCGTCAGCCGCGGACAGGGTGTGTTCGGCATCGCCGTCGGCAAGGTCCTGCGCGAGGTGGAGTCGACGCTCGTCGAGTTCGACCCCACGGTGCCCGACCCCGTCGACGAGCTCGCCGCACGCCGCTCCAAGCGCACTGCCTGATCCTTCACTTCGACTCGCTGCGCTCGCTCAGTACAAGCGACAGGCTCAGGGACCCGGCTTCGACAGGCTCACCAACCCGTGGGCACCGTCGGCTGCAGACGAAGAAAGCCGCCCCGAGGGGCGGCTTCTCTGCTCGGACGCGGGTCTCAGTCCGTCGTGCCACCTTCGGGCACAGGCACCCGACCGGTGCGGATGATGCGATCGAGCAGCGCGTCGAAGTCGGCGGCGAGCTCCTGCGCGGAGTCTCCCGGCCAGATGTGAAGTGGCTTCGCTGCTCCCTGTGCCTGCTGCAGCGACGTGCGCTCGGGCAGCTGCGGGGACAGCACGAGGGGACCGAACATGTCTCGCAGCTCTTTGATGCGGAACTGGTGCTCGATCGACTGGGGGCGCACGCGGTTCACGACGATCCCCAGCGGCTGAAGGCGGGGAGAGAGACCGCGACGGATCTCCTCGATGGCGCGCAGCGCGCGGTCGGCGGCGGCGACCGAGAAGAGCCCGGGTTCGGTGACGACCATCACGCGGTCGCTGGCGGCCCAGGCGGTGCGGGTGAGGGCGTTCAGCGACGGGGCGCAATCGATCAGCACGAGGTCGTACTCGCTCTCGACGGTCGCCAGCGCCTCCTCCAGCTTCCAGACGTCGCGGACGCTCGGGTGCGGGCCGTCGAAGTTGATGGCCGAGGGGCTGCCGATGAGCACATCGATCGTGCCGGGGTGCACCTTCGCCCACCCGCTGGTGGTGATCGCCTGGCGCACCACCTTCTCCTTGGGATTGCCCAGGACGTCGGCGATGTTCAGCCGTCCGGCGATCTGGAGGTCCATGCCGGTGGACACGTCGGACTGCGGATCGAGGTCGACGACCAGGGTTCGGATGCCGCGGGCGAAGGCGGCGGAAGCGAGACCGAGAGTCACGGTCGTCTTGCCGACGCCTCCCTTGAGGGAGCTGACGCTGAGTACGTGCACGTCCTACACGTTACCGTGCGCTCCCTCGGGCGGCGCTCAGCGTCGCGCGGTGCGTTTGCGCCGGGCCGTCCTTTTGCTCGTGATCAGGCGGGAGCACTAACCTTGTCGGGCGCCTACAAGGGCGCGAGCTGGGAGTGAACCGTGAACCCGAAGAAGAGCGTCGATCCCGAGGATGACGATTCGAGGGGCGTCCTCGACGAGACCCCGTCATCGGACACGACGGGTATCGGCCTGGTCGGCAGCACCGCGCACGTCGAGGTCATCCTCCCGAGCGGCGGGTATGACGACGAAGCCGATGACGAGGCCGTCGATGACGAGATCGTCGACGGCGAGGTCGCCGCGGTGATCACCGACCTCATCATCGACACGTCAGCTGTCGCCGACGCCGAGGTGCTCGCGCGGATCCAGCAGGAAGCGCCCGACGTGGTCATCGAGCTGCCGGCCGAGGACCTTCCGAGCAGCCGCCCGGAGGCATCGAACGGCGCGGACGGGAGCGGCCGGCCGGCACCGGACGAGCTGCACGACGAGCCCGCGGTCGTCGCGGAGATCATCGACGAGGTCGGCCACGCCGACGAGGCCGACCCCGAACTCACCGCATCCGACGACGAGGCCGTCGACGAGCACACCGCTGAGACGGCGGTGGAGACCGGATCGGATGCCGGGTCCGGGGGAGCATCCGATGCTGTCGATTCGCACGTGACCCTCATCGAGATCGATGATGACGATGACGACGACGATGACGACGACGATGACGACGATGACGACGATGATGACGACGATGACGACGATGATGACGACGACGACGATGACGACGACGACGACGACGACGATGACGACGACGTTGATGATGACCTCGACGGCGTAGAGACCGACCACGTCCACGACACCGACGACGATGACGCCGCCGACGACGACGGGCTCGTCGACGACGTCGACGAACAGGGAGGTCGGGATCACGTCGACCGCACTCAGGTCCCAGAGCACACAACCATGATGCTCGACCTGCCACGACCTTCCGAACCCGCAGAGGAGACCGATCCTGTGGCATCCCACGACCCTGCCCGCGAGTCCCGGCCGTCAGTCCCGCAGCCTGCCGAGATCGCCCTGACCTCGAAGCGACTCGACGACCTCGGATCCGCCGCGACCAGCGAGAGCGCCGACCTGCTGACCGCAGACCGGCTGCTGGACCCTGCCCGCATGACCAAGCCCGAGCCCGAGGGCACGTGGAGCCATCTGATCTACTCGATCACGGGCGGCCGCATCAACGTCGGCGACGGCCGCAAGGCGCGCGAGCGCAAGCAGCTCAGCGCGCGCATCGCCGCCCCGCTCGCCGGCACAGCGCGATTCGTGCCGGTGCTCTCTCGCAAGGGCGGCGTGGGCAAGACCACGGTCACCGCACTGCTGGGCATGGCCCTCGCAGACGCGCGCGACGACCGTGTCATCGCCGTCGACGCCAATCCCGATCGCGGCACTCTTGCCGAGCGGGTGGTCGGATCGCACACCCGGTCGGTGCGCGACCTCGTGCGCGCACAGCACGACATCCGCGGGTACCACGACGTCTCGGCATTCGTGGCCCGCGACGAGACCCGTCTCGACGTGCTCGCATCCGACGCCGATCCGCGCGTGTCCGAGGCGTTCGGCGACGGCGACTACCGCGACGTGGCGACGGTCGCCGCGCAGTACTACTCGCTGGTGCTCACCGACTCCGGCACGGGCATCGTGCACTCCGTGATGGGTGCCACCCTCGATCTCGCCGACCAGCTCATCATCGTGTCGGGGCTGAGCGTGGACGAGGCGCGACTGGCATCCGAGACGATCACCTGGCTCGAGTCGAACGGACACTCCGCGCTCGCCCGCGAGGCGATCGTCGTGCTGAACCAGTCGAACCCCGGCGCGCCGCTGGTGCGTCTGAGCGAGCTCGAGGCGCACTTCTCGACCCGCGCGAAGCACGTGCTCCGCATCCCGTACGACCCGCAGATCGCCGGGGGAGGCGCGATCGACTTCGGCAGTCTGCAGCCGGCCACCCGGCGGGCTGCCCGCGAGATCGCCGCGGCCCTCGTCGAGGGCCTGCGGGCGAAGGCCGCCTGATGACGGTCCGCGAGATCCGCCTCTACGGCGACCCCGTGCTGCGCACCGTATGCGAACCGATCGGCGAGATCGACGACGGGGTGCGCGCACTCATCGCCGATCTGATCGACACGGTCGGACTGCCCGGTCGCGCCGGAGTGGCCGCCAACCAGATCGGCTTCGCCCTGCGCGCCTTCAGCTACAACATCGACGGTGAGATCGGGTACATCATCAACCCCGTGCTCACCGAGGTGCGCGGCGAGGCTGCGCCGACGGGGGAGGGATGCCTGTCGGTGCCCGGTCTGTGGCACGACACCCCGCGGCACCCGTGGGCGCGGGTCGAGGGCATCGACCTCGACGGCGCCCCGGTCGTGCTCGAAGGCGATGGTCTGCTCGCGCAGGCACTGCAGCACGAGACCGACCACCTCGACGGGCGCGTCTACCTGAGCCGTCTGGAGGGCGAGACCCGCAAGCTGGCCATGCGACAGGTCCGCGAGAGCGACTGGTTCTGATCCGGGGCGCCCTCGGGGCGCCCGGGGAGGCCGAGACGTCGTCCTGGTACGACGAAGGGCCCGCGCGGTGCGCGGGCCCTTCGCGTTCGCTCAGCCGAGCGGCGTGGTGGTCGTCTGCACCGGAACGTCGTAGATCTCGGTGACCGCGTCGGCGAAGTCATCGAGGATGACGTTGCGCTTGATCGACATCTTCGGGGTCAGGTGGCCGCTCGCCTCGGTCCACTCCACCGGGAGGATCGTGAACTTGCGGATCGACTCGGCGCGGGAGACCATCTTGTTCGCGCGGTCGACCGCGCGCTGCACCTCCTCGCGCACCGCCGCATTGCGGCTCGCCTCGCTCAGCGACATGTCGGCGGGAAGCCCGTTGTTCGCCAGCCACGTCGGCAGCATCTCGCTGTCGAGCGTGACCAGGGCCGAGATGAACGGCTTCTGATCGCCGAGGACGACGACCTGGCTGACGATCGGGTTGGAGCGGATCGGGTCCTCGAGCAGCGCCGGGGCGACGTTCTTGCCGCCCGCTGTGACGATGATCTCCTTCTTGCGGCCGGTGATCGTGAGGAAGCCCTCGGAGTCGAAGCTGCCGATGTCGCCGGTGCGGAACCAGCCGTCGTCGAAGGCTGCCTCCGTGGCCTCGGGGTTGTTCCAGTACTCCTTGAAGACGTTGACACCCCTGACCTCGATCTCGCCGTCGTCGGCCAGGCGCACGCCCACACCGGGAAGGGCGGGGCCGACCGTGCCGATCTTCGACTTGTGCGCCAGGTTGACCGTCGCCGGAGCTGTCGTCTCGGTCAGGCCGTAGCCCTCCAGGATCACGACACCGAGGCTGTGGAAGAAGTGACCGAGGCGGGCGCCGAGAGGCGCGGAGCCGGACACGGCGTACGAGACGTTGCCGCCCATGGCCTCGCGCAGCTTGCCGTAGACGAGCTTGTTGAACAGCGCGAACTTCATCCGCAGGCCGAACGGGATCGGCTTGCCCTCCTCGCGAAGGGTGGAGTGCTCGATGGCCGCTGCGGCCGCGGCGCGGAAGATCTTGCCCTTGCCCCCGGCCTCTGCCTTCTGCTCGGCGGAGTTGTACACCTTCTCGAACACGCGGGGCACCGCGAGCAGGAAGGTCGGCTTGAACGAGCCGAGCGCGGGGAGCAGCTGCTTCGTATCGGGCTGGTGTCCGGTGCGCACACCCGAGTGCACGGCCAGGATCGAGATGAACCGGGCGAACACGTGCGCAGTCGTGATGAACAGCAGGGTCGAGGCACCCGGTGCCGAGACCACCTCGTCGAGGGCCTTAGCGGAGTTGCGTGACAGCTCGACGAAGTTGCTGTGCGTCAGCACGCAGCCCTTCGGGCGTCCGGTCGAGCCCGAGGTGTAGATCAGCGTGGCGATGTCGGAGCCCACGGCGATGCCGCGGCGGCGCTCGATCTCGGCGTCATCGACCTCGGCCCCGCGCGCGGTGAGGGTGTCGATCGCTCCGAGGTGCAGCTGCCAGATCTCGCGCACGAGCGGCAGGTCGCCGCGCACCTCGTCGGCGCGGGTGAAGTGCTCGGCGGACTCGACGATCAGCGCGGTCGCTCCGGAGTCCTCCATGATCCACTGGATCTGGGCGGGCGAGCTCGTCTCGTAGATCGGCACCATCACAGCGCCGGCGTAGAACAGCGCGAAGTCGATGAGAGTCCAGTCGTAGGTCGTCTTGGCGATGAAGCCGACCTTCTCACCGGGCTGGATGCCGGCGGCGACGAACCCCTTGGCGAGGGCGATGACCGCGGTCTCGAAGTCCTTCGCGGAGATGTCGCGCCATCCTTCGCCCTCGGGCACGCTGAACAGTGCGAGGTCGGGGGTCTTCCTGACCCTCTCGGCGAGCAGATCGCTGACGTTCCCCTCCGGGTCGGCAGGGACGATTGCGGGGACTTCGAACTGGGCCACGGCAGCTCCTTCGGCACCGATCGGACGGGTGTCCTAGAAGTCTATGGCATGAGACCCAGTCGCAACTCGCAAGAAACTCGGTCGCGATGTCGCCGCGGCGCTAGACTTCCCACGATGTTCTACTGGCTGATGAAGTACATCGCGATCGGTCCGCTGGTCAAAGCGATCTTCCGACCCTGGATCGTGGGGCGCGACAACGTCCCCACCAGCGGTGCGGCCATTCTGGCGAGCAATCATCTGTCGTTCGCCGACTCGATCTTCCTTCCGCTGCTCATCGACCGGCCCATGTCGTTCCTGGCCAAGAGCGACTACTTCACCGGCCGGGGGCCGAAGGGCTGGGCGACCAGGATCTTCATGAAGGGCACCGGCCAGATTCCCATCGACCGCTCCGGCGGGAAGGCATCCGAGGCGTCTCTGAACACCGGCCTGCAGATCCTCGGGCGCGGCGACCTGCTCGGGATCTATCCCGAGGGCACGCGCAGCCCCGACGGGCGGCTGTACCGCGGGCGTACGGGGATTGCGCGCATGGCGCTCGAGGCGAAGGTCCCGGTCATCCCGGTGGTCATGGTCGACACCGACACGGCTATGCCGATCGGTCGGCGCATCCCGAACATCATGCGCGTCGGCATCGTGATCGGCGAGCCGCTGGACTTCTCGCGCTACGAGGGCATGGAGAACGACCGGTACATCCTCCGAGCCGTCACCGACGAGATCATGATCGCGCTGCAGCGCCTCGGAGCGCAGCGCTACGACGACGTGTACGCCTCCACCGTGAAGGACCGTCTGCCGGCCGGGGCGCCCGGACGCCCCTGACCCACCCGGCAGACCCGAGCCCTTCCGCGGCCCCCCTGACCCGCCCGTCAGACCAACCCGTCGCCGGGCCCTCGTCACAGGGCCGATCGGCCCTGTCAGCGGACACTAAGCTTGGGCACATGCTTCCCTCGCACCCTGAACTCGACGCGTGGCGATCCCTTCCCATCAAGCAGCAGCCGCAGTGGCCCGACGCCGAGCGCGTCGACGAGGTGTCCACGCAGCTGGCTGCGCTTCCGCCGCTCGTGTTCGCGGGTGAGGTCGACAACCTCCGCTCACGGCTCGCCCGCGCGGCATCCGGGAATGCCTTCCTGCTGCAGGGCGGTGACTGCGCCGAGACCTTCGCCGGCGCCACGGCCGACCAGATCCGCAACCGGATCAAGACGGTGCTGCAGATGGCGGTCGTGCTCACGTACGGCGCGTCGATGCCGGTGGTGAAGATGGGCCGCATGGCAGGTCAGTTCGCCAAACCGCGCTCGAGCGACAGCGAGACCCGCGGCGACGTCACACTGCCGGCCTACCGCGGCGACATCGTCAACGGCTTCGACTTCACCGAGAAGTCGCGCACAGCCGACCCGGGGCGCCTGCTGCAGGGCTACCACATGGCCGCCTCGACCCTGAACCTCATCCGCGCCTTCACGCAGGGCGGTTTCGCCGACCTGCGCGAGGTGCACTCGTGGAACAAGGGCTTCGCGCAGAACCCCGCCAACCAGCGCTACGAGCGCATGGCGGCTGAGATCGATCGCGCCATCAAGTTCATGGAGGCGGCCGGCGCCGACTTCGAAGAGCTCAAGCGCGTCGAGTTCTTCACGGGCCACGAGGGTCTGCTGATGGACTACGAGAGCCCGATGACCCGCATCGACTCGCGCACGGGAACCCCGTACAACACCTCGGCGCACTTCCTCTGGGTCGGGGAGCGCACGCGCGAGCTCGACGGCGCGCACGTCGACTACTTCTCCCGCATCCGCAACCCCATCGGCGTCAAACTCGGTCCGACCACGACCCCCGAGACCGCGCTCGCGCTGATCGACAAGCTCGACCCGAACCGCGAGCCGGGGCGGCTCACCTTCATCACGCGGATGGGGTCGGGGAAGATCCGGGATGCCCTTCCGCCGCTGCTCGAGGCGGTCAAGGACTCCGGCGCCACGCCGCTCTGGGTCACCGACCCCATGCACGGCAACGGCATCACCACGCCGAGCGGCTACAAGACGCGGCGCTTCGACGACGTCGTCGACGAGGTCCGCGGATTCTTCGAGGCGCACCGAGCGGCGGGCACGTTCCCCGGCGGCATCCACGTCGAGCTCACCGGTGACGACGTCACCGAGTGCCTCGGCGGCTCGGAGCAGATCGACGAGGCCGGCCTCGCGACCCGCTACGAGAGCCTGTGCGACCCCCGTCTGAACCACATGCAGAGCCTCGAGCTCGCGTTCCTCGTCGCGGAGGAGCTCGAGAAGCGCTGAGCCCTCGCCCGTGCAGACGAGAGCGGCCGCCCGGAACACCGGGCGGCCGCTCTTCTCATGTCGGCGGATGCCGAATCAGCAGAAGAAGCCCGGGGTGAGGGTCACCGTCGTGCCTCGGGCGGCGCTGCCGGTCGGGTCGTAGCTGCACACCTTGTAGACGTCCCAGTACTTGCCGCCGAGCGGCAGCCCGATGTCCTCGATGGTGGGATTCACCTTGAATCCGGCGCCCTTGAGCGCATCGACCGCCTGCCGGACGGTCTTGCCCTTGACGTCGGGGATGGGCAGCGGCTGCGGACCCTTCGACACGGTCAGCGTCACCGTGTCGCCCGGGCGCCACGGCCCGCCCTCCGGACGCTCGGCGCTCTGCGCGATGACGGACCCCTTGGCGACCGACTCGCTCCAGTCCTCCGGTCGCTCGTCCGCGACCTTCAGACGGGCTTCCTCGAGCAGGCGCACCGCCTCGTCGACCGGTCGCCCGGTGACGTCGGGCACGGGGCCGAGCGAGAGCTGGATGAGCGCCGTGTCGTCTTCGAACACCTCGCAGCCGTCGGCGCAGCCGTACGCCTCCCCATCGTCGCGCGGGGTGACGCGCACGTTCAGGACGAGACCCGTGTCGAGCTCGTCGAAGTACTCCTCGACATCGTCCGAGACGTTGACGCGGTTCTCGGCGAGGATGCTGCGCACCTCGTCGGCGCTCTTGCCGCGCAGCACCGGCAGCTCGTGCTTCGCGGGGCCGGTGGACACGACGAGCGTCACCGTGCTGTCCTTCTCGACCCGCTCGCCCTCGCCTGGTGCCGATTCGATGATCATTCCGGGGTCGACGTCGATAGATGACTGCTCAGCCCTCTCAGGGATCAGGCCCTCCGACGTGACCGAGGCGGCGGCATCCTCATAAGTCATGCCCGCGACCGCCGGGACGGGGATGAGCGAGCCCGGGCCCGACCCGAACCACCAGCCGATGCCGCCGGCGAGCACCGCGAGAAGCAGCACCACCGTGAGCAGCGCCGCCCCGGTGGAACGTCGACGCGCCGTCCGGCGACGCAACCGGGTGGCGTTGTCGACCGACTCACCGGCTTCCTCGGCAGGGCTCGGCAGCAGGGCGGTGGCGGGCAGGATCTTCGTGACCGACCCGGAATCGTACTCGCGCGCGGGCGCGTCGGTCGCGGTGGGCGCGGGCGAGACGCCGATCTCGCGCTCGATCTCCCGCAGGCGCGTGAGCATCGCCTTCGCGTCGAGAGGGCGATCGTCGGGCGACTTCTCGGTGGCCCAGAGCACGAGCTCGTCGAGGGGTTCGGGAACCGAGGGGTTGCGTGCGCTCGGTCGCGGCACCTGCTCGGTGGCGTGCTGGAAGGCGATCTGCATCGGCTGCTCGCCCTTGTACGGCTGCTCGCCGACGAGCATCTCGTACAGCATGATGCCGAGGGCGTAGATGTCGCTGCGGGCGTCGGCCGTACCGCGGGTGACGAGTTCCGGCGCGAGATAGGCGATCGTGCCGAGCAGCTGGGCGCCGGTGGCCGTGTTCGCGGTCGTCGCCCTGGCGAGGCCGAAGTCGCCGATCTTGATCCGGCCGTCCTCGGCCAGCAGAACGTTCTCGGGCTTCACGTCGCGGTGCACGATCCCGGCGGCGTGCGCGGCCGCGAGACCCGAGAGGATCGCGTCCATGATCGTGATCGTCTGCGTGATGGTGAGCCGCTTCTGCTCGCGCATCAGCTCGCGCAGGGTGATACCGGGAAGGTACTCCATCACCAGGTACGCGAGTTCGCCGTCCTGCCCCTGGTCGAACACGTTCACCACGTGCGGATCGGCGAGCCGGGCCGCGGCTCTGGCCTCCTGGATGAAACGGCTCTGGAACGCCGAGTCGTCGCTGAGATGCGCATGCATCACCTTGAGGGCGATCCGCCGCTCGAGGCGCATGTCGGTGGCGACGTAGACGGTGGCCATGCCGCCGCGAGCGATCCGCGCGCGAACACGATACCTGCCGTCGACAAGCCGCCCGATGAGCGGGTCGGCCTGCGGAGTGTTCACAGGTCGAGTCTATGAAGAACAGGCTGGGTGAACGGGCAACGGCGCACCGCGGGCGGGTTTCGATCCGGTGACGATGGGCGCGTCATCGCAGTGCGGCGAGCCACTGGTGCGCCTGGAGCTCCCACGTTCCGTAGCGATCGGGGTAGGCCGACACCTGCACGGCCTGCGCGGCGGCGGTGAACGGCATGTCCTGCCACCCGGTGATGTCGAGCAGCCCTCGGGTCGTCGCGCCGTTCGGATCGGCGGGGCCGCCGTAGAACACCCGGATGCTGCGGTCGGCATCCATCGCCTGCTCCGGCGCGCCCCAGCCCTGGCTCGGACGCTGCTGGAACAGGCCGAGCGAGTCGCGGTCGCCGTGGTCGAGGTTGCGCATCGACGACTCGACCATCGCAGTGGCGAGCGCGATGGCGATGCCGCGATCCGGCACGCCGAGCTCACGTCCGATCCGCACGATGTGCGCCGCATGAGCGGTCTGCTCGGCATCCAGCGCTGCCGAGCGCTGCCCGGTCGTCGCCGCCGATGCGGGGGCCGGGACTGTCAGCCGAAGAGCCTGGCCCGGGTAGATGATGCTGCCCTCGCCGAGTCCGTTCGCCTGCAGCAGCCCGGCCACGCTCGTGCCGTACTTCCGGGCGATCCCGAAGAGCGTGTCTCCCGCGGTGACGGTGTGCGAGTCCGGCGCTGCGGCGGCAGGAGGGGCGGTGGGTGCGGCTGCCGAGACGGGCGCGGCCGCCGGTGCCGCGACGGCCGCGATGCGCAGCGTCTGACCGGGCGTGATCATCGCGGAGCCGCCGAGGCCGTTGAGCGACATGATCGCCGAGACCGTGGTGCCGTACCTCTTCGCGATGGCGAACACGGTGTCTCCACGCACGACCGTGTGCGCGGCCGTCTGTGCGGGAGCGGCGGGAGGCACGGGAGCCGGCACCGCGGCCGGCGGTGCGGATGCGGGGGAGACGCGCAGTGTCTGGCCGGGGAAGATCACCGATCGCCAGCCCAGGCCGTTCCATGCGAGCAGGTCGGCGGCGGTGACGCCGTGGCCCGCGGCGATCGACCAGACGGTGTCGCCCGGTCGGATCGTGTAGTCGGAGGGCGGTGCGACGGCCGGTCGAACCGCGGTGTGCGCACCGCCGCCCACGACTGAGAGGGCGCGCATGCCCGGCGCGTGGCTCGCCGCCGCGGTCGCGCGGACC
>NZ_DAMDLU010000051.1:0-18410 GCF_032084865.1 Microbacterium sp.
CGCGATACGCGGCCGGCTGTCCGCGGCCTCCAGTCCGCGGACGACCCCGCCGTCGTCCGCACGATCGAAGGCGACGCCGACGTCGATCAGCCCCGCGATCGCCGCCTGCGCCCCGTCGACCAGCGCGGCGATGGCGAGGGCGTCGCCGTGACCCTCGCCGGCCTGCAGCGTGTCGATAGCGTGCAGCGCGGCGGAGTCGCCCGCCCCGTACGACCCGGCGATACCGCCCTGTGCGTGCGGAGTGCAGCCGTCGCCGAGCGTGCCTTTGACGAGCACCGTCACCCGGTGACCGAGCGCATCGGCCCGCAGTGCGGTCGTGAGCCCCGCGATGCCGCCGCCGACGACGATCACGTTCATCGCGGTCGCGCCGCCAGCATGCGCTCGAGCGCGACCTTGGCGGGTCGCGCGACGTCGTCGGCGACGCGGACGCGGTTCTGCACACGGCCGGCGACGAGCTCTTCCAGCACCCAGGCGAGGTAGCCGGGGTGGATGCGGTACATGGTCGAGCAGGGGCAGACGACCGGGTCGAGACAGAAGATCTCGTGCTGCGGATGCTGCGCCGCGAGGCGCCGGACGAGGTTGATCTCGGTGCCGATCGCGAAGGTGGTGGGCTCTGTCGCGGCGGCGATCGCCCTGCGGATGTAGTCGGTCGAGCCCGCCTCATCCGCGGCGTCGACGACTTCGACCGGGCATTCGGGATGCACGATGACCCGCACGCCGGGGTGCTCGGCGCGCGCCTGATCGATCTGGTCGACGGTGAACCGGCGGTGCACCGAGCAGAAGCCGTGCCAGAGGATCACCCGGCCGTCGCGCAGCTCGTCGGCGCTGGATCCGCCCAGCGGCCGGCGGGGATTCCACATCGGCATCCGCTCCAGCGACACCCCCATCGCTTTCGCGGTATTGCGCCCGAGGTGCTGATCGGGGAAGAAGAGCACGCGACGGCCGCGAGCGAACGCCCACTCCAGCACCGTCGCGGCGTTCGACGACGTGCACACGATTCCGCCGTGCCGGCCGACGAATCCCTTGATGGCCGCCGAGGAGTTCATGTACGTCACCGGGATCACGGGCAGCAGGCCCCCGGCATCCGGCTCATCGAGCGGCCCGAGCACGTCGGCGAGCTGCTCCCAGCAGTCCTCGACCTGGTCGATGTCGGCCATGTCGGCCATCGAGCATCCGGCGGCGAGGTTGGGCAGGATCACCGACTGGTCGGGGCCGGAGAGCAGGTCGGCGGTCTCGGCCATGAAGTGCACGCCGCAGAAGACGATCGCCTCGGCATCCGGATGCTCGAGAGCCGCGTTCGCGAGCTGGAACGAGTCGCCCACGTAGTCGGCGTGCCGCACGACCTCCTCGCGCTGGTAGAAGTGGCCGAGCACGACGACACGATCGCCGAGGGCCTGCTTCGCCGCGCGGATGCGCGCGTCGAGCTCGTCCTCCCCGGCCTCCCGGTAGGCGGCGGGCAGCTCGCCCTGGCGCGGGGCTCCGACCGGGATGACGTCGCCCATCGACGATCCCGGGCCGTACCCGGGTCGGGAGTCGAAGTCCCAGGGCCCTGCGGCGAGGTCGGTGCTGCACGTCGGATCGAGCGAGGCGCCGGCGACGATCGCCTGCAGAGCGTGGTCGACGGACGGGTCGATGGTGCGGAGGGGAGACATGCGGGATCGCCTTCTGGTCGCTGTGACATTTACTGTCCGCGAATCAGGTTAGGTCGATCCGACCTGAAGTGCAATCAGACGTCGGCGCGTCGCCCGCACCGCGGTGTTCAGGCGTGCGCAACGTAGCGGTACAGGCGTGCGGGGCGGTGCTTGCCCGTGCGGAACGACTCGGTCGGCACGAGCTCGTCCGATCCTTCGAGCAGACGGCGGAAGTTCGACGGATCGAGACGCTGCCCGAGCACCGCCTCGTAGACTTCGCGCAGCTCGGTGAGGGTGAACTCGTCGGGCAACAGTCCCGCGGCGATGCGACTGTAGGCGACCTTGTTGCGCAGCCGCCACAGCGCGTACTCGGCGATGCGGTTGTGGTCGAAGGCGAGTGGGGGCAGCTCGTCGACATCGAACCATTCGACGTTCTCGGGCGCGCCCGCCTGCGCACGCTGCGCGTCGACGAGGTCGGAGCGCAGCAGCGCCCAGTACACGATCGAGATGGTGCGCGAGGGCGAGCGGTCCACGTCGCCGAAGGTGTACAGCTGCTCGAGGTAGCTCGGCTGCAGGGCGGTGGTCTCGGCGAGGGTGCGGGATGCCGCGGCATCCAGGTCCTCCGCCGGATCCAGCCACCCGCCGGGCAGCGCCCACCAGCCGAGTTGCGGCTCGCGCGTGCGGCGCACGAGCGGGAGCATGAGCTGCTCGCCCTCATCGGCGCTGCGCAGCGAGAAGATCACCGTCGACACGGCGACGCCGATCGCGTCCCTGTCGCCGGTCGTGCCACTCACATCGACGAGCCTAGACGGTATGCTGGGAGGCCTAATCGAACACAGGCCGCATGACCCGTGCGGGAGAGCCCGATGAACGCGATCGGGCACCGAAGGAGCAAGCCTCCCCGCCAATCTCTCAGGTACCCCTACCGCCCCGGTCCGGCCGCTCTGAAAAGAGATGCTCACGCATCCGCCGACGGTGAAAGCCCTCGCCCATCAGCTCCTCGAGCCGGTGGCGATGGCGAAGCTCTCAGGCCCGATGACAGAGGGGGAGTTCCGAGGATGCCGACGACGTCGTCCTACCCGATCCTGACCGGGAGAACTCCATGACCGAACCCATCGCGCCGCGCGAGAGCGTGCCGTCGACCAGCAGAGACACCCCGCTGCGCGAACGCCATGAGGCGCTCGGCGCGTCTTTCACCGACTTCGGCGGCTGGCAGATGCCCGTCCGCTACACGTCGGACCTCGCCGAGCATCACGCCGTCCGTGAGGCCGCCGGGGTCTTCGACATCTCGCACATGGCCGAGTTCCTCGTCGACGGTCCTGCTGCCGCCGACTACCTCGACTACTGCCTGGCGGGCCGCCTCTCGGCCATGGCCGTCGGCAAGGCGAAGTACTCGCTGCTGCTGGCCGAGGACGGCGGCATCATCGATGACGTCATCGTCTACCGGATGGGCGATCAGCGCTTCCTCATCATCTCGAACGCCGGCAACAGGGATGCCGTGCGCGAGGCGCTGGAGGCGCGGATCCGTCCTGTCGAGTTCGCCGCGACCGCGGATGCGATCGGCGAGGACGGCTCGTTCGGATTCGTCGCCGGAGGGCACGCCGTCACGGTCGAGGACGTCTCCGACGACTTCGCGCTGATCGCCGTGCAGGGGCCGGCTTCCGAGCGGATCCTCACCGAGGTCGCCGGCATCGACGAGCTCAGCGTTCCGTGGGCGGAGCAGAAGTACTACTCGTGGGCGAGCGCGACCTTCGCCGGCAAGCCGCTTCTGCTGGCCCGCACCGGGTACACCGGTGAGGATGGCTTCGAGCTGCTCGTCTCGGCCGCAGACGCCGCAGATCTCTGGGATGCCGTGCTCGAGGCGGGCGAATCGCATGGTCTCGTGCCCGCCGGTCTCGCCGCACGCGACACGCTGCGCCTGGAGGCGGGCATGCCGCTCTACGGCCACGAGCTCTCCCGCCAGACCAGACCAGCGCAGGCGGGTCTCGGCCGCGTCGTCGTGGCCGACAAGGAGCGCTTCGTCGGCAAGGACGCGGTCGAGCCGGCCGCTGATGCGCGCGTGCTCATCGGTCTGACCGCCGAGGGGCGTCGCGCAGGACGTGCGGGGTATCCCGTCGTGCTCGACGACGGCACCGTCGTCGGCGAGGTCACCAGCGGGGCCCTCAGCCCCACGCTCGGCCACCCGATCGCGATGGCCTACATCGATCCCATCCACGCCGAAGACGCAGCCGACCTGTTCCTCGACGTCCGGGGGACGAAGATCCCCGCCACCCGCACCGCCCTGCCTTTCTACCGGAGGAAGAAATGACCGATCTCACCACCCTCAAGTACAGCGAAGAGCACGAGTGGGTCGCCCTCGACGGCGCCACGGCGACGATCGGGATCACCGACTTCGCCGCTGACGCGCTCGGCGACATCGTGTTCGTCGAGCTGCCCGAGGTCGGCGCTGAGCTGACCCGCGGCGATGTGTTCGGCGAGGCGGAGTCGACCAAGTCGGTCTCCGAGCTGTACGCACCCGTCACCGGCACGGTCGTCGAGATCAACGACGCGGTCGTCGACGACCCCGCGCTGCTGAACTCCGCACCCTTCGGCGACGCGTGGCTGATCAAGGTCGAGGTCGCCGACGGCGCGCTCGACGGGCTGCTCGACCGCGACGCCTACGTGGCGCACACGGAGGCGTGAGAGTGGTCTCGTTCGCTGATCGCCATATCGGCGTCACCTTCGAGGCGAGCGCGCACATGCTCCGCACCCTCGGCATCGATCCCTCCGCTCCGCTCGACCCGAGCGCCGACGAGCCGATCGAGACGCTCATGCGCCAGGCGGTGCCGGCATCCATCTTCACCGGCCCTTCCGAGGAATCGAGCATCCCGGCCGCGGCCAGCGAGGCGGAGGCGCTCGACGAGCTGCGCGCACTCGCCGGCCGCAACACGGTGAACCGCCCGATGATCGGCCTGGGCTATTACGGCACGCTCACCCCGTCGGTGATCCAGCGCAACGTGCTCGAGAACCCGTCCTGGTACACGGCCTACACGCCCTACCAGCCGGAGATCTCGCAGGGCCGCCTCGAGGCGCTGATCAACTTCCAGACGATGGTCGCCGACCTCACCGGCCTGTCGACCGCGAACGCGTCGATGCTCGACGAGTCGACCGCCGTCGCCGAGGGCATGCTGCTGGCACGACGCGCGTCGAAGTCGAAGTCGAACGTCTTCGTCGTCGACGCCGACGCGCTTCCGCAGACCAAGGCGCTGCTGCGCACCCGGGCGGATGCCGTGGGCATCGAGCTCGTCGAGCGCGACCTCGCCGGAGGCGAGCAGCTTCCCGACGAGCTGTTCGGCGTGCTCGTGCAGTACCCGGGCGCTTCGGGCCGTGTGTGGGACCCGAGCGCCGTGATCGACGCCGCGCACCTGGCGAAGGGCATCGTCGTGGCGGCGGCCGACCTGCTCGCCCTCACGCTGCTGCGCTCACCGGGCTCGCTCGGCGCTGACGTCGGCGTGGGCACGACCCAGCGCTTCGGCGTGCCGATGGGCTTCGGCGGACCGCACGCCGGCTACATGGCGGTGCGCGCCGGCCTCGAACGCCAGCTCCCCGGCCGCCTCGTCGGCGTCTCGGTCGACGCGTCCGGCTACCCGGCCTACCGCCTCTCTCTGCAGACGCGCGAGCAGCACATCCGCCGCGAGAAGGCCACGTCGAACATCTGCACCGCGCAGGTGCTGCTGGCCGTGATGGCCTCGATGTACGCGGTCTACCACGGTCCCGACGGCCTGCGTGCGATCGCGGCCGAGGTCGCCGGCAAGGCGACCGTGCTGCGCGACTGGCTCGTCGAAGCCGGCGCCGAGATCGTGCACGACGCGTTCTTCGACACGATCACCGTGCGGGCCCCCGGTGCTGCCGAAGCTGTCGTCACGAAGGCGCACGCCCAGGGCATCCTGCTCCGCCTGGTGGATGCCGACACCGTCGGCATCTCGGTCGACGAGACCACCACGTTCACCGACCTGCACCGTGTGGCGGTGCTGTTCGGCGGCAGGCAGGAGCGCGTCTTCGGGTTCATGCTCGGCGACGACGCGCTGCCCGAGGGGCTGCAGCGCGACGACGAGTACCTCACGCACCCCGTCTTCCACGCGCACCGGTCCGAGACGGCCATGATGCGCTACCTCAAGCAGCTCGCCGACCGCGACTACGCGCTCGATCGGGGCATGATCCCGTTGGGCTCGTGCACGATGAAGCTCAACGCGGCGACCGAGATGGCGGCCATCACGTGGCCGGAGTTCGCCCAGCTGCACCCCTTCGCCCCGGCGGAGGACGTCGAGGGCTCGCTCGCGATGATCGACCAGCTCGAGGCGTGGCTCGCCGAGGTCACCGGATACGACGCCGTCTCGCTGCAGCCGAACGCCGGCTCGCAGGGCGAGCTGGCAGGGCTCCTGGCGATCCGCGGCTACCACCTCGCGAACGGCGACGCGCACCGCGATGTCTGCCTCATCCCGAGCTCGGCCCACGGCACGAACGCGGCGTCGGCGGTGCTCGCCGGCATGAAGGTCGTCGTCGTGGCCACCGACGAGTTCGGCAACGTCGACCTCGACGACCTGCGCGCTAAGGTCGCCCAGCACTCCGACGCGCTGTCGGCGCTGATGATCACCTATCCGTCGACGCACGGCGTGTACGAGCAGCAGGTGGTCGACATCACCTCCGCCGTGCACGACGCGGGCGGCCAGGTGTACGTCGACGGTGCGAACCTCAACGCGCTGCTCGGCTACGCGCGATTCGGCGACCTCGGCGGCGACGTGTCGCACCTCAACCTGCACAAGACCTTCGCCATCCCGCACGGTGGCGGCGGGCCCGGCATCGGCCCGGTGGCGGCCAAGGCGCACCTCGCGCCCTACCTGCCCGGCCACCCGCAGGCGCAGAAGAGCGAGCACGCCGGCGGCTACGTGTTCGACGGCGGCCCGGTCTCGGGTGCGCCGTACGGGTCGGCCGGTGTCCTGCCGATTTCGTGGGCGTACGTGCGGATGATGGGCGCCGAGGGCCTGCGCAGCGCCACCGCAGCGGCGGTGCTGTCGGCGAACTACATCGCCCACCGTCTGCGCGACCACTACCCGGTGCTGTACACCGGCAAGAACGACCGGGTCGCGCACGAGTGCATCCTCGACCTTCGCCCGCTGCGGGAGGCGACCGGAATCACGGTCGACGACGTCGCGAAGCGCCTGATCGACTACGGATTCCACGCGCCGACGATGTCGTTCCCCGTCGCTGGGACGCTGATGGTCGAGCCGACCGAGTCCGAGGACATCGCCGAGGTCGATCGCTTCATCGAGGCGATGATCCAGATCAAGACGGAGGCGGATGCCGTGGCCGCCGGCGCCTGGCCCGCCGACGACAACCCGCTCGTGAACGCGCCGCACACCGCGGCATCCCTCATCGCGGGGGAGTGGCAGCACGCCTACCCGCGCGAAGTGGCCGCGTACCCGGTGCGCGCGCTGATCGCCGCGAAGTACTGGCCGCCGGTGCGGCGCATCGATCAGGCCTACGGCGACCGCAACCTCGTGTGCGCCTGCCCGCCCATCGAGGCGTTCGCCTGAGAGCCGGCTCGCGAGATCACCCCCGTCGCAATCGCGGCGGGGGTGATTCGGTTAAGGGTGCATAACAGTTATGGGGGCGTGCTGGCGCCATCCCCGGCGGGACCTAGGATCGAACGTGAGCGCGTTCGGTGTCGAGCGCGTGCTTGTCCCGGTCCACAGGAGGACACTGTGAAGCACAACAAGATCACCCTCGCGGGCATTGCGCTGCTCGCGGCGAGTGCCCTGGCACTCTCCGGCTGCGCAAGCAGCGGCGATAAGCCCGACGCAGACAAGGGCTCCTCGAGCGCCGATGCGTCCGCGATCATCAAGGTCAACGGCTCTGAACCTCAGAACCCGCTGATCCCGACCAACACCAACGAGACCGGTGGTGGCAAGATCCTCGACGCGATCTTCGCCGGACTCATCGGCTACGAGGCCGACGGCAAGGTGTTCAACGACGTCGCCGAAGACATCTCCGTCGACGACCCGCAGAACCTCACCGTCAAGCTGCGCAAGGGCCTGAAGTTCACCGACGGTGAAGAGGTCACCGCCGACAACTTCATCAAGGCGTGGAACTACGGCGCGCTCGCATCGAACGAGCAGCTCTCCAGCTACTTCTTCGAGGACATCGAGGGCTTCAGCTACGACGAGGACTCCGAGCTGACCGGTCTGAAGCAGGTCGACGACCACACCTTCACGATCAAGCTCAACAAGCCGGCCGCCGACTTCGCGCAGCGCCTCGGCTACTCGGCGTACTTCCCGCTCCCCGACGTCGCGTTCGAGGACATGGAGGCCTTCGGCGAGAACCCGATCGGCAACGGCCCCTACAAGCTCGACGGTGAGGGCTCCTGGAAGCACGACGTGGGCATCAACCTCGTCAAGAACCCCGACTACGATGGCCCGAACAAGGCGATGAACGGCGGTCTCGAGATCGTCTTCTACGCCACGCAGGACGCCGCGTACAACGACCTGCTCGCCGACGAGCTCGACGTCCTCGACGCCATCCCGGACTCGGCCTTCGGCAACTACGAGTCCGACCTGGGCGACCGCGCGGTCAACCAGCCGGCGGCCATCTTCCAGTCCTTCACCATCCCCGAGCGCCTCGCGCACTTCGGCGGCGAAGAGGGCAAGCTGCGTCGTCAGGCTCTGTCGATGTCGATCAACCGCAAGGAGATCACCGATGTGATCTTCCAGGGCACCCGCACCCCGGCCAGCGACTTCACCTCGCCGGTCATCGACGGGTGGAGCGACGAGCTCAAGGGCGCTGAGGTTCTCGACTTCAACGAGAAGAAGGCCAAGGAGCTGTGGGCCGAGGCCGACAAGATCAGCCCGTGGAGCGGCACCTTCCAGATCGCGTACAACGCCGACGGCGGCCACCAGGCCTGGGTCGACGCGACCGTGAACTCGATCAAGAACACGCTCGGCATCGACGCATCGGGCGCACCTTACCCGACCTTCAAGGAGCTGCGCACCAAGGTCACCGACCGCACGATCGAGACCGCCTTCCGCACCGGATGGCAGGCCGACTACCCGGGTCTGTACAACTTCCTCGGACCGCTGTACGCGACCAACGCGGGCTCCAACGACGGTGACTACTCGAACCCCGAGTTCGACAAGCTGCTGTCGGAGGGCGTCTCGGAGACCGACCCGAAGGCGGCGAACAAGCTGTACCAGCAGGCTCAGGAGGTCCTCCTCCAGGATCTTCCCGCCATGCCCCTGTGGTACTCGAACGTCGTCGGCGGCTACGGCGAGAACGTCGACAATGTGAAGTTCGGCTGGAACTCCGTTCCGCTCTTCTCGCAGATCGAGAAGAAGAAGGCGGAGTAACCCTTCGCAACGAGGCGGTGGTGCTCGCACCACCGCCTCGTTATCTTTGCCCTCGAGGCGTGTGATCCGCGCCCCGTACCCGAAGGGAGGTCGAGGGTGGCCTTTTACATCCTCAGACGAATCCTGCAGGCGATCCCCGTGTTCTTCGGAGCCACCCTGCTGATCTACTTCATGGTCTTCGCCATGCCCGGCGACCCGATCGCCGGACTGTTCGGCGACAAGCAGCCGAACCCGGCGGTGCTCGAGCGGCTTCGCGCCGAGTACCACCTCGATGAGCCGTTCCTCGTGCAGTACGGCTACTACATCGCCGGCATCTTCCGGCTCGACTTCGGCACGAGCTTCTCGGGCCAGTCCGTCTCCGACATCCTGGCGCGCACGTTCCCGATCACGCTGCGCCTCGCGGTCATGGCGGTCGCCATCGCGTTCGTGCTCGCGATCATCATCGGCCTGTTCTCCGCCCTCGACAAGGGCGGCGCGTTCGACAACTCGATGCTCGTGCTGGCGCTGATCTTCATCGCCGTGCCGATCTTCGTGCTGTCGTTCCTCGCGCAGTACTTCCTCGCCGTGCAGCTCGGCTGGTTCCGACCCACGGTGGGTGCGCGCAACGACTGGGGTGATCTCTGGCTGCCGGCCATCGTGCTGGGCTTCAGCGTCTACGCCACCAGCATGCGGCTGACCCGTGCGTCCACGATCGAGACCCTCGGTCAGGACTGGGTGCGCACGGCGTACAGCAAGGGACTGTCGCGCAGCCGCGTCATCCCCGTGCACGTGCTGCGTAACTCCCTCATCCCGATGGTCACCGACCTCGGGACCGTGTTCGGCGTCCTCATGGTGGGTGCGACGGTGACCGAGGGCATCTTCAACGTGCCCGGCGTCGGCAACACCCTCTACCAGGCGATCATCCGCGGTGAGAACCCGACCGTCGTGTCGTTCGTGACGGTGTTCGTCGTCGTGTACGTGCTCATCAACCTCGTCGTGGATCTCATCTACGGCCTGCTCGACCCGAGGATCCGCTATGTCTCGACCTGACCTCGACCGCGGCCACTACGTCGCGCCCGCGGACACCATGTCGGTGCCCGTCGACGTCGTGCGCATCGATGCCAAGCCCAGCAACCTGTGGCTCGACGCGTGGCGCGACCTGCGCCGTCGTCCGCTGTTCTGGATCTCGGCCGCCTTCGTTCTGCTGGTGATCGTCGTCGCACTCGCGCCGAGCCTGTTCACCAACGTGCCTCCGGCCGACGGCTGCGTGCTTACCAAGAGCAACAAGGGGCCCGAGTCCGGGCATCCGCTCGGCTTCACCCGCCAGGGCTGCGATGTGTACTCGCGCGTGATCTGGGGCACCCGCACCTCGCTCATCGTCGGAGCGCTGGCGACCGTGATCAGCACCGTCGTGGGCATCGTCATGGGAGCGCTGGCCGGCTTCTATGGCGGCTGGCTCGATTCGGTGCTCTCGCGCGTGGGCGACATCTTCTTCACGATCCCGTACATCATCGCCGCGATCGTGGTGATGTCGGTGCTGCCGCAGCGCAACGAGATCGTGCTGGCCTTCGCGATCGGCGGCTTCGCCTGGGCGTCGACGGCGCGCATCATGCGCGCCGAGGTGCTGCGGGTGAAACAGGCGGACTTCGTGATGGGCGCCGAGTCGATCGGCATGTCGAAGTTCAAGACGCTGCTCGTGCACGTGCTTCCCAATGCGATGGCTCCCGTCATCGTCGTCGCCACGCTGGCGCTCGCGGGCGCCATCGTCGCCGAGGCGACGCTGTCGTTCCTCGGCGTCGGGCTGAGCGGCACCATGTCATGGGGTCTGGACATCAGCCAGGCTCAGACCAACATCCGCACCGCGCCGATGGCGCTGTTCTGGCCGTCGCTGGCCCTGACCATCACCGTGCTGGCGTTCGTCACGCTCGGCGAGCTCCTGCGCGACGCCGTCGACCCGAAGGCGAGGGCTCAGCGATGACCGAACCTCTGCTCAGAGTGCGCGACCTGCGCGTCGCGTTCCGCAGCGGAAAGAAGATCCGCGAAGTGCTGCACGGCGTGAGCTTCGACATGATGGCCGGCGAGACGCTGGCGATCGTGGGGGAGTCCGGATCGGGCAAGTCCACGACCGCTGCGGCCATCATCGGCCTGCTCCCCGGCACCGGGCACGTCACCGGCGGCAGCATCACCCTCGACGGGCGCGAGCTCACGACCGCGAAGCGGGCCGAGCTCGAGCACATCCGGGGCCGTGAGATCGGCTACGTCCCTCAGGACCCGATGTCAAACCTCAACCCCGTGTGGTCGATCGGCTTCCAGGTCAAGGAGGCCGTGCGCGCGAACGGCCTCGCCCAGGGCCGCCAGGAGGTGCATGACCGTGCGGTCGAGGTGCTGCAGCAGGCGGGTCTCGCCGACGCGGCGCGACGCATGCACCAGTTCCCGCATCAGTTCTCGGGGGGCATGCGACAGCGTGCGCTGATCGGCATCGGCCTCGCCGCCGATCCTCAGCTGCTGATCGCCGACGAGCCCACCAGCGCGCTCGACGTGACGGTGCAGCGGGTGATCCTCGATCACCTGGCGAGCCTGACCAGCGAGCGCGGCACCTCGGTGCTGCTGATCACGCACGACCTGGGTCTGGCCGGTGACCGGGCAGACCGGATCATCGTGATGAACCAGGGCGAGATCGTCGAGGCCGGCCCCAGCGCCGAGATCCTCTCGCGGCCCCAGCACCCGTACACGCAGCGCCTGGTCGCTGCGGCGCCCAGCCTCGCCTCGAAGCGGATCGGCGCCGTGTCGACCCGCGAGGCGGAGCCGGTGAGCACAGCGCCCGCCGTGGTGGAGGTTCGCGACCTCGCCAAGCAGTACTCAATCCGCAGCGGTGGTCTGCGCAGCGAGAAGTTCCTCGCCGTGGACGGCGTGTCCTTCTCCATCCCGCGGGGCAAGACGCTGGCGCTGGTGGGCGAGTCGGGATCGGGCAAGTCGACGGTCGCCAAGATGTTGCTGCAGCTCGAGAAGCCCACCGACGGTGAGATCCTCATCGACGGCGAGGCGACGAGCACCATGTCGCGTGCCGAGGTCTTCAAGCTGCGCCGGCGTATGCAGCCGGTCTTCCAGGATCCCTACGGATCGCTCGACCCGCTGCGCAGCATCGGCAACCTCATCAGCGAGCCGCTGCGGGTGCACGGCATCGGCACGCACGACGAGCAGCACAAGCGCTCCCTCGAACTGCTCGACCAGGTCTCGCTGCCGCGTGAGCTGGCCGAGCGGTACCCGAACGAGCTGTCCGGCGGTCAGCGCCAGCGCGTGGCGATCGCCCGTGCACTGGCCCTCAAGCCCGACATCGTCGTGCTCGACGAGGCGGTCTCGGCGCTCGACGTGCTCGTGCAGGACCAGATCCTGCACCTGCTGTCGGACCTGCAGAACGACCTCGGGCTGACCTACCTGTTCATCACGCACGACCTCGCCGTCGTGCGCGTGGCCGCCGACCTCGTCTGCGTCATGGAGAAGGGCAGGATCGTCGAGCAGGGCACGGTGGACTCGATCTTCTCCAGCCCGCAGGAGGAGTACACACGTCGCCTGCTCGATGCCATCCCCGGCGCGTCGCTGCCGCTGGGCGGCGTCGGTCTGTGACATCCGAGCCCGCGACACCAGCCGGCGCCACCTCGCTCCGCAACCGGGGCGGGGTGGCGCTGCTGGTGATCTGCTCGATCCTCTCGGCGGTGCTGCTGATCGACGCCGCGCTGCGCGCGGATGCGATCACGGCGGTGCTGCTGGCTCCGTGGCCCTTGCTCGTCCTGTGGGCCGTGTACGTGCTCGGCGTGGCATCCCGGGTGCGCGCGACGGCGGAGGGCGTGGTGGTGCAGAACCTGCTGCGCACCACCTTCGCGCCCTGGGCGCGGGTGCAGCAGATCCGGATGCGCTGGCAGATCGAGATCACTCTCGACGACGGTCGGCTGCTGACCTGCTTCGGCGGGCCGGCTGCGCGCCGCCCGCAGCGGCTCGGTCCGGGCCGCACCAAAGAGGATGCGAACGGGCGCGCCGATGATGCCGTCGCGGCGCTGCGCAAGGCGAAGGCGAACGCCGCGCCCGTCGCACCGGTGCCGCCCGTGCGGCGCGGATGGGACATCCCCGCGATCGTCGCCCTGCTCGTGATCGTCGCCTGGGCCGTGGTGGCCGTTCTGGTCACCAGCGGCTGAGCTGATCGCTCAGCCAGGCAGGCCGAACAGGGCGGGCCACGTCGCGGCAGCCCACGGGTAGCCGACGAAGACGAGCGCGTCGATCGCGAAGTGCGCGACGAGGAACGGCAGCAGGCGCCCGGTGCGGGCGAACAGCCAGCCGAACAGCAGCCCCATCGCGAGGTTGCCGATGAAGGCCCCGGGGCCCTGGTACAGGTGGTAGGTCGCGCGCAGCACGCTGGTCGCGACGATGATCGGCCAGACGCCCCAGCCGAGCTGCCGAAGCCTGGCGAACAGGTACCCGAGCACCACGAACTCCTCCTGAAGGGATGCCCGGGCCGCCGACAGCACCAGGATCGGCACCGTCCACCAGTGGGCGTCGAGTCCGGCGGGGTCGACGGCCACGAACCAGCCGAGTGCACGGCCGATGAGGTAGAGACCCAGCCCGGGGATGCCGATCGCGGCCACCAGGCCGAATCCCCAGCCGATGTCGCGCGCGGTTCTCGTGCCGTCGAGCCCGAGCATCCCGAGATGCGGCCGGCGCGACCGCCAGAGCAGGAAGCAGACCAGCAGCACCGGCACGATCCCGAAGCCGATAGAGAGCAGCTGATAGATGAGGTCGAACACCTCGCGGTCGCTGCGCGACGGGTTGAGGGTCGCGGTCTGATCGGCCAGGGGAGTGGAGTCGGTGAGGCGGTAGGCGAGCTGCACGATGGCGTACACCGCCGACTGGCCGAGACCGAGAGCGAGGACGATGCCGATCTCCCACCACAGCCGCGTCCTGGTCGCCGTCACCCTCCCGATCGTAGATGGCACCGTTCGAATCGCTCAATTGGCGGCATCCGGGCCCTGATCGGCGCCATTTCAGCGATTCGAACGCGTCAGGCACTGTCCAGAGAGCGTGCGCTATTCTGGAACGTCGCTCTCGTTCATTCGGCACGCGCGGCATCCCATCCCACACCCATCCGCATTGGACTTCTTGAATGGCGCACGCCCTCCGCTCCGACCTCCGAAACGTCGCGATCGTCGCACACGTCGACCACGGCAAGACCACGCTCGTCGAGGCCATGCTGCGCCAGACCGGCTCGTTCGGCGAGCACGCGCACCTCGAAGAGCGCTCCATGGACTCCGGTGATCTGGAACGCGAAAAGGGCATCACGATCCTCGCGAAGAACACCGCGATCACGTACAAGGGCATCCACGCCGAGACGCCTGTCACGATCAACGTCATCGACACCCCGGGCCACGCCGACTTCGGCGGCGAGGTCGAGCGCGGCCTGTCGATGGTCGACGGCGTCGTGCTGCTGGTGGACGCGTCCGAGGGCCCGCTGCCGCAGACCCGCTTCGTGCTGCGCAAGGCGCTCGAGGCGAAGCTCCCCGTCATCCTCCTGGTCAACAAGACCGACCGGCCCGACGCGCGCATCGCCGAGGTCGAGGCCGAGGCGCAGGACCTGCTGCTGGGCCTGGCATCCGATCTCGTCGACGACGTGCCCGATCTCGATGTCGATGCCCTTCTCGACGTGCCCGTCGTCTATGCGTCCGGCCGCGCCGGGGCCGCCTCGCGCAATCGACCCGCCAACGGCGAGCTGCCCGACAACGACGACCTCGAGCCGCTGTTCGGGGCGATCCTCAAGCACATCCCGGCGCCGTCGTACGACGACGAGGCGCCCCTGCAGGCGTGGGTCACCAACCTGGACTCCAGCCCGTTCCTCGGCCGCCTTGCACTGCTGCGCGTGTTCAACGGCACGCTGAAGAAGGGCCAGACCGTCGCCTGGGTGCGCGCCGACGGCACCACGAGCAGCGCCCGCATCACCGAGCTGCTGATGACGCGCGCGCTCGAGCGCTACCCGGCCGAGTCCGCGGGCCCCGGCGACATCGTCGCCATCGCCGGCTTCGCCGACATCACGATCGGCGAGACGATCGCCGACCCGAACGACGTGCGTCCGCTTCCGCAGATCCACGTCGACGACCCGGCCATCTCGATGACCATCGGCACGAACACCTCGCCGCTGGTGGGGAAGGTCAAGGGCCACAAGCTCACCGCGCGCATGGTCAAGGACCGCCTCGACCGCGAGCTGATCGGAAACGTGTCGCTGAAGGTCGTCGACATCGGGCGACCGGATGCCTGGGAGGTGCAGGGACGCGGTGAGCTGGCGCTGGCCATCCTCGTCGAGAACATGCGTCGCGAGGGCTTCGAGCTCACCGTCGGCAAGCCGCAGGTGGTCACCAGGCAGATCGACGGCAAGATCCACGAGCCGTTCGAGCACCTCACCATCGACGCCCCCGAGGAGTACCTCGGCGCGATCACGCAGCTGCTCGCGAATCGCAAGGGCCGCATGGAGGGCATGACCAACCACGGCACGGGCTGGGTGCGCATGGAGTTCGTCGTGCCTGCGCGCGGGCTGATCGGCTTCCGCACCGAGTTCATGACCACCACGCGCGGCACCGGCATCGCCAACAGCATCTCGCACGGCTACGAGCCGTGGGCGGGGCAAATCACCACGCGCCAGAACGGCTCGATCGTCGCCGACCGCTCCGGCGTCGTGACGCCGTTCGCCATGATCGCGCTGCAGGAGCGCATGTCGTTCTTCGTCAAGCCCACGCAAGAGGTCTACGAGGGCATGGTGATCGGTGAGAACTCCCGCAACGACGACATGGACGTGAACATCACCAAGGAGAAGAAGCTCACCAACATGCGCTCGGCCACAGCCGACACGTTCGAGTCGATGACTCCGCCGCGCGAGCTCTCGCTCGAGGAGAGCCTCGAGTTCGCTCGCGACGACGAGTGCGTCGAGGTGACGCCCGAGGTGGTGCGCATCCGCAAGGTGATCCTCGACCAGACGACTCGCGGTCGCGAGGCGTCGCGTCTGAAGCGTCAGGATGCCAACGCCTGACCTGCTCGACTGAACGAAGACCCCGGCCCGGTGCCGGGGTCTTCGTCGTTCTGCGGACACGAAGGTAACCAACGCATAACATACTTTCCCGAGCGCGACGGCGCGTCATTCCCGGGAAGCGCGCACGTTCTGTCCAGATGCGGGCAGGGTTTCGTCCAGGTGCGGGGCTCAGGCTTGTATCTCGTGCCCGGGAAACGTCGCTCCCATGAGTGCGCCCCGTGAGGGTCCGGGCCGTCGACAACCCGAAGGTCGAACCTCACCCCATGATCGATATCCAGAACACGCGTGCGTCTCAGCGGGTCGCACACATCGCATCCGCTCACACGCGCATGCGCCGTCCGCTCATCGCCGTCGCGGTCGGTGCCGTGCTGACGGCCACCGCTGCCGCCGGCGCGATCTTCGCTCCCGCGGCGCTCGGCGCCGTTCCCTCCGAGCAGGCTCTCGAGCAGGCCGCCGACGCCGCAGACGACGGCAAGATCGCCCTGGTGAACGCCGAGTCGCTCAACCACGTGGTCGCCCAGGTCGACTTCGCACTGCCGACCGAGCACACCGAGGTCGGCCTCGGCGACCTGATCGCGGACGTGAAGAGTCTCGCCAGGGCCGATCAGCTGTCGTCCGAGGAGGTCGCCGATCTCACCGCCGACGTCGTGCGCGGCACCACCATCGTGCAGTCGGAGACCGCCGAGCTGCAGAACGCGCTGACCGCGGGGAAGGAAGCCGAGGCCGTCCGCGTGGCCGAGGAGGCCGCCCGCGCGAAGGCTGAAGCTGAGCGCATCGCCGCCGAGGAGGCGGCACGGCGAGCAGCCGAGGAGCAGGCGCGTCTGGCCGCGGCCAACACCCCCGAGGGCGCGAAGGCGACCGCGCGTGCCATGGCGGCCGAGCGCTACGGCTGGGGCGAGGGCGAGTTCTCGTGCCTCGCGAAGCTGTGGACCAAGGAGTCCGGCTGGAACTACCAGGCCTACAACTCCAACGGCGGGGCCACGGGCATCCCGCAGTCGCTGCCCGGCAGCAAGATGGCGTCGGCCGGTGCAGACTGGCGCACGAACGCGGCGACGCAGATCGCCTGGGGCCTCGGCTACATCGACAGCGTGTACGGCTCGCCGTGCTCGGCCTGGGGTCACTCGCAGGCGATGAACTGGTACTGAGCCGCTGACGCGGCGGGTCAGCGCAGCTCCGACACCAGCACCGCGCTGGTGCCGGGACTGCGCGCCTCGAAGATGTGCGGCGCGTCGCCCGCGTACGACAGGTAGTCGCCGGGGTGCAGCAGCTCGGGCGCGTCGTCCGGCCCGACCAGCGCCTCGCCGTTGATCAGCACGACGTGCTCGGTCGTGCCGGCGTGGTGCGGCAGTGAGCGCCTCGGCTCGCCCGGCTCGGCCTGGATGAGGTAGATGTCGCGCCGAGTGCCGGGGGCGGCTGCCGACAGTAGCGTGGCGAGATAGGGGGATGCCGCCGAGGGCACCCCGGCGTGATCTCCGACACGGATGAGCCGCGCCGCCGGCGCACGGTCGTCGACGAGAGTCGCGAACGGCACGCCGAGTGCGTCGCCGATGGCCCACAGCGTCTCGACGCTGGGGTTTCCCGAACCGCTCTCGAGCTGCGAGACGGTCGCCTTGGAGACGCTCGCGCGGCGGGCCAGCTCCGAGACCGACAGGCCGGCGCCCTCCCGCTCGCGGCGCAGGGAGAGAGCGAGTCGTTCACGCAGATCCATGCGTTCAGTATTGCAAACGATCGTTCGATTTGACTGAACAGGATGACGTGTTCAGAATGATGTTCATGCGTTCAGCAGAGCGAACACGCGAGCAGGATCACGCCCTCCGGGAAGTGTGGCGCGAGGGCCTCGGCGTCGCGGTCGCGACCAGCGCGTACGGAATCTCGTTCGGCGCCCTGTCGGTGGCATCCGGTCTCGACGTCTGGCAGACCTGCGTGCTGAGCCTGCTGATGTTCACCGGCGGGTCGCAGTTCGCCTTCATCGGCGTGTTCGGCGCGGGCGGCATCGCTGCTCTGCCCTCGGCGGTCGCCTCCGCCGCGCTGCTCGGTGTGCGCAACGTCGCCTACGGCATGCGCATGTCGTCGATCATCGGCGACGGCTTCTGGCGCCGGGCGGCCGCCGCGCACGTCACCATCGACGAGTCGACGGCCGTCGCGATCTCTCAGGAGACGCCCCAGCTGCGTCGGCTGGGATTCTGGCTCACCGGCCTCGGAGTGCTCGTCGGCTGGAACCTCACCACACTCGCGGGCGCCCTGCTCGGGGACGTGCTCGGCGACCCGAAGGCCTGGGGGCTCGACGCGGCGGCCGCCGCCGCATTCCTCGCGCTGCTGTGGCCCCGGCTCCGGGAGCGTCAGGCGATCGCCGTCGGC